>JAHDEB010000051.1:0-13126 GCA_020629055.1 Chloroflexota bacterium
CCCCATCGTTGCTGGCGGTGAACTGGTAGGTCAATGTGTCATTTAAGCTCACATTGCCCGAGCCATCCTCATCCGCGTTGCTTAGCAGGTTCTTCGTAAATGCAAGTGATGGATTAGTGACCACTATTTCTGCAATTACTTCTGCTGTATCCGTATCAGTCAGTGTTGTGTTTTGTGGGCCGTCCCCAGTTGCGGTTGCAGTATTGATAGTAGAACCGCTGTTTGCAATAACGACGTCGGCCGTTACATACGATTGTGTCAGAGATGCAACTGTACCTACATTGATCGTAAAGTCGTCACCCGTATTCCCAGGTGTGCCGTTATCATCGCTAATGACTACATTTTCCAAATCGGCCGTGCCATCATTAATCACCAAATAACAGTAGGTAACCGTATCACCTTGGGTTACATTAAGGATTTCGACGTCATCTACGCCACAAGTGCCACCAATAGGCATGACAGTTTTTTGAAGTTCCAATAATGGCTCACCAGCTCCGATAAGGTTTCCAATCTTTTGAAATGGAACCGTTTGATTACCGCCAGCTACCGCATCTGGACCGAATGGTGTTCCACCATTGATGGCAACAATGTCTGCTTCCATCAAATTCCCTTGTAAGTTACCGGTTGGGCTTGTATTCGGGGCACACTCTATACGCACATCGATACGCACAATCACCGTCTCACCCATTTCGAGATCATCTACCGTGTACGTAACGTAGGTAGAATCCCCACCACCATTTAGTGCTTGCCCATCATTCATAAATGGAGCAGCGCCATTCGCGTCGATTCCCTCATCTAATATGGTAATTGTGCTACCCCCATCATTGCTCTGTGCAGGGTCGGTTGGGTCAATAACGACATTTACAACATCGGTGAGACCCGCACCGGTTTGCCCAGTAGCATCAGCCAAAAATGTATTGGTTAACTGAATTGTTTGGGGATCATCTGTCCCATCCCCTTGAACATTCAGAGCCACAAAAAAGCTTACAAGATCCCCACAGGCAAAATCTCCACCTTGTAATGACTCTACCGTTTCTTTTCCATCCCCATCCGTATCTGAACCATAAGCTCCACCGCCGGTTGCATGATCGTATTCTTCAGGATCTTCGGCCGAGAAATCAATTGATTGGATATCTCCACCATCAGCATAAACAGCTGATGCACCAAATTGACTTGTTGCAACTGAGGCAGTCAAAATCGTAAGGAAAGCTAGCAATGCTAGCAAAGAAGGCAATTTCCGAATCCCCCTTCCCTTATTGTATTTGGAATATTTCATTGTTTGGTCTCCTCCAGACGATTTGCCTGGAATCCCTATATATAGGTTTACACTAATAGAAGTAACAAAGATTCATCGAAATGGTATGTCAGTCAGCTATCATTCCCCTTTAGAAAACAAGAAAGGGAATAACCCAGATTGCTTTCTGACTTGTCATACGGTTCAATATTTTGTTGGATCGAATGTGGCTGGTTCCTAGCTACTTTTCCAGGGTCGTTTAGGAACCGGCTTTTTTGTTTTCAACAACGAGGAATGTTAAGTCTCGTTGCAGAATTTTTAGATATAAATATTTGGAATATCGATAAAAATGATTCTCCTGTAACATGTTGAAGGGATATCATTCAAACCCATATGTAGAATAGCAAGCTTATATTCGAAACTTTCAGCAAGATCCATCCGACTATATTTTGCGAAAATTCGTTCCGAACCAAGTTTTAATTTTGATCAGAATTCAATTGAAGACAGTTACCCATTTTGATCCACTTTCAATTGAAGGCAATATCGGCTCACTGTAGTTTTGCTCAAAAAATGTATAAGAGGACCCACAGTTCATAGAAAATGTTTACATCTCTATGACACCCACACTATCGTAATATTTTAATCGGTCCCCGTAAAAAATAATACATAGAAACCTACAGTAAAAAAGCGATTTTTACCGAATAATAGCTATATTCAAACAACCTTTGGCGTATTTAACCTAGTTTCGTTAATCGAAAGGCGTGATTACGCCGAATACATTGTCGTTTGGCATAATTAGGTTGGTTGGCAGTTAACACATATATACAAACGACGGGAACCATGCATCTCTTTAACGATCGGCCGGCCGCAACCATAACAGGGTCGGTCAGCCCGATTGAAAACAAAGTGCCTATATTCCGCTCGGGTTAACCCATCCGCCTTTAATGTTTCAACCAGGCTCAAATCATTCGTGATGCCCTTGGTTTGGTAGGATTGGCGCGTCAGCATGACCGAGGCTTCCGCCAGTTTACGAATTTGCTCAGTCGAGCAGTCAATTGCCCTCATTTTTGGGTGCACACCGGCAACATAAAGAATCTCGCTACGTAAATAGTTGCCGATACCGGCCAAAAACCCTTGATCTAAAAGAATAGTCGCCAGTCGGCGCCGTTTGAACCGGTCATCCAAATATCGCGCAGCAACCAAATCGATCGTAACCGCTGGGTCAAGCAAATCAGGGCCGATTTTGCGAATAAACCGATGCTCCGGCACCTCCCAATCTTCGAGCACTTCTATATCAGACGCACTGTACAGCAAAGCAGAATACTCAGCATTGTGAATGGCCAGCCGCAACGATCGTTTAGTCTGCGGCCAATCATAGGCCTTTCGCACCATCCAAATCCCATAGAGCTGATTGTGGCTATAGATGTTTAGGTCATTCTCGAAGCGAGTCAACATCGCTTTTCCATAAGTTTCTATGCCGATCACCGTTCGGCCGGTCAGCCGAGACTCAAACGGCTTGAGCTGGGGAAACTCAAAGAAAACTTCTGTGGTTGGTTTGCCAACAATCGCTTCTGCAATTTTGTCGGCGGCAAGTCGAATTTCTGGTCCTTCAGGCACGATGTTTATCCTCTTTCCATAGGGGTTCGCCGCTTTCCTCACCACCAAATCTACCGCAGTTTGGTCAGGCAGCTTGCGTTGCGTCTCAAGACCTAAGAATTCTAGGCCGTTCTGCTAAGGTATGGGATAATTCCTAGCAAATGAAAACATTTGACGTGACAAAAGCCAGATTGGAAACTCGAGGGGCCGAGAACATGATCCACTTTAACAATGCTGGATCATCTTTGATGCCGACCATGGTAGCTGACAGTTTGTACAGCTACTTGAACAAAGAAGAGATGTATGGGGGATACGAAACGGTCGCTGCAGAAAGCGCAGGACTTGATAATTTTTATACCGCATCGGCCAAACTGCTTAACTGTTCGGCCGATGAAATCGCCTATATCGAAAACGCCACTCGGGCGTGGGATATGGCGTTCTACTCATTCAAGTTTCAGCCAGGTGACAAGATCATCACGAGTATCGCTGAGTATGGCAGCAATCTGATCGCCATGATTCAGCAGGCCAACCGTTTTGGCGCAGAGGTTGTCTTTGTGCCAGACGATGAACACGGCCAGCTAGATGTGCAGGCGCTTGAAAATATGATTGATGACCGGGTCAAGTTGATCGCGATCAGCCATATCCCCACAGGTGGAGGCTTAGTGAACCCGGCCGCGGCCGTCGGCAAAATCGCCAAAGCGGCCGGAATTCCTTACCTGCTTGATTCTTGTCAGGGTGTGGGGCAGATACCGCTTGATGTTGAAGAAATCGGCTGCGATATGCTTTCAGGCACCGGCCGCAAGTTTTTACGTGGACCGCGTGGCACCGGACTGCTCTATGTCCGCAAAGGGCTTATCGAGCAGCTAGAGCCGGCCATGCTCGACCAACATTCGGCCGATCTAACCTCGGCAACCAGCTACACGATTCGGTCCGATGCGAAGAGGTTCGAAAATTGGGAACAATATTTCGCGGGCAAAGTTGCCCTTGGGGTAGCAATCGACTACGCCTTAGACTGGGGTTTACACAATATTCGAGACCAGATTTACACATTAGCGGCCGATTTGCGTGCAAAACTATCTAACGTTGATGGCGTAACGGTCACGGATGTTGGTGCAGAGCGGTGCGGATTGGTTACGTTTTATGCAGACCAATTAGATGCAGAGGCGATCAAGAAAAGCTTGGCGGCTGAAAAGATCAACGTTTCTGTTTCAAGTGGCTCCGGCAGCTACGTGTCGTTCGAACAACGAGGACTAACCTCTCTGGTACGCGCCTCGGTCCACTATTACAATAACTCTGAAGAAATAGACACTTTTATGGCCGTTTTGCAAAAAACGCTATCCAACAGTTAAATGACAAAAATCGCACAGCAAACCGATTGGCAACACAAACCTTTACCTACAGAACGAGCTCCGCTTGATATCGATGCAACGATCGATACCGACGCATGGGAGCAAATTAAAATCGGAGTCGTGCCTCAATCGGCCGATGATAAATGGTTTATCTATGTCGATGAGAATGACCGCATGCATGTCCATCGCGCCTCAACCGGCACCTGCATCTTTCAGGTTACCTTTGGCCCCCACCCGTCAGGCGAAGGGATCACCATCGTCGAGGCCTGGGCCAATCGGGACCCCAAACAATACCGCAACACAAAAGCGGGCTATGATGCCAAAATGCTAATCTATCTCATCCGCCGGCTGTTGTTAAAACACGATGTCCCTTTCCCGGCACCAAGCGCGATGCCAAAGTCTAATCTGGGCACGCACGAGCAACATGTGATGGGTGCAGAGAGTGGGATTACGAAGCAGCCGGGCAGCAGTGGATTTATCCCCATCGATATTCTAAAACCATAAACACTATGTTTAGACCCTTTTCTTTGTGGCGCCGCGAAACGATATTCTTAATATGCATCGCGACCTTACTGATCGCAATTTTCAGTTCTCGGCTACCGGCCGCCGGTTCATCAGACGCTGTTTTTCAACCGGTTCCCGGTTCAGACAGTCAGGCAAGCAGCCGAGCATCTTCGGCCGCTATGGGGAAAGAGGTCACACGTGTGGGGCAACTGCACTTTAATCCAACCGGGCTTACCAACCGGTCATCAGACCCATTGAGCCTTAACCTGTTTGAAGATGTAACAATCGAAGCTGACCACTTGCGAACAGACCGTTTTTTGAACGGAGGGCAAGTCTGGATCGGCCAAGATAGCGAAACCCCGCAAAGTGAAATCCTACTTTCGTGGACCGGCAACAGCCTATACGGCCATATCCAACGGGATGGGTTGCTGTACCGCATTCGGCCGGATGTCGATGCAAACGTAGGAGAGTCCCTGCACTTAGTTGAACAGCTAACAGGGATTTTTCCACCAGATGGTGACCCGCTACACCCAGAATTATCGGGACAACTAAAATCACCCGCCCCGATCAACCAAATCGCCCCAAATGATACGACGGCCAAAGAAGTTGATGTTTTGGTCGTTTATACGAGCGCGGCCAAAAACGAAATAGGGGGAGACAGTCCGATGGGCAATCTTATCTATGCGTCTGTTGCCCAAGCCAACAGCACCTATCAAAATAGCGATGCCAATGTGCAGTTGAACCTCGTGCATGTTCAAGAAATATCACTTTCGGAATCATCAAACTTAGACAATGATCTAAACAATGTGCGCACGCATCCAGACGTTGCCAAATTGCGCAATGAATATGGGGCCGATATCGTTAGTTTAATCCGCAGCGACGCAAGTGTTTTCTGTGGCAAAGCCTTTGTGATGGATGTCCCTTCGTATGATTTTGAAGCTTATGCATTTAGCGTGGTGGCCCAAAACTGCGCCACCAGCAATCTTAGTTTCGCCCATGAAACCGGTCACACCTTTGGGGCACAGCACGATCGGGCAAATTCTGGGGGTTTCCCTGGCGCGTATAACTACAGCTTCGGCCATCAAAACACGGTTGGAACCCCGTTTAGGACAATTATGGCGTATCAAAATGGATGCGGTATCACTTGCCTGCGCATTCCATATTGGTCAAATAGCAATAAATTTTATGCAGGACGGCCGACCGGCATCAATCACCTCTTCTCAAATGGTGCAGCCAATTATCTGACCCTCAGCAATACAGCGCCTGTTGTTGCGAGCTTCCGCACCGAAGCCCCCACGCCGACACCATCACCAACCAATACGCCCACACCGACCAATACCCCGACACCAACCAATACACCCACCAACACCCCAACTCCTACACCTACCAATACACCAACACCATTGCCAACCATCGTAGCAACCACCCAACCGGATCAATCGACCAGCCTGGCGTCCGGTGACTTCCGTTTCGATTTCCCAAGCGGCACCTTCACAGACACGGTTGAAATCACAATCTTAGCGCTTAACCCGGCCGACCTCCCCGCTGGCCCGACGGAAGAGAGCGGATTAGACACGACGTTATATCAATATCAGGTCAGTGCTGTTAGCCTTGTTGACCGATCGCCCGTTGATATGGCCATTGGTCAAGACTTTACGGTCACGATCTTCTATGAAGAGTTTGGGATTCGACGCGTAAAAGAACAAACCTTGGGTCTGTTTTATTGGGATCCGGCCGAATTGAATTGGACACTGGCACCGAATCAAAATTTCGTGGAAAATGTGCGAATAGAAGCAGATGGATCGGCACTCACCTACTTTGCTGTTTTAGGCGAAGAGACAGAAAAAGCATTTTTGCCGATTATTTCCAGCTCTTCAAATTAAGTTAAGGGGTAAAGATTAAATTGCTGGCAGGTGTTTAATCTTTAGCTCGCAAACGGTGATTTCCGTTCTGAAGAAGAAAAAAAAGCGAGCATAGAAAAATCGCTCCCCTTTCCACCCGAGGCCCAATGCTAAAACCAGATAAACAATATATCACTTCCATTTTACAAAAGATGGTGCAAATCAATTCAACCAATCCATCTTTGCACCCCACAGGGGCAGGTGAAGCGGAAGTTGCTGATTATGCCCAATCTTTATTGGCCGATTTAGGCTGTGCAATTCAGCGTTTCGAACCGGAACCCGGCCGCGTCAGTGTGGTTGGCAGCCGCTTGGGTAGTGGCGGGGGCAATAGCCTGATGCTAAACGCCCATCTCGACACCGTCGATGTCGAAGGGATGGCGGAGCCATTTTCTGGCGCAATTAGGGACGGGAAACTGTTCGGCCGTGGGTCACAAGATATGAAAGGGGCGATGGCGGCCCAAATAGGTGCCCTAAAAATGGTGGCAGATGCGGGCCTCACGCTTCGCGGTGACATCCACATCGCCGGTGTGGCGGATGAAGAATTTGCAAGCATAGGGGTGCAGTCGATTTTGCCCCATTATCAACCCGATGCGGTGATCGTCACAGAGCCATCGGATCTTGAAATCAGTATCGCCCATAAAGGGTTTATTTGGTTCGAGGTTAAAACCACCGGTCGAGCCTATCATGGCAGTCGCCCCGATATGGGAATCGATGCCAATATGCGCATGGGCCGTTTTCTAGCAAAATTAGACCGCCTTGAACAAGAGTTGGCTCAACGGCCGCCTCATCGACTGCTCGGCCCCCCATCTTTACACGCGGCCACCCTGACCGGGGGATCGGCTTGGAGCGCGTATGCGGCCGAATGTACGCTGGGGGTAGAACGCCGCACGATTCCGGGCGAAACGGCCGAACAAGCGGAGCAAGAAATCCAGCAGTTAATCGATGAATTAATCGCCGAGGACCCAGAAATCAAAATTGAATTCAAAACGATTTTAGTAAATGATTGGTTTGAAGTAGATGAAGGGGCCCCGATCGTCAAAAGCTTGAAAAAAGCGACTCAGAGCGTTCTCGGCGAAACAGCCCCCATTATCGGCCAACATTTCTGGACCGATGCAGCCTATCACTCCACGGCCGGTTCAGACACCGTCTTAATCGGGCCAACCGGACACGGGCTGCATTCGGCAGAAGAGTGGGTCGATGTCGATTCGGTCATTCATCTGGCTGAAATTCTAGCCCAAGTCATGATTGATTACTGTTCATAGCCATCGAACGAGCAGCAACAGTTGAAAGAAAGCGTGTAAAAAGCTGCAGTTTGTGCCAAACGGGACAAATTTCACAGGTATTTAAATTAATCTTGCGGGAAAATGAATAGCCTCCTACCTCTAGTTCAACTATGATAGTAAAGTACTTTACATTTAATTCCTTCGTCTCCCCCCATTTTTATCAAGAGACGGCCGCCAAACGGTAAAATTCGCCCAACAAGTGAGTTTAATTTGCAGCTATTTTCTTGGAATTGGTCGATTTCTAAACGATTTTGGGCCCAGATCAAGGGGATAAACGGTTTGTAAGATAATATCTTGCTTATAAAAAGCTTTTTAATGCGAATTTTATAAAAAAAGTACGTACCGTAACCTAAATCGAAATACCAGACTGATACTGTTTCAATCTGGTTTACCAATCAATTTATTAAGCTACACCTAGGCCACAGAAAAACCTTGAATTTAGCCACCCTATAATTCAAAGAACTGAACCAAAAAGGGCTATTCCGTAAATAGCGTTGGACATCTGATCCATTCGAATTCTCTAGGTTCAACCATCAATTCAAAACTTATTAACGGGTGATCCCCAAGCTTTCAAACACCGCCAATAGCTATCGACGTATCCCTACGTTTTCGTCAACATTATGACCATATTGAAGATAGAGCGCTTTCAACTCATTCACGAAATCACAAAAGAGCAACATGCCACAGTTTACGAAGCGCTAAACGATAAAAACAACCAATCGGTTCATTTACGCCTATACCCCTCAAACTATCTTGCAGGGGAGGAAATGAAAGCGAATTTTGAAACACGAGGGTCGATTCTCAATCGCATTAGCCATCCGGCCATTCTTCCCGTCTATCAATATGGCAGCTTTGGCGATCAACCCTATATCGTTTCACCGGTAATGGGTGGTGGCTCGCTAACCGAAATTTTGCGGCGCAGGGGCAAGTTAAAGCCCAGCGAAATTGTGCCGATTGCAGAACGGCTAGGTGACGCGCTCGACGCCTTACACGCGGTTCATGCGGCACACGGAAATATTAACCCAGATGCGGTCTGGTTCAATGCTGAGCGTATCGCCTACTTGGGCGGGTTTATTATGCCTCCGGTAGAGCCTGATCAATTAAGGGACTTGTCTTCATACAGCCCAGAGTATTTAGAAAACCGAAAGTTAATTCGTCAAAGTGATATTTACTCTCTGACCGTCCTACTCTATCAGATGCTGACGGGCACGACCCCGTTCAAAGGGAAATCTGTCAATGAAATCCCCTACATGCTTTTACATGATCAGATTCCTAGCGTTGGCGATTACTACCAAGATCAAGTAGCTGAAATCGACCGCTTTTTCAAACTGGGGCTTGATTATGTCGGTTCTAATCGGCCGATTTTCGCTAGTGAGCTGGTGAATCGATTTAAAAATATTTTCAGGATTTCAACCGGTGCTGATCAAGTAGAAACGGCCGTCCATGACGAGCTAAACCTAGATTCGACCAAGGTCAATATCACAACCAATAAAGATTACACCCCGGACTTCGAAGAAGAACCGGATTGGATGTTTGTTTTTGGTCAACACGATCGGGCTAAGAAACAAAACGACTACACTGAAGACCGATATGAGTCGCCTCAAGTTGATTTTGCCGACTCTACCCAACAAAGGGATCTGCCTTTGGCCCCCAATGGCAGCTCGGGTTATGATGCCGATCTAAAAGATACCAATGTGTATACTCCCCCGGCTGCTTCTCCCAGCTCCGCAATTGACCAAACACAAACTTGGCAAACAAGCGCTGCAAGAACCAGCGTAACTGAAGCTTGGACCGATCAAGGGCAGAATGCAAGGGCAGCCCAGCCAAAAGCGAAAGGCTCGCGCTCGATGATGAGTATGGGGATTTTCGGTTTAATCGGGGTTGTCATTATCGGTGGCCTGCTCTTATTTGGACTTTCTTTGACCAATGTCTTGCGCCAATCGGGTGATAACAGTGGGGAAGAAACAGCGGCCGTTAATGAAGAAATTGGGCAAGATGGGGGCCAAGAAACCGCCATTGTCCCAGCCGACGGTACTGACTCATCTGAAAATGAAGATACCACCGAACCTGTAGCATCTACTGAAACAGAGACAGAAACTGAAATCGAAACAAGCGCAGAAACAGTCGAAGAGCCGATTGAAACGGTCACACAACCTGAAGTGTCCGGACCGGTGGTTAACATTCCGATATTCGATTTAGATAAAATTAACGGCAATGCCTACGCTTGGGAATCATCTCCACCCAGCACCACGTTCCTCCGCCGTTCTCGATCAAACGGTTTTGAACTAGAGGATGCTGGCTGGTACATGTACTCGAACGGAAACAAAATTCGAGACGTCCTCGAGATCGATAATAAAATTTATGCCGCGTCCGGCTCTGGATTAACGGTGTGGGACTTACAGGCCGGTAGCGCCACAAGATTAACGACTTACGACGGCTTAGTTGGCAACGACATCAACCAAATCACATATTGTGAAATGCCAGAACCGCGACTACTGATCGCGTCTGAGAGTGGATTAGGTATTCTAAACCTTGAAACTTTAGAAAATGAGATTTTTGATGTCGATGGGCGGCAGCTAATCAGCAATCAAGTGAGTACCGTTCAATGTAAAACCGATCGCCAAGGGACCAAGTTATATGTCGGTTACACAAATGACGGGCTGACCATACACGACTTAAAGCGGGACGAGCGATCACGCATTGACCGGAGTGACGGTTTACCAACAGATGCGGTTCACCAAATCTTGCTCATCGATGACAATATTTGGATTAACACCGGTAGCAGCCTGTTGGTGTTCAACGAAGAAACAAGCGAAACCGTTAGCTACAGTAAAGCGAGTGAGACATTACCGACGCAGAACATTTCTGAAATGGTATGGGATTCTGAACACACCGGGCTAATCTGGATGGCGACCAACGACGGGTTAATGGCTGGTAATTCTAAAGGTGAGTTCACTTTATACACCGACGAAAACACCAACTTGCCACGTGGATTGGGTAAAAGTGTTAGTGTCGATTCAAATGGAACGATCTGGTACGGCTCTGGCTTTGGGAATGTCTGTGCATTTAGCATTAGTGAGCTAAATTGCGCCAAAATTTTTAACCACCCCTCGGCCGAATTCCAGCTTGAAAATGGGATCACCGCGATTCATGTTAGCCAAGGTAATTTAATATACGGCCATCAAAATGATGGGGTATGGGTTGGCAACTTTGTAGGCGGCGATTTAACAACTTCTGAACTAGCAACTGATAAATGGCAACCTCTTTTACTGCCCAATCAGTTCCCAACCAACGATATAACCGCCCTTGCTGAAGCAGACGGCCATATTTGGGTAGGTACCCGACGCGGACTGTATAAAGCCCCTATTGACGACCTCACCGGTGCAACTTGGGAGTATTTCGACGCATCAAACAGTGTTTTGCCAGCCAACTGGATCACGGAATTATTTGCGGACCCGGCCGGTGGAATTTGGGTAGGCACCTTTAGAGGTGCGGTTTATATCGGTGATGAGTGGATTAACGATCCGATCATGATCGATCAGCAAATTCGGACAATTGGTAAAGACAACCAAGAAAAGAATATTTGGATAGGCACGGCTCGTGGTCTGTTCCAATACAATGGCCGGTCGGTCAGCGAAATGAAAGACCTGCCCACCATCGATATCCGAACCATGTTATGGGTCAAAGATGACCTTTATCTAGGGCTAGAAGACGGCCGGATCGGTGTGCGCTCTGGCGGTGTATTTAACATCTTTGATCGCTCAAACAGCCCGCTGTCAACAGACCCGATTACGGTCATTCAAGAAGGGCCAAACAACACGCTATACATCGGCAACGGGGATGATTTATATGTTCTGAATCAATCCCGCACCATGGTGCAGATCCCTCAGGTTCGTGGATTCTATATTTCAGATCTTATTTTCCAAGAACTATCCAACGAGACGCTCGTTTCAACGACCAGCAACGCGATGTATTATTACAACTCGATCGATTGGGAGAAAATCAGCGTCCGTGATGGGTTGCCATCAGATCGAATTCAAGAAATGATTATCGACAGCTTTGGTACCATCTGGTTTGCTGGGGCTAGCACCAACGAAGAAGGTGGCGGCTTGGCCCGCTATATCCCTTACCCGTTAAACACCCAGCAGTCAATCGATGCAGCTGAAAGTGAAGCAGGCAATTAGTTGTGACTGTTTTGTTTCGGGCTAAGTCTTGTGCTCGCTTACTTCTATTGATATTTGTGGCGATCGCCATCGGCTGCTCGGCCGACAACGATGCACCGCCTGCTTCTACAAATACACCGGGCTCAACTCAAACAGAGACTGAAACAGCCGAGGTTGCCGACGCAACCAGCACCTTGCCCCCGGTCGTCATTTCCGAACCAGCAACGCCTACCCCTATTTCGACCGACATCCCCCCAACTGAAACCCCCACCCCGGAACCAACCGCCACCCTACCTCCAGAACCAACGGCGACTGAAGTTGTTGAAGAGATTGCAACCGCAGAGCCAGGAGGCTGTCGCCCGCTAGAACAAACGATTAATTACACCAATCAATATCTGATTACAGACGCGCTTCCCCCACATATCGCCTCTCCGATTGAGATTAATACGGGGTTTAGCAACGTCCCCAAGCTCATTCATTTGGGGTTTGATGTCGAAGGCTCGGCCGAAGTGATGGGCCCACTGCTCGACGTGCTAGACCGCCGCCAAGTCAAAGCAACGATGTTTATTCTAGGCTCTTGGGGGCACGTGTATCCTGAGTGGGTGACAGAAATGGGGGCTCGCGGCCATGAGTTCGCCAACCATAGCTGGTCACACCGCAACATGGCCGAAATGGACGCAGAAACGGTTAAGAAAGAATTGGCACAAACTGAACAACTGGTGCGCAATTTAACCGGGAAAAGCACATTGCCATTTGTACGCCCCCCCTTTGGCTCACGGTCCGAGATTAGCGTACAAGCCGCCTACGAAGTAGGGTACAGCACCGTGATTTGGACCGGCAGCACTGAAGATTGGCGTGAAGGGGCCAACGCAGAGTCGATGTGTCGCACCTTGTTAGAAACCTCTTTTCCAGGTGGGATCCTTTACTCGCACACTTGGCACCCGGAAATGCCAGAAACTATTGATCGATATATTGGAGAATTACAGGCTCAGGGGTACACTTTCGTCCCCTTATCAGTCATTCTTTCCGGCCAACAACAGGATTATCTTGTTCCAAACAATTAACCTGAATGACAAGATCTAGACACGAAAAGTCT
>JAHDEB010000051.1:13226-32251 GCA_020629055.1 Chloroflexota bacterium
ATTATCTTGTTCCAAACAATTAACCTGAATGACAAGATCTAGACACGAAAAGTCTAGGCTGCTTCTCGCAACTCCAGCCTGAATTCAACAGACTTTTCGTGCCTTTGCCAAGAAATTTCTAAAACATAATGTGCCAAAACAAATGGTTCGCAAACTATGTCTGCCAATAATGATTTAAAATTCAATAAAGTTCCTAATTCAACCGGGGCGAAATATACTGATATCAAGGACCATAAAGCGTTCGTTGATGGTATTCATCCCGATGATGTCGATCAAGGTCTATTAGGCGACTGCTATTTCCTCTCTTCAATCGCCTCGATCGCTCAGCACCGGCCGCAACATATCAAAAGCATCATCCGCACAAAAGACAACAGCACCTACGATGTAAAACTATTTAAACAAGGATGGTTCGGCAGCCTGACCCCCCAAACGATCAACGTGTCAGCTCGGGTTCCATTTAAAGATGGGAAAGAAGCGTTTACCCGTGTCGGTGACATCATCGAAGATCGTTTCGGCCGACAGGTAGAAGTGTGGCCCATCATCCTAGAAAAAGCCTATGCCACAATGCTGGGCAGCTACAATAAAATTATCGGCGGCTGGCCGCACAATGCGATGGAATCGCTTACGGGTCAAAAAAGTGAAGCGCTATGGCCCAGTCAAGCGGACTTTGGGCAGCTACAGCAGATGAAAGAAGATGGCTATGCGATGGCCTGCTACACACGTACAGACTTCAAGCTCGGTAGCATCGACTTCCCTGACCGGACAGGCCACCCACGATTCGCAAAAAATAAGCAAGGTGGCGAACTGGTTGCAGGCCATGCCTATTTTATTGTCGATGTAGACGCTTCCGCGAAAAAAATTACCCTGCGAAACCCATGGGGCTGGCACACGGGTGAGTCAATCTTGACCCAGCAAGAGTTTGTTGACACCATGCGTGGGGTTAGCGTCAACCCGATTATCGCTCGATAGCAACGAGGAACAGTCATGAAAGCGAGAGTTTGGATCTGGATCGTAGTCGGCGTTGTTCTGATACTATTCGGGTATTTATTTTTTCAGGGGAGTCCAGCACCGAGCGAAAGCTATGAGCTTAGCGCACCAGATACCATCGCCATTACGCAGGGGACAGAAGGCTCGATCAATGGGCTAGAGATCGGTGTGACGTTTGTAGACCGTACTTCGGCCGGGGTTTCAGTCTATGATACGAATGAGAGCGCAAATAAAACTCAGCAGGCGGTCTTAGAAATTGGGGAATCAATCGTTGTTGGGGGGCACGAGCTCAGATTGTTAGACTCACTTCCAAATGACAATTCAGCCGTTTTTCAAGTTACAACGACCGATTAATATCTTGCGAAACATCAAGCCAAAGAGGGGGATGTGAGAATGACTCACATCCCCCTTTTTCTTTAACTAGAAGCTGTGACTGAGATTAACCATTTTTCCGATTTTCGCGATTACGCAAAAATGTCGGAATTTCGATATTATCTCGACCAGAAAACGAGTTCGATTCATCCGGAGCTGGTGGGCTGGATGATGCAGGGGATGAATGGCTAAAGCCGCCTGACTCTCGTTTCGGTTGCCCCAATGGGGTTGAGTTTGATTTTTCGCGGAAATTACGGCTGAGTGAACGCATCGCTGGCGCTTCAGTGCCAAATCCGGTTGCGATAACCGTAATGCGGATCTCTTCGCCCATATTTTCATCGATAACCGCACCAAAGATGAGATTAACATCTGGGTGAGCCGTTTCACGAATGATCGATGCAGCTTGGTTAATTTCGAACAGGCTAAGGTCTGGGCCACCTGTTACATTAAACAGGATGCCTCGAGCACCGTCGATGGTAACATCAAGCAGCGGGCTGCTGAGTGCGTTGTGTGCCGCCTGCATTGCTCGGTCTTCGCCACGGCCGGAGCCGACGGCCAACAGAGCCGCACCACCCACAGACATAATCGTTTTAACATCTGCAAAGTCAAGGTTAATCAAACCTGGGGTTGTGATCAATTCACTGATCCCTTGGATCCCTTGGCGCAACACTTCGTCCGCTAAGCGGAAGCTATCTTTGAGAGACATCCGTTGATCGGTTGCATCAAGCAAACGGTCGTTTGGAATCACGATCAGCGTATCGACATATTCTTTCAGTTCGTTAATTCCGGTTAAAGCGGATTCTGAGCGGCGATGCCCTTCGAACGAAAACGGCCGGGTAACCACACCGATCGTCAGCGCACCAACTTCACGAGCGACCTTTGCGGTCACAGGTGCTGCACCGGTTCCGGTCCCACCACCCATTCCGGCGGTGATAAACACCATGTCTGCCCCTTCAAGTGAAGAGTAGATCAGCTCGGCCGATTCTTCGGCCGCATTCGCACCGCGTGATGGGTCACCGCCAGCGCCTAAGCCCCGGGTTGAACGGTCACCGATGTGCAGGCGGATGTCCGCTTTGCTATTAGCTAACGCCTGATTGTCAGTATTCATCGAAACAAAGCTGACACCTTCGATGCCTGCCTCGATCATACGATCAACCGCGTTGCTACCGCCGCCACCAACACCAACAACCTTAATCACCGCTTGGCCAGAAACCGGGCCATCATAAAGGCCTGGGCTAGCTGCAGAATCTAGGTTTGCAGGCACGGTCGGCGCCTGCTTCGAGTCATGTTTGTCTCGATTTCGATATGGGTTATTGCTTCTAGTCATTTTACTTTCTCCTGCTAAATTACATTTAGCAATTCGATCCTCTTTTTTTTCTTCTAACGTTATTTCGTACTTCGTTGTCTTACAGATCGGCCCGCCAGTTATCCTGGCAACATTCGTCTAAACACATCCATGGTGTTCTTCAAAAAGCCAAATCCGCCCCGCTGCGGCTGAGCGTAAACATAATGTTCCGTCATCGCCCAACGCAACATGCCGATACTCGTGGCAAATGCGGGATCATTAATCTTTTCAACCAGCCCGTTTAGGTTTCGCGGCTCGGCGATGCGGGCCGGAATACCTAATACTTTTTGCGAGACCTCGCTGATCCCTTTTAGACGGGCTGATCCGCCTGTGAGCACAATGCCGGCCGGAATTAAGCCGGTAAAGCCACTCTCTTTCACCTCTTTCGAGATGAGGTTAAAAATTTCTTCGACACGGGCTTCAACCACCTCAGACAGCTCCCGATGGCCGACCGTGATCTTCTCCCCACCAAACGGTGATACGGTGAATGTCGCCCCTTCTGGCATATGCTCCGGCCGTGCATCCCCATGGCGCAGCTTAATATCTTCACCCACTTCAAAAGGAACGCGCAAACCGATCGCGATATCGTTTGAAATCAGCTGCCCACCAATCGGCAATGTTTTGGTCATAAATGGGGCTCCGTTGGTGTATAACACCACATCGGTTGTACCAGCACCGATATCAGCCACCAGCACCCCCATATCTTTTTCAGCCTCACTGACGACCCCTTCTGCACTCGCCAAGCTCGACATGATAAATTCATCAACCTGAAGTTCGACCGCTTCGGTACACCCTTTAATATTTTGCATCGCGGGCAAAGCGCTAATCACAATATGAGCATCGACTTCTAAGCGAAATCCGTGCATCCCGATCGGGCTTTTTACATCTTCTTGATCATCGATGCGAAAAGTACGTGGCAACAGGTGCAACAGATCACGATTATGGGGAATTGGCACCGCTCGGGCCGCATCCATCGCCCGGTGAATGTCGTCCATCGTCACCCCTTTGTCACGGTCGCTAATCGCCACCACGCCGGTGTTATTTAAGGATGAGATATGATCACCGCTCACGTTGACAAGCGTATTGGTCAGCTTATAGCCAGACGTTTCTTCTGCCTGCTCTAGCACTTGGCTGATGGCAGACGTCACTTGAGCAACATCGGTAATCATGCCGCGGCGAATACCAGAAACTTCTTTCGAGCCAAAGCCGATGATTTGCAACTCGCCGTCGGCGATTTCACCTACAACGGCCGCTATTTTTGATGACCCTATGTCTAGGGCAAACGCAATTCCTTCCATAATAAACTTCTTGATAAAGAGTGATGATTGGGGTTAACAGAACAGTCTCTGAACCCTGACCACCGATCTCTATCTCTCTAATAGTTTCTGTAAATCGGCCGATTGGGATTCTCGACACTAATAAAAATCGGGACAATGCCTTGTAACGCCAGTTCGTTGACGAGGGCGTTATACACGGCCAACTTTTGATCCATATTGATACCGATCCCAAAATGGGCATCCCAACCACGCGGATCTGTAAAATGCAAACCGCTGCTGACGTTATATTTAAACGCATTGATCGGTTCGCCATAAGGTTGCAAACGGCTTAGTTGAACTGCACCGTGCAAGATTTCATCGGGGATCGCCCCATAATTTATTTGTGCAACTTCGTCACCCGATTCAGGGTCTATCATGCCGGGTTCTAGGGCTTCGCCGGTAATATCATCGATGATAACCTCAGGCATATCGCGGCCGACGATTCCATCTTGCCCGAAACCTTCGATCACCATCAGGTCCGGCCGATCTTCCCGAGCTGGAAATAACCCGCCTTGCTTGTTAACCCACCAGGCGGTGCCATTGCTCATCCAAATCGCAACCGGCTGCTCTTCTACGACAACAATATCAACCTGGTTCGGCCAATCTAGTCGTACATCGACGGCCGTAATGCCGGGCAGTTCTAAAATCGCCTCAGCGGCCGCTTCAGGGTCAGCTGTAAAAATGTGCTTGCCCGCCAATCCGCTCGTCAGCGCGATCTCATCCATTGGAACCGAGTCCGCACCCACAATCGGGATCTGAGTAATAAAGTAATCGGGCGAATTCACAAAGCCGTACAAAAAGTAAACCGATACGCTTAAAAGAGCCAAGCTGATCCAACGGCTTGAGAAAACAAAGTTCTGTACCGTTTTCAGCGGCCCTTCAACCTTGCGCCAAGATTTATACCGTTTACGCTGCGACACCGATTTAGACGGTGTGACAACTCCACCAAAAACAGGGGCACGTTTCGCCTTTTGCAGTTTAGGCTGTCTTTTCAATTGTTTGCTGTTTTCTACTCGTGTCCTTCGGGCCATGTTTAGTTTCTAGTTATCACTCTTCAGTTCGCTTCGCTTTCAGTTTTCAGCTTGTTGCGGATTGCAACAACCACATTTTTTCTTAATTCATTCAAATCGCAATTAACGGCAGCTGCTTCGTCGTGGCACTTGCCACTTGCCACTTGCCACTTGCCACTTGCCACTTGCTACTTATTAGCTGTCCCTACATTTCCGTCCGTAAGTTCGCACGTACTTTGTTACGTGACATCGCAAATTCAATTAAACGATCGAGCAGTTCGCTATAGCCAACGCCGCTCGCTTCCCACAGTTTGGGATACATCGAAATACTCGTAAAACCGGGCAGCGTATTGATCTCGTTGACATACAGTTCACCGGTATCTTTATCAAGCATCAGGTCAACTCGACCCAATCCTGCGCAATCAATCGCCATGTAAACGGCGATCGCCATCGCCTGTATTCTTTCGGCCAGCTCCCCGTCGATGGGGGCTGGGATTAGAAGTTCAGAATCATCGGTGATGTACTTGGCTTCGTAATCGTAAAAGCCGCTTTTCGGCCGAATCTCACCAACCACGCTGGCTTGTGGCTGATCATTGCCCATCACAGCAACTTCAAGTTCCCGAATATTCGCACCTTGCTCGATCACCATCCGGCGGTCAAACTGAGACGCTTCGATCAGACCGGCTTTCAGTTCATCTCGATCAGCGCAACGGCTAATACCCACGCTAGAACCTAAGTTAGCCGGTTTAACAAACATCGGATACTCAAGTTCTTTCTCAAGCATGGCGATAATCGCTTCTGGGTCATGTTGCCACCAGCTGGTTAAAACCAACACCCACGGCAATTGGGGCAAGCCGTTGGCATCCATGACATATTTAAAGATCGCTTTATCCATCCCGACAGCCGAGCCAGTTACCCCAGCACCCACATACGGGACACCGGCCAGCTCAAGTAACCCTTGAACCGTCCCATCTTCACCATAGGTGCCATGCAAAACGGGAATCACCACATCTAGGCCGGTAAAACCGGCACCTGTTGTGCCACTTTCGGCCGGGATTAGACCTTGCTCTACGGCCGGGGTTGGTGACAAGATCACGGCCGTCGTATCAGCCTGTGCGTCGCCGTCCGCCAATAGCGCCATCGTATCCCCGATCAACCATTCCCCTTTTGGGGTAATGCCGATCGGAATAACTTCATATTTATCACGGTCAAGCGCATCCATCACCGATCTAGCTGAACGAAGCGAAACTTGATGCTCGCCCGACCGGCCGCCAAAGATGACGCCGACGCGGAGTTTAGGATTTTTGTTTTTGTTAATGTCTTTCATCAATTCGTTGCAAGTTGATGGTTAAAAGTTGCTCGTCGCCGCACCGAACGAATGTCCGTCATTTGCGCCTTGCAACTTGCCACCTGCTTTTTTAAAAATCCCAAATACCTACCAATTCAACTTCAGGATCAAGATCGACATGGAATTTGTCCTTGACCACATGGAACGCTTCTGCCATCAGTTCACGAATGTCTTCAGCGGTTGCGGTTCCATCATTTACAAAAAAGTTCGAGTGCAATTCCGAAATCGACGCGCCGCCGTTTCGGTACCCTTTTAATCCGGCCGCTTCGATTAGGTAACCGGCATAATAATTTTGTGGGTTTTTAAACATCGATCCCATCGTCGCGCCGGCCGGTTGGGTCGCTTTTCGTTTTTCGTTAAAGGCGTCAGCCCGGGCTCGTAGGGCACTCTCAGATTCAGGCTTTAGTAGCAGCTCGGCCGAAAGTACCACACGGCGTGGTGCCAGTTTCCCTTGTTCTCGTTTTAAGACACTAGTTCGATAGTCATATGACATTTCGTCTACCGATAAGCTATAGACCCCTTTGCCAGGCTCTAAAACGGTAGCCATCAACAAGTTGTCACTCATATCGCCGCCAAAGGCACCCGAGTTACCCACAACTGCGCCACCGACTGTGCCGGGTACACCGGTCGCCCACTCGAGGCCACCAAGCCCTTTGCTAATGCATTTACGGGCCAATGTCGAAATATTGACGCCGGATTCAGCCATGCAAATAATGCTAGACCCAGCGCTTCGAAAGCTTATTTCTTTGGCTCGATTCAGAATAATCAAGCCGCTGACCCCTTTATCTGAAACCAAGATATTGGAGCCGCCCCCCAAAATGAAGTAGCGAGTATTGGTCGCCAGCGCCAGCTCAACAGCCATTTGAAGCTCGGTTGCACTATAGGCGGTTACCATCATCTCGGCCGGTCCCCCCACCCGTGACGAGGTAAAACGAGCCATATTGACTTCGACTTGGAAGTTTTCTCCGAAGGCTGTGGCAAACTGTCTTTGCGTTTTGTTTAGTGATTTAAGATCTATCGTCATATTTAGGTGATTAGTGATTAGTGGTTAGTGGGTAGCTTTTAAGTGAAGACTAACCACTATCTACTTTTTCTTTTTTGATTTTTTTAACTTCTTTAGCCTGTCAACTACTTTCTTCACCTGATCAACCGTCGCATCTACTTCGACCGGCTCTTTTTTTGCGCCTTTCTTTTTCTTATCAGCCATCAAAATCTCCAGGACTACACGGCCGCGGCTTGGCCAGAGACCAACCAGTCAGCCATTACAGTGGCATCGCCTGCGTTCATAATAATTACAGTGTCACCAGGGGCCGTTTGCGTCTTCAAAAACGCAGTCGCCACTTCCCGCTGCCCAATGTGGCGTACTGACGGGTGATTGATTTCTTGTACAAATGTGGCCGATGACAATCCTAAATTATCTGTTTCGCGACTACGATAAATATCGAGCACGATCACTTCATCGGCCCAGCCAAAGCAGGTTTTAAACCCGCTATAGCTGTTTTTCAAACGACTAAACGTATGGGGCTGCCAAACGGCCCACAGTTTGCCCTGTGGAAACCGCTGTTTGCCAGCGGCTAATGTGGCCGCAATTTCATTGGGATGATGAGCATAATCGTCGATAATCGTAACGCCGTTATTCTCACCCTTAATTTCAAACCGGCGCCCCATACCGGTAAATGTTTTAAACGCTTCTACAATCGATCCAAACGAAAGCCCTTCAGCCAATCCCACAGCCAACGCCGCTAGGCTGTTTTGTAAATTGTGTCGCCCAGGAACCGCTAAGTCGAATCCGCCCCACACCTTTTCATCAAAGCAGATATCGGCCGAGAGCCCGCCCAACTCGTTCCCTTGAATATCGTCGGCCGAAAGCAGGTGGTCGACTTTAGGATGATTGGCACCGGTCAGGGTATAGCCAGAAATTTTTAAAGAATCGCTTTTCTCCAAACCGTCTAGCAAGGTTTGAACCCCAGTATCGTCTAAACAGACGACCAGATGGCCTGCATCAACCTGGTTTAGCAGTTGAACAAAACTGTTGAATGCGGCCACATATTCGGCCGCCGTCGGGTAAATGTCTACGTGGTCATGACCCATGTTAGTGATGACCGCCACAGTCGGCCGTAAACCTAAAAACATACGGTCATATTCATCCGCTTCAATGACAAAATGCTCGCCATTACCGGCCAACCCGTTGGTCCCCGTGGCAGGCAGTGTGCCACCCACAATCACCGATGGATCTTGGTCTGTTTCGATCAACATATGGGCGATCATGCCGGTCGTTGTCGTCTTTCCATGGGTGCCAGCCACCGCAATGCCTCGCTGCCCTCGCATTAGATCGCCAAGGAATTCATGCCGTTTTAAAACCGGTATGTCTTGGGCTAGCGCGGCCGCCACTTCAGGATTGCTGTCAGGCACGGCCGAGGAACGGACGACCATTTCAGCACCAGCGATCTGCTCGGCCGCATGCCCCATAAACACCGTCGCACCATCCGCTTGCAGCGCGGCCGTTAGGCTATTGGCGTTTTGGTCAGAGCCAGACACGACAAACCCTCGGCGCAGCAAAACGCGAGCGATGGCACTAATGCCGGCCCCGCCGATGCCGATAAGGTGAATGTGTTGTGGTGCTTTTAAAATCATTTATAGATTAAAGATTCCGATGCTAAACCAGTGCGATAATGACGATAAAGAATGAGAAAAAGAAGACCAGGAGCCAAACGCCCGGTGTAAACAGATTTAAGGGCAAATAGTTGACGACGTCATTAAAAATCGTAGCGACATTAACGGTACGGTCGATATACGGTGCGAAAAAGTTCACATTTTGATCGTAACGAACATACATTTTTTCGCCGTTGTTCACGATCTGATATTCGAGGAATGCCCATAGGGTGCCAAATAAAAAGAAGCCGTTGATCACCCCGATCACAAATCCGATAAACGCATTTTGAAAGCCGGAACGAAATTGTTCTCCTCGTCGGCCGGGGGCACGGTCAGCGATTGATCCGATAATTTGGTAGCTAAAAAATGCGATGGTAATGTGAAATAAAAATTGGACCCAGAAAATTTCGCGCTGGGTTGGGTCACCCGATGTGCCGGATAAAAATGAAACCAGTGGACTGCCATAATTGGCCAACGTCGCACCAAACTGATGCAAAAACGCGATCGAACCGATTAGTCCGGCCATCGCAATCACTTCTTTTTGCCATCCGCGAATTGCGCCGATACCACCAAACAATAAAACTGCTAGATAAAACATGAGTTCAATGCTGATCATAATTTTTACCTACCTCCTGCTTCCATAATCGCCTCAGCTAGTCTATCGGCCGCACCCGGCCGATGGAGCGACTGAGCCGCCTTTTTCATTTCCTTTAATCGATCTGGATTGTCGATCAACAACTCAGTCACAACCTGTTCCAGATCTGTCTTTAGCTTTTCATCGTCTAACCGAATCCCAGCACCACGATCAACCAAAAAGTCTGCATTGATTTTTTGGTAACGCCATGCGTACGGATACGGGACCAAGATCGCTGGCGTACCAAACAATGGACATTCACCCATCATACTTGCCCCAGCTCGGGCCACGACTAAATCGGCCGAGCGAAACGCCAACCCCATTTCGTCGTGCAAATAGGGAAACGGCCGATAATTGTTTTTTAAATGTTCCGGCAAACTTGCCGCAAACGTCTCAGTTTCTGGCCACGTCAGGGTACCGCTGATATGGATAACCTGTACGCGGTCTAAAATATTCGGCAGCAGTGCCATCAGCGAATCATTGATGCTTTTTGCACCACGACTGCCGCCAAACACGAATAAAACCGGTTTGTCATCGGTTAGACCAAAATGATCTAACGCCTCGCTTTTCGGCCGCTCTGCCGCTTCAGCCAACGGCGGTCGAATCGGGTACCCGGTTTCGATCACACGTTTTCCTTCTGGAAAATATTCGGCCGACTCTGCAAAGGTAGCCGTTACGGTGTCTACGACCCGTGAGATCGTCTTTAACGCACTGCCAGGTTCTAAGTCTGGCAAATACATAACGGCTGGGATGCGTCGTATTCGGGCTGCGATACCGACCGGAACCGCCATATAGCCGCCGGTCAAAAAGACAACGTCCGGCCGGAACTGTCCCATCAGCCGAAAACTGAGCCAAACTGACCATAAAAGCTTCATGCCATTTTTAAACTGCTCTAGCCGGGATACCCCAGCTATCGCCCCACCGATGATGGTTTCCAATCGGATACCGGCACGTGGGACCAACGTTTCTTCCATTTCACCCTTGATGCCCACCCACAACAGGTCGGCCGGGGCTACACCACGCTCTTTAAGTCGAGCTGCTGCCGTCAGAGCTGGATAAATTCCTCCGCCTGTTCCGCCTGCGCAAATGAGAACTTTCACTAGCGTATTCCTTTCCTTTTCCTACCATATCGCCCAAACGTCCCAACATGGTTGGGCGTCCCAACATGGTTGAGTTTTCCGCTTGGCGCGTTCTTCTTTGTTTAGATGGCCCTTGAGCCTGCGGCCGTTTCCGTTTCGGCACGCTGCGGCTCGCTTCTGAGTTAACTGTTTTTTGAGATCGGCGGCGAACCGGCCGTCCACCCTGTTGTCCATCTCGGCTAATGCTGAGCACAATGCCGGCCGCGATCATATTGATCAGCATAGAAGAACCGCCGTAGCTCATAAACGGCAGCGGCATACCGGTAACCGGAATCACAGTCGTGATAACCGCCATATGCAGCAACGCCTGATACCCGAACCAAAATGTAATGCCATACGCCAAATACGTGCCAAACATCGTACGTGAGTTATTGGCGATGACGATTCCCCGCCAGATTAATAAGCCAAATAAAACGATGACCCCAAACGTCCCAACAAATCCCAGCTCTTCACCAATGATGGCGAAAATACCGTCTGTATGGGCAAATGGAAGATGGGTAAACTTTTGTGCCCCTTGCCCGATACCAACCCCAAACATGCCGCCTAAGCCTAAGGCGATTAGACCTTGTTGAACCTGATAGACGGCCGTTGTCGGGTCAGCAAACGCGGTTCTAAACGATGTGACACGTAAGCGAGCATGATCGTTTACCAAAATAATCAATGGAATCACAATCGCACCAAACAAAGCGATAATTGAAAACTGTTTCCAGTCGGCCCCAGCGACAAAAAAGATCGACACCGCGATCGAGCCGATCAAGAGCGTACTACTGACCGCAGGCTGCACAACCACCAAGCCGCAAACAACGGTCACGATGATCGAAAAAGGGACCAATCCGTAGGTTAAATCCCGAATGCGGTCCCCTTTGGTGGCCACCCAGTGGCTGATGTAGATGGTCAAAGCCAGCTTGGCTAATTCAGACGGTTGATATGAACCACCGGCCGTCAACCAGCGGGTCGCACCATTAATCGTGACACCCGCAATCAAAACCGCCAGCAACAGCAAAACGGTAAAGCCTAACATCGGCACCGAGATGCGTGTGAGGTAAACATAGTCAAACTGCAGCAGGATCAGAATCGCCAAGCCACCTAAAATCGCGGCACCAAACTGTCGCTTAAAAAAGTAAAGCGCGTCTGAATTCACCCGCTGAATGCCTAAGTCGAAGGTGGCGCTATAGACCATCAGCAGCCCAAACCCAACGATGATGACGAGCAGGACAGCATAGACCATGTCAAAGCGAAAACGCTCAGCCAAAGATAATCGGCTGAGAATCGGTTCACTTCTATCATTTTGTGAGGTGTTTAATGTTGTCATATCTTTGAGATGTTAGATATTGGATATTAGTTGTTAGTTCATTTTGAAACCCGACTAGCATCTAATATCTAACCTCTAGCGAGTTTTCTAAACAACTCGCCACGTTCTTCAAAATCTTTAAACGCATCGTAGCTGGTGCCGCCGGGAGACAGTAAAACGATATCTCCGGCCAAGGCTTGACCTTTTGCCAGAGCCACAGCTTCTTCTAAATCGGCCGCCTGAACCACATTTTCGGTCCGGCCAGCCGCTGCTAATTTTGTTTTTAAAAGATCAGACAGTGCGCCAAATAAAATCACCGATCTGATTTGTTTGCTTACCGTGTTTGCCCACGGTTCCCAAACCATATTTTTATCTCGGCCGCCTGCGAGCAAAATCAAACGGTCGCCACTATCTGCGTAAGCGGACAAAGCTGCTAATGCCCGCTCTGGGGCGGTTGCAATCGAATCGTTTATAAACTGCACGCCGTTTTGCGTTGCCACCAGCTCTAGCCGATGCGGTACCGCTTCAAATTCACGGACGGCTGCTTCGATTACGTCAGGGCCGATACCGGCCGCATGGGCCAACAAACCGGCCGCCAGTACGTTCAACACGTTGTGTCGCCCGATCAACGGAATGGCATCTACGGCCATCACGTCGATCGTACGCCCTGCTTCGCGGATGACGATTCGGCCGTTGGTGACCGTTGCGCCATCTTTGCCCGCCATCTTGGCAGAATCGAGACCAAACCACAGTTTGCGGCCGCGTGTTAACGGAGCCAGTTCCGCCGTTTGCGCATCATCTGCGCTAAGAATGGCCAAATCATCTTTGGTCTGATACCGGATCAAATTCCCTTTGGCCGCCGCGTACACCGCCATCGTTTTATGACGATCTAGATGATTGGGTGTGACATTTAATATCGCAGCGATCTTGGGGCTGTGCGTCCAGATTTCTAACTGAAAGCTAGAAAGTTCTTGCACAACCAAATCACCTGATTTGATCTGATCCACTTTTTCGATCAGAGGAAAGCCGATGTTGCCGCCTTTCCAAGTTTTAAAGTTCGATCTTTCGCCAATCGCCGCTACCAGCGATGTGGTCGTCGTTTTCCCGGCCGAGCCGGTGATGCCGATCACCCGATCTGTCGGGCTTCGGCGCAAAAACTCTTCCGAGTCATTGGTTAATGGAATCCCCCGCCGCCGAGCCTCCAGCACAAATGGTGCATCGAGTGGCACTCCGCCAGACACAGCGATCAGATCGCAATCGTCTAGCAAAGTTAAGGGATGGTGGCCCAATACCGTTTCAATTTTTAAATCTGCAATCTCAGCCAAATCTGACCGGAGCGATTGCGCATCACCTAAATCACTAACGGTGACCGATGCTTGCGCGTTGGCCGCAAAACGTGCCAGCGCTTTTCCCTGACGGGCCAGTCCTAAGATGAGTAGTTTTTTACCGTTTAATCGATCCATTATTTGGTATTCAGTATGCGGTGTGCTTCGCACCGGTATCCAGTCTTCACCGGGCCGCAGGCGGCCGATGACCAAATACTGACCACTGTTTACAGAAGTGCCAGTGCGATACCACCCATCGCGGCCAAAAGACTGATGAGCCACCATCGCTGCACAATCTGCGTTTCACTCCAACCGATCGCTTCAAAATGATGATGGATCGGTGCGATGCGGAAGAATCGTTTACCGTCGGTTGCTTTGAAATAACCTACCTGGATCATGACCGACAGCGTGGTGAAAAGCGGAATAATCGCGATAATGGGCAAGATGGCCCACTGGTTGGTGAGCAATGCCACAACGGCCAACATGCCGCCTAACGGCTGTGAACCGACATCGCCCATAAACATTTGGGCCGGTTTGGCGTTAAACCACAAAAATGCCAATATGGCACCCACGACGGTGAAGCAGAAGGTGACCAAAAACTGTTGACCCTGCAAAAAAGCGATGATGCCATAAGCGATAAACGCGCTTGATGTCGTCATACCAGACAATCCGTCTAAGCCATCAACTAAGTTCACGGCGTTCGAGAGGCCGGTAATCACAAACGTTGCGATTGGAATGTAAAAGAGCCCGAGATTTAACAAGACCGGAACAGTGGGAATCGCCACGTATCCTGCGCCATCGTTTGAGCCGTAATAAATCAGCACGGCCGCAATGAGTGCGATAGCGACTTGAATCCAAATTTTGTACCGGGCCATCATTCCTTCACCCGGCCGGCTGGTGAATCCCATGTAATCGTCGATGCCACCCAATACCGAATACGCGACCATCACACCTAAAAGGATGATGACACTTTCTGCGATGTCTAGATTGGTAACGAGCCGGACAATGTTCACCACAATCGTTGTGATCAACACCCATCCGATAATTAATACGCCACCCATTGCGGGTGTTCCCATTTTCGACATATGGGACTGGGGGCCATCGATGCGTATATTTTTCCCCAAATTTAGCCTACGCATAAGTTCGATCAGCGGAGAGCCCCAGATGACTGCGAGCAAAAATGTGATCGTACCGACTGAGAGTGCAAATGACATGTTTGAGTGGGTAGATGTTGGATATTAGATATTAGTTTTCAGCGAGTCATCACCACCATCTAATATCTAGCATCTATCATCCCGTTTTCCTTCTTGATAAATTTGCCACGATGCGGTCCATGCGCGCGCCTAAAGACCCTTTGACTAAAACAATATCGTCTTTCTCGATCATGGTTTGCAACAGCTCGATGGCAGCGTCGTTATCTTCTAAGATATGGAGTGCTTTGTTTGGCATCTCCTGCATACCTGCATCTTGGGCTTCTTGTCCGATAATTTTCCCACGTTCACCCACTGTCACCAAAATGTCAGAAACTTGCATCGCCCGACGGCCGACTCTTCGGTGGCCCATTTCTTCGGCCGAGCCCAATTCCAGCATGTCACCAAGCACTGCGATCTTGCGCCCCTCGAGGTCGTCGAGCAAATTGAGCGCCGCAATCACAGAATCTGGGGCCGCGTTGTAAGTATCATCTAATATAAGAGAATCTTGAGGACCACGAACGGTAACCAATCGCATTTGGTTTTTGCTCGATTTCATCCCCACAATAATCTCATCCATCGTCATGCCAACCGCAAGTCCGGCCGCTGTTCCGCGCAATGCGGTGTGCACACTGTGCCGCCCCAAGAGGGGTACGCTCACTGTCCAGCTCTCGCCTTCATAGTGCATCGTAAACACAATGCCTTCCAACCCCATCGACCGAATCCCATCCGCCCAAAGATCGGCCGAAGAGTCTAATCCATACGTAAAAACGTGCGCTTGCGTGTACGGAGCCATCGACATGACGTGCGCATCATCTTTGTTCAAAATGGCCACACCGCCATCTTCACCCTTGGGCAGGGCTTCAATTAGCTCGCGCTTTGCTTCTACAATCGCTTCGATTGTCCCCATGCGCGACATGTGAACCGGTCCAATGATTGTTTGAACACCGATCTGCGGCCGGGCGATATCACACAACAGGGTGATTTCCCCTTTGGTGTACATGCCCATTTCCAATACCGCATGGGTATGGGATTCATTCAACTGCAAAACGGTCAACGGAAGTCCGATTTCGTTGTTGTAGTTTTTTGGCGTTTTTAAGGTGCTAAACCAATGAGACAAAACGTTCCAAGTTAGTTCCTTGGTGGTGGTTTTGCCTACGCTGCCTGTAATCGCAACGACGGTTAAATTTTCAAACTGATCGCGCCAATACCGGGCAATTTGCTGCAATCCGGTCATGGTGCTTTCGACAACTAAGCAAAACGGCTGCGTTGGAAGTGATTCAACCCGTTCACCCGCTTTAATAGAAGGGAAGCCATCGATCGGCCGTTCGACCACGCAAATGGCTGCGCCGCTTTGAAAAGCTTTGGGCACAAATGCATGTCCGTCTGCGTGTTCACCTGGGAACGCAACAAACACCGACCCCGGCTGAACTTCTCGGCTATCAACTTCAAACGAAGTGATCGCCCGTTCTTGTCCGGTTACGGTGTACCCACCAAAGGCGGCGACGGGATGACCAATGTTTAACATGTTTCCTCTTTTTCCTTTAGTTATCAGCTTTCAGTCGTCAGTTTTCAGCCCTTTCCTTTCTCACGAAAGGTCAGCTGATATCGACGAGTCACCTTCCAAATGCAACTACTGAATACTGATCACTGTTTACTGGTAGCTTTCTACCGCTGCGCCAATCGTACACTGTCTGGCGGGATGTCGAGCAGCACGACCAACTGGCTGGCCAGGTCCGCAAAAGCGGGCGCGGCCGTCTCTGATCCCCACTCTGATCGAGTTGGGCGGTCGAGCTTGTATAAAATAATTAATTCTGGATCATCGGCCGGTAGCCAGCCGATAAATGAAGCGATGGTATCCGTTGGATGATAAAAGCCGCCTTCTTCCGGAATTTGCGCCGTACCGGTTTTTCCGGCCACGGTATAGCCGGGAATATAAGCTTTATCGATATTGTGGTTCACCGCATAAATCGCCATTTGGCGAACTTCACGCGCACTTTCAACCGAGACCGCTTGTGACTGGCGGAACGGTTCAGGGTCTGAAACAACCCGCTTCCCGTCCATCATTTTTTCTACGATATACGGCCGCATTAAAACACCGTCATTGGCGATGGCAGCGACGGCCGAAATCATTTGCAGTGGGGTTACCGTCAGCCCTTGACCAAACCCATTGGTCGCCAAAACCACATCGGTCCACAGCTCATCCCCTGGCTGGTGCAGCGATCCGACCGCTTCATGCTCTAAATCGACCCCGGTGCGTTGGCCAAAACCAAACCGCTGCATGTAGGTGTAGTAGGTATCGGGGCCGGTGTCTAACGCCAATGTCGCGGTGGCTGTGTTGAGCGACCAGTTAATGACATCGCGCATGGCGACGGTGCCATAGATGCCTTTGCTGGCGTTATAGATGTAGTTTCCATCGATCACGAGTGACCCAAAATCTTGATAGGTCGAATTGGGGGAAACTGTCCCGGCATCAAGTGCAATCGCCATCGTGACCAGCTTCATCACAGATCCCGGCTCGTAAGGCAGTGAAACGGATGGGTTTGAAAAAATCGGCATCTTTTTCGCTTCAGGATGCTGTCTTTCGGCCGATTCATAATATTCAAACGGGTCATAACAAGGCAGATTGGCCATCGCCAAAATCGCCCCGGTCTTCGGATTCATCACGATGACAGTGCCGCTGTGTGCACCATAAAACGACATGCTGTTCGCTAAATGCTGTTCTACCGTATGTTGAACTGTTCGGTCGATGGTCAATTCAAGATCGTATCCATCAACCGCAATCACCGTCTCTTGTGAAATCAGCGGCGAGATATGGGCGCGGGAGCTATCGCTTTGCCCACCAAGCTCGGTGTTATACCGTTCTTCTAGACCGTTGTGCCCAACATATTCGCTATATCGGCTGGCGAAACTGGTGTAGCCAAGCACATGGCACATCAAATCATCTTGAGGATAGATTCTGCGTGGTAGCTGGGTGGTATAAACGCCAGAGTAGGGTTGGTTTTCTCGTTCGGTTAAGGCATCGACCCGAATCGCTTGATCATGGGTGATGCGGTAAGGTAGCAACACATTGGTGCGGGTGACATTAAGCTGGTCCCGAATTTGAAAGGCACTGACATCAAACCCATCGTCTTGCAAAATAAGCGCCAGTTCGCCCGACATGCCTGCTAGCCGCTCGGCTCCATTTTCGCCTAATGGTTGAGGAATTTGAACATTAATTTGATAGTCGAACCCGTTCGAAGCCAAAATATTCCCATTCCGGTCGAGAATTTCTCCACGCTGTGGGTTTGACTGCTGAACATATTGGTGTGAGTTTTGATCTCCCCAATCTTCGGCTTCGATAATCTGAAATGTGACAAGGCGAATCACGATGACGGTGGCGAGTACCCCCATTAGGCTCAGGATAACGGTGAGTCGTGTTTTCTGTTGAAGATCCATTTCTATAAGTGGGTAGATATTAGTGGGTAGTGGTTAGTCGTTCTAGCCACTAATCACTAATATCTACTAGTCACTTTTCTAATCGGCCGATGCTTCAAAAAAGCCGCTAATCGTCTGGTAAAGTGAAAGTTGAATCGCTTCTTGCATGCTTTGCACGCCGTCAGCCCTATTTAACAATCGTTCGGCTTCCGTTTCCGGAAACGGAATAAAAGGAACCGGCTCTGGCGGATAGCCAGGGACGACCAAGTAAATTGTTTCGAGCGGTGTTGCCTGATGGAATCCGATCTGGCTAGCCCGATTACGCATATCTGTAATCGACTGCGCCTCTGCGATTTGCCGCTCTAAGTCTGAGTTCACCTGACGAATGGTGTTTAACTCATATTGTAAAGTTTGAATTTCTCGCCCAACGGCCGCGACAGCGCTGGCCTGAACCAATAAAAAGACCGCAGCCATTGCGATCAACATGGCGATCATGATCCAAGTAATGGCGGTTTGGGCTTTAGACAGGGTCCAAAGATCTTGCAATTGGGCGCGCCAACGCAAATTTTGCAATCCGGCCGTCCAGCCGCTTACACCGGTTTCTTCGCTCCTCCGCCTACGCGGTGCGATCTCCTCTTGTTGTTCATAACTGTTATCGATAACTGTCATAATGCATCTTTGGTGCAGTGGTTAGTGGTCAGTGATTAGTGGGGAGCTTTTGCTCTTCACTCGTCACTAGCAACTAATCACTAGTCACTCATATCTTCTCTGCTACTCTCAACTTAGAACTGCGACTTCGAGGATTTTGCTCAATCTCCTCGGCCGATGGTGAAATCGGCTTTTTCGTAATTCTTTTTAATTTAACTCGCCATGATTCAGGTTCCATGACGTGCTTTGGCACGTTGTGCCAAGGATCGCTGTAATAGCGAAAAGTCTCTTTAACGATGCGATCTTCGAGTGAGTGAAAGCTGATGACAACTAATCTCCCACCCGGCCGAA
>JAHDEB010000296.1 GCA_020629055.1 Chloroflexota bacterium
CTAAAAATAGCTCAAAAGATGGAGGATTTAACCCCGTTTTGAGCTATTTTGGCAATTTGTTTAGCAGTTCAGCTTTGAATGATTTGAATGAATGAATGAAATGAAACGAAGTCTCAGTCAGTTCTTGTTCTCAAATCGTTTGATTTAGCTCGTTGGGGGGTATACGCGACACCACTCGCTCCACGAGCCCCCGTAAAGTTTGGCATGGCCTAAGCCGGCGTGGGCAAGGGCTAGTAGATTGGTGCAGGCGGTTACGCCAGACCCGCAATAAAAAGTAGCTTCTGCTGCCGGTGTTTGGCCTAAAAGCGTGCTGAAATTATCTTTTAAGGCAGATGGGGATAAAAATCGGCCGTCTTCCCCAAAATTTAGGCCAAAGTGATGGTTTATCGCCCCTGGCACACACCCTGCAATCGGGTCAAGCGGTTCGACCTCGCCACGGTAGCGGGGGGCTGTGCGTGAATCGATTAATAACGGTTGATCGAGAACCGCATCGATCTGGATGAGCTTAGCTTGGTCTGGTGTTCCCTCATATCGGGTCGATGGGTTGGTTTCTGCACCAGAGGCTGTTGGCCCGTTCGAAGCTTCCCAAGCTGACCAGCCTCCATTTAACACGGCCGTTTTGTGGTGCCCCATGTATTGCAGCATCCACCATAAACGAGAGGCGATCGCGCCACGCATATCGTCGTAGATGACGACTTGGCTATCAGACCCGATTCCCAAGCGGCTAAATAAAGCATTCATCGTATCTGGGGACAACATCGGGTGGCGTCCCTTGTCTGTAAATGGGGGGCCGCTTAAATCGCGTTCTAGATGGGCATAGACCGCACCGGGGATGTGTTCGGCCGCATATGAACGTTCACCTACGGCCGGTTCCTCCGCCTTAAAACGGCAATCTACGATGATCAAATTTTCTGAATTTAACAGCGAGACAAGCTCATCAACTTCGATTAATGTTGCAAAATTCATTTGTTTTTGTCCTTAACCGATGCCCCAAAGGAGGGGACGGTGTAAAATTTAGGGTATGAAAGAGAGAATCATACTCACAGAAGCGCCACAAGCAAAAGAACTTAATATGATTGTGGGATGGCGGCAGTGGGCCGATGCGGGATCGATCTCATCGGCGTTGCCAAAGTATTTGGTTGATCTGATCGGTGCCAAGAAAATCGGCGAAATTCCAGACGACGGCTTTTATCTGTTCCAGATTCCGGGTACACACCATCTGATGCGGCCGGTAATCAAGATGAATGAAGGTAGACGCGAGTCACTGGAGCGGCCAACCAACGAGATTTACTATGCTGGAGACGAAGAGAAAGGGACGCTCATTTTCTTAGGTGACGAGCCCCATATGAATATCGACCGGTATTCAAACACGTTTTTCGACCTTGTAAAAATGCTTGATATTAAACGTGTGGCTGTGGTTGCTGGGGTTTACGGGGCGATGCCGTATAACCGAGATCGAGAAGTTGGCTGCATGTACAGCCTTGACTCGATGAAAGAAGAGCTTGACCGATATTCAGTGCGATACTCAAACTATCATGGTGGGGCATCTATTGGCACCTATTTATTGGATCAAGCCACACGTGACGGCCATGAGTATTTCGGTTTTTATGGGATGACCCCCGCATATGAGTTTCCTGTCGCAAAAGATGATGAAATTGAAGGGTCTATCGATATACCGCAGGGAATTCGCATAGAGACAGATTATAAGGCTTGGTATGACCTTACACTGCGGCTTGATCATATGTTTAAGATCGGTGTCGATTTAGCCGAACTTGAAAAAGAAAGCCAAGATTTGGTCGAAGCGATTGAAAGTCGGTTAGAGGAGCTGGAGCAGGAAGCGCCAGAGCTTGATATTCGCGGCTATTTGGCGAGTGTAGAAGCTGACTTCACCGAGCGCTCGTTTAATCCTTTAGACGATGTCTGGAGTTCAGGGTTTGAAGACCTGTTTGGCGAGGAATAACGATATTGAATCGTCTAAGCTTCTAGACCACGATAGATTTCAGAAAAAACAAAGTGCGTATGAAAATTGAACGGATTGAAACAATTCCTTTTCGGCTGCCGATGCATGGGGAACTTAAATGGGGCAAGCACAGCGGGTTTAGTGAAGTGCGGCATGTACTCGTCAAACTCTATTTAACGGATGGGGCTGTTGGTATGGCAGAGGCGGTTCCCCGGCCGACCATTTATGGGGAAACGGTTCAGTCGATCTGTCACATTATCGAACATGAACTTGCCCCACGGCTCTACGACCGGCCGATTGATTTTGGTGATTTTCAGCAAAGTTTGCACGAAATTAAAAACAACCAAACGGCTAAAGGTGCGATTGATATCGCTTTGCATGACGCAATGGCCCAATCTTTAGGTATCTCTTTGGCGGAACACTTGGGGGCAACGGGGCAAAAAGTGAAGGCGAGCTACATCTTGGGCGTTGGGGACAACGATACGATGCTGGCTGAAGCTGAGCGTGTTTATCAGCTGGGTGTGCGGGTCTTCAAAGTAAAAATCGGCCGAGATTGGGCCGCTGACTTGGAACGTATCCAGCTATTGCGCCAAATTGGGCCGGATCTAGAAATGTATGTTGATGCCAATGAAACGCTCGACTATGCAAAGGGTAAAGCGGCCGAACGGTTAAAAAACTTAGCAGATTACGGAATTTTATATTGTGAAGAGCCGTTGCCGATCGAACAAGTTCACGAGCGGGCAGAGTTGCGCAGGGGTGACTACATGCCTTTAATTGGGGATGACTCTTGCTTTTCGGTTCGGGACGTTCAGCGGGAGCTGGCCCTAAACACGTTTGATATTTTAAATATTAAATGTGCGCGCACCGGCTTTACAGAGTCACAAAGAATGGTTGATTTGGTGACGGCGCAGCGGAAAGAAATTATGGTAGGGTCACAGGCCAGCTCTCGCTTAGGGGCAAGTCGTCACGGGATTTTTGCTGGCCGGCCGGAAATTACCCATCCTTCAGAAGTTAGCTTTTTCTTAAAAATGAAAAGTGACATTGTCGCATCACCCATCCCTTTAAAAGATGGATATGTGATGCTTGCTGACCTTGGGAATGTGCGGGTAGATGAAGACCTTTTGAACGATCATCGCCTACCCGCGGCTATGTAGCTCTCAGTCCTACTTAAAATTAACCGGTGATCATCTCTTCCCAATCTGGATAGCGGTTACCATTGTCTGGTGAGATGACCACAGCATTTGGGGCCTCCGTGTGAATGGCTTGGGTCATAATGGCGGCCGTTGTTGGGCCAAGCAAAAACCCGTCGTTGTCTGCATAAACCCGTTTCGCTAAATCGACAAGCGCATCAGGATCGGTGTTATACATATTCTCAGTTCCAATAGCCTCTAGGTCGACGATGGGCGGTTTAGAAATCCAAGCCAAGTTTCGCATCCCTTCAACCCGGCGTGCCCGTTCGAGCGTGTTTTGTACAACTTGAAGTTTGACCCCGGTGCCCTGTAATGCGTAAGCGAACCCTGTTGATGTGCCGCCCGAGCCAAATGCGACCCATACTTCATCAACATCAGGTATTTGGCACAGAACCTCGGGGGCTGTGTTATTTAGATGAGCGCGCCAATTGTTTTTATTGGTAAACTGGCTTGCCCAAAAATAGATGCTGGGGTCGTCGTCCATGACCGCTTTTAACATTTTTGTCGCTTCGTCCGTTCCCCCTTCAGAGAAGAAAAGCTTGGCCCCGTACTGATTTAGAAGGGCTCTTTTCTGTTCACTTAGGCTTTTGGGGCTGTAATTATGGTATTCCAAGCCCAATTCACTGCAGACCCATGCCAATCCGATGCCGGTGTTGCCCGACGTGGATTCTGCAATAACGGTATCTGGGGTAATTTGTTTTTTCTTGATCGCTTGGAGCAACATGTTGAGCGCCGGCCGGTCTTTGATGCTTCCGGCCGGATTATCCCCCTCTTCTTTTAAGAAAATCGATTTTTTATCATTAATTCTTATTTTATGAACGGGTGTATTGCCTATAAGCGAGGCGAGTTTTTCTACTTTCTTGTTTAATTTGTTTTCAACCAACTGTTCCATTAACATGTCATCTCTTTAAGGGCCAGTGACACTGATTGTCGTTGTCACGGTAATTCTGCCCATTGGTGTCTAATTTACAAAGTGCTATTAAGGTTAGTTAAAAGCACTTTATTTGATGTTGAATTTTTGGCTTAATTTACTTTTAGAGTGGCGATTTTTACCTAACTCAAATATTAGTTGCTTAGCAAGGCATTGATTGCCTAAATTTATAACAATTGGTTAAAGTGATTTATCGGTTGGGCCGATCGGCCATCGGCCGGTAAAATGGTGTTGGGGCTGTTGTATTTAACGGTTTAATAGAATCAGGTCGATTATTGGATTAAGCATATGGAAGCATTAACTGGTTTAGATTCATCCTTTTTATATCTAGAGACGCCACGAGCGCATATGCACGTAGGGGGTGTGGCCGTTATTGAAGGCTCTCTGCAATTTGAGGAATTCCGATCGAGACTTATGTCTCGCATTCATAATATCCCCCGAATGCGGCAGCGGCTGGTCGAAGTTCCTTTGAGCATTGATTACCCTTACTGGGTAGATGATGCGAATTTTAATGTCGACAATCACCTGATTCATGTGAGACTGCCTGAGCCTGGCAATTGGCGCGAACTTCGTAAGCTGGCTTCGCAGATGTTTAGCCGCCCCTTAGATCGCATTCGGCCGCTGTGGGAATTTATTTTTGTCGAAGGATTGGACAATATTCCCCAAGTCGAGCCAGGGTCTGTCGCAATCATTTCAAAGATGCATCATGCAGCGATTGATGGTCAAGCAGGGGCTGGCATTATGGCGATTTTGTTTGATTTTGGCCCCAACGCCAAACCGGACCCGCCCCCTAAACCGTTTAAACCAGAGCCGATGCCGGGCGATTTACAACTAATGCTGAATAGCGGGAAAAACTTTTTAGCCGATCCGTTGCGTTTTCCAAAATTGGTTACTGAAACCGCCACTTCGTCTATTCGGGCGGGGATGCTGAGCCGCGTTCAAAATGTTGAAATGCCGGCCGTTCCTTTTTCCGCTCCCCCTTCAATTTTAAACGGCATTATCTCCCCTCAGCGTAAATGGAATACGGCCATCTTGGATTTAAACCGAGTAAAGAAGCTGAAAAGTATTATGGGGACAACGGTAAACGATGTCTTGTTGGCGATCTGTGCAGGGGCTTTACGCCGATATCTGCTCGAGAAAGATAAGCTTCCAAATCGTTCGTTGGTCTCGATGGTGCCGATTTCAACCCGCTCTAAAGATGGTGGTGGATCGGGAAATCAAATCGCCAATATGTTGGTGCAAATTGCAACCAATGTGGTGGACCCGGTCGAACGACTTGAGGTTATCCATGCCAACACGATGCGAGGGAAAGTGTACCAAGACGCCGTTGGGGCAAGCTCACTATCAAATATGGCTGAATTGGTGCCATTTGGGTTGGCAAACCAAGCGACGCGCATTTATTCACGCTATCAAATCGCGAAGATCCACAATCCTGTTTACAACGTGGTCATTACGAACGTGCCTGGGCCACCGATCCCGCTGTATATCGCGGGGCATAAATTGCAATCGATGA
>JAHDEB010000297.1 GCA_020629055.1 Chloroflexota bacterium
CCACTAGCCACTAGCCACTAGCCACTAGCCACTAGCCACTAGCCACTAGCCACTACCTACTCCCCCTTCCTCACCACCTGATTTTCCACATGGGTTGATAACACAATCGATGTCTGGGTGGGTCCAAAATGGGACAGTCGCTTAATAAAATTCTCCATATCATTGATCGAATCGATCGCGATTTTCAAGATAAAAGACGCCTGCCCTGTGATGTAGTGAGCCTCTAAAACTTCGGCCGTTTGCTTCACAAATTTCTGTAGCGGTTCGTTGCTTTCCGGCCGCGTATTTACATTTACAAACGCCGTAATCGTGCGCCCAAGCTTCTCCAGATCCAATCTAGCCCCATATCCTCGAATGACCCCCGCGTCTTCCAGCTTGCGCACCCGCTCGCTAACGGCCGGGGTTGATAACCCAATTTGCTCCCCTAGCTCTCTGTACGATATTCGGCCATCCGCCTGCAAAATTTCTAGAATTTGCCAGTCGGTCCCATCTAATTTCTTGTCATGTAAAGCCATGTGCCGAAATCTCCTAATTATTTTAATCTAAATCTCATTTTACTTTAAATTGTGTGTGTGTTCCAGCAAATCAATCGCTTATATTTATGTCAGCTTTTGCGAAAACTTTTGCTGGGGATACCCCCCCACTACAAACCCATTTAAGATTAAGGAAATAAACTCATGATTATAGGTATACCTAAAGAAATCAAAGCACTCGAAAATCGAGTGGGCTGTACCCCAGCTGGAGCGGCCGAACTTGTGCGCCACGGCCACACTGTGCTAGTAGAAACCAATGCGGGCATGGGCAGCGGATTCACCGACGCAGAGTACACTGCAGCTGGTGCTCAAATCACCGCCACAGCGGCTGAAGTATGGGCGGCCAATATGGTCTACAAAGTAAAAGAGCCTTTGGCAGAAGAGTACGGCTTTTTCCGTGATGATCTTGTGCTGTTTACCTATTTGCATTTGGCGGCCGAGCCAGAGTTGACCGAAGCATTGATCGCTGCGGGCACAACGGGCATCGCTTATGAAACGGTTCAAGTTGGCCGTTCATTGCCTTTGCTAACCCCAATGAGTGAAGTTGCCGGCCGCATGTCGGTTGAACTTGGCTCTCACTACCTAAAGAAAGCTTACGGTGGTAAAGGGATCTTGTTGGGTGGCGTACCTGGTGTTCGCCCTGGCACCGTTACCATCATCGGTGGTGGTGTTTCTGGTGTAAACGCAGCCAAAATGGCCATCGGCCTTGGTGCTCGCGTTTTGATCCTAGACATTAATGCTGACCGTCTAAAATATTTGGATGATATTTTCGGTGCGCGCGTCGAAACAGTCATGTCAAACAGCGGCAATATCGCCGAAGCTGTAGCTGAAGCTGACCTATTGGTCGGTGCGGTCCTCATTCCTGGTGCATCAGCGCCCAAATTGGTAACAGAAGAGATGGTTAAATCAATGTCACCCGGCTCTGTGATTGTCGACATCGCCATCGACCAAGGCGGTTGTATCGAAACGGTTGATCGCGTGACCTACCATGACAATCCGATTTATACACAGCACGATGTGGTCCACTACTCAGTTGGCAACATGCCTGGTGCTGTGCCACGCACATCGACTATGGCATTAACCAATGTCACCCTCCCATACGCTGTGAAACTCGCAAACATGGGTGCCAACGCTGCAATGCAAGCCGATGCGTCCCTACGTGTTGGGCTAAACACGATGGGTGGCAAAGTGACCCATGAAGGTGTCGCTTCATCGTTGGGCTATGACTACGTAGATCCGGAAACATTGATCAACTAACTGCAACGCGAAGAACCGCAGTTGAATAAAACAAAAAAGCTCCCTTGCGAAAATTCACAAGGGAGCTTTTTATTTGGGAGTATTCGGGCGCACAATTGAGGGGTAGTCAATTGTGGAAAACAGATAAGGATGATTGGGCATCATGCCTATCTAAAGGGTATTTTATACGGACTATCCATGTTTTCAAGGTCACAATCATACAAAGTATCCAAATTTACAGGCCGATTGTCAGTTATGGCCCTTTTCGAGTGCTAAACGACCAAGCATGGGTTTCACCGTCTACTTCAATCGATACATTGTAGGTCGCATCGGCCGCCAGCGGGTCTTCTGGTATCAAAACAACCGCATCTCGTAAGTTCATGATAATACGCCCTGTAGATTGCTGAATCGGGTCTGGATTTGTGTAATTGGATTCATTAAACATACAGACTTTAATCGGTTGGCCATCCTGCCGTACTTGGTACTTTGTCACTTGTGGTACTTTGTCCCCCGCACCTAGCATCAGAACAATCGGGGAGCCGGTTGCACGTGAGAAACCTAAATGTGCACAGCCTGGCACAGGGTCTGGCCATTCATACAAGCTGTGGCGTAAGACCCAAGTCTCTGCCCCATCGGTCGGGAACATAATCGGGTAGTCGGCCGAGCCATCTGGCGAGGTTAGTCCCGACCGGACGTCTAACACACCGGCCATTTTAAAATTACCGATGTCTTGTACATACGAGCCAAAACCGACCGTTTCTAAATACGGGTCGATCATCGGAATCAAATGGAACGGACCCGATACAAAAAAGTTTGTCGCCCATGTGTGGTCAGCTTGCAGCTGAGATGTGGCAAAAATCAGCCCGTTTGCCCCTGCAATATGCCCTTCACGACTGTACAGGGCAAAAGATGGATCTTCTGCATGAGCGATCGGCCGATCATGAAAAACCATATATCGAGCATGTGATTGTGCCCCAAAAGTTAAGCCGCTGTCTTCTCTGACCGCTGGCACCCCTGCCATCGCTCTAAAGCTATTTAGGTAGCCCAACCATTCATCAACCGGAACCGCTTTTTCTTCGACCGTTTCGCTCATAACGGTCTCAAGCTGAGCCGCATCAGGTTGAACAGACTCTGGCGGTGTCGTTAAAAGCTCTTTAGATTGCTCCGCCAAGGACTTCGACGGGTCAGTCAACGTCACCGTCGGTTCTGGTAAATCATTGCTGGGCATGACCCCGGCAACTGCGACCCGCTGCATACAAAAGTTAACCCCTTCTTTTACCAGCCCACTACCAGAGTTTACCTCCAGTTGTATCGGATTGGGTGAGACAGCGATCCAGCGGCCGCTGCGGGTGGTTGCGTTGATGGTCCAGGTGCCTTGGGCGGCTGAACCAACGTTGTAGCTGCCATCGGCGGCCGAACGCACGCTAATTTTCGAATTGATTGAAGGTAGATCGAAGTTGACTGTTGCCCCAGGCAAAGGGGTTCCGTCTTGGCAAATGCCGTCCCCATTTGTGTCACGATAAATATAACCTTGAATAGATCCCCGATCTGATTGTGCAAAAGCAAAGGTTGCCGATGTCAGCAAAAACACGAACATAAGTCCGGTGATGGTTATTTTCCTCATTTGTTCCCTGTCGTTCTATGATTGGTCGGCCGAGGGGGGCGTTGGCTTGCTCTGGAAATAGGCGGCGTAAGCAGAGAATGGAGTGGTCGACATGCGCTAATTTGGATAATGCAAATTCTAGTCTAGTACCCCTTGTGGTTGGTGTCAACCAAATTTGGGCGGCACAGTCGTTCATTTCACGCGCCACCCAAACCTAAATCGAAACTTAAATACCGCGTGTGTCTGTTTGCCACGCCCCAAGCTGTGCGACATTGATATCTTGGGTTGGGTATGGGATTGAGATTCCTTCAGCATCAAAGCGCAGTTTGACCTGCTCGTGCGTATTAAAATGCACCGTCCAGTAATCAGCGACTTTGACGAACGGCCGTACGGCGAAATTAACGCTGCTGTCTCCCAGTTCTAAAACAGTGACAGATGGAGCAGGGTCTTCCATGACCTCTTCTTGCTCTGACAAAATGTTTTCCAAGATCCCTTTTGCGCGGAGCAGATCATCACCATAACCGATACCAAATACCATGTCTAAGCGAACGTGGCCGTTGGTTGAGTAGTTGGTGATGTTATCCCCAATCGCCGAACCATTGGCGACAATCACCTGTTTGTTATCTGGTGCGGTAATAATGGTGTTAAACAGCTGAACCTCTTTCACCACGCCAAATGTGCCGTTGATCTCGACCAAGTCCCCAACTTTATATGGCCGGAAGAATACGATCATGACCCCGGCCGCAAAGTTAGACAGCGAATCTTGCAATGCAAACCCCAACGCCAACGTGGCGGCTCCCATCACAGCAACAATCGATGTCGTTTCGAAGCCGATCAGATTTAGAGAGGCGATAATAACGGCGGCCATTAATCCGATATAGGCTAAATTTTTCGCAAAACCTACCAACGTTTCATCGACCTTCCGGCCGATCATCATTTTGGCCAACCAGTCTGACACCTTTCGGGCGATAAATCGGCCGACAAAGAAAAACGCGATGGCGCCCAAAATGGGTAAAATATATGGGACAGCCAGAGCTAAAAATCCTAATGGATCGGGCATAATTGAAATTTCCTCCTGTTAAATACGAACCAAAGTGGTTAGCGTGATTGGTAAACGATCCCCCCAACAGTAAAATCGAGCTGATTTTAAATGATGAACCCTATTTACACCATACCAGATTCGATAACCATCGACCCTTTTATACCGGCTGGCTTTGCACGGGGTCCCCACGCCCAAACAATTGTCGCCCACAAAATGCGTAGCACGGCCGGTGTCGTGCTCAAACGAGAAACGTTTGACACCCCAGACAGGGATTTCTTGGCAATAGAACATGCGCTGCCCACTGAAAACCATCAATTTCCGGCCGATGCGCCGTTGCTGCTGTGTCTGCACGGCTTAGAAGGGCATGCGGGCGGCATTTACATGCTCGAGACCTATAGGCAGGCATTTGGTCACAACTTTCGGCCGGTCGGTATGAACTACCGCACTTGTGGTGGAGAGATGAACCGCACTTGGCGCATGTACAACGCGGGGGCCACCGACGATGTATCACTGGTTGTTGATCACCTGCTTGAACAGTTTCCCCATGCTCCATCGATCAGCATCATCGGCTTTTCGCTGGGGGGCAACATGCTGATCAAATATTTAGGTGAAGGGCGCACCGTGCCAGCTAAACTCAAATCGGCCGCCGCAGTCTCACCTCCGTTTGATATGAACTTGGGGATTCAAAAGCTGTTGCACGGCATGGGATGGTTGTACGGCTTCCGTTTTCTGCGAACCCTAAAAGCCAAAACCCGCCTCAAGGCAGACCTGGTAAAAGATCGGGTGGATGTTGACGCCTGCTTGTCGGCCAAGACGTTGCTCGAGTTTGATGAAGTTGGGACGTCTCAACTGTATGGGTACAAAGACGCGGCCGATTACTACACCCAAAACGGCTGTCACCAGTTTTTAGATGGGGTTGCCGTGCCAACCTTGCTCATTCGCTCGCTGGACGACCCTTTTATGGACCCGAATGATGTCCCTTACGCAACGATTGAACGCAACCCCAATCTGTATGCGGCCATTACCCAGCAGGGTGGCCATGTTGGGTTTATGGCGGCCGGCCGTCGTTTTTGGGGTGAAGAAACAGCCGTCCGCTTTGTCGCTGAAATGTTGAATTCAAGCAGCTTCTGACAAGATTTTTGCTGGGTAAATGCAAAGCCAGCCT
>JAHDEB010000298.1:0-1795 GCA_020629055.1 Chloroflexota bacterium
CCCCTACTCCACCGCAACCCAATGGCCTGGTTCAAACTCTTTTAGCGTCACCAACTCAGGCGATTCACCGGCCGGCCATATCGGACTCGGAATTTCGCCGGTCAGCATCGGCCGATCTTTGCGCTGTTTCGGGTCTGCAATGGGGACGGCCGAAAGCAGCTTTTGCGTGTATGAATGTTGTGGGTTGGCAAAAATCTGTTGTCGAGGACCGATCTCAACGATTTGACCCAAATACATCACCGCCACCCGATGGCTAATCCGTTCAACCACCGCCATATCGTGAGAAATAAACAGATACGATAAGCCTAACTCCTGCTGCAAATCTAGCATCAGGTTGATCACCTGAGCCTGAATCGAAACATCAAGCGCTGAGACCGCCTCATCTGCAAGCAAAAGTTTGGGGTTTAGAGCCAAGGCGCGTGCGATACAAATGCGCTGCCGTTGTCCACCCGAAAATTGGTGAGGGTACAAGTTTCGATGACTCTCTTCTAACCCCACCTGCTTAAACAACTTGCTAACCCGATCAAGAATCTCCTCATTACTGCCGGTATTATGAATGCGCATCGGCCGGGCCACCGATTCCCCCACTCGCTGTCGGGGGTCTAAACTGGCAAACGGATCTTGAAAAATCATCTGCATCTGCTGACGATGTTCTCGCATCTGTGCTCGGCTTAAATGGGCGATTTCTTCTCCATTTAGCTTCACGCTTCCGGCCGAGGGTTCATGCAGCTTCATGATTACATTGGCCAATGTAGATTTCCCGCAACCGCTTTCCCCAACAACGGCCAGCGTTTCACCGGGAGTAATTTGAAGCGATACATTTTCAACCGCGTGTACCTTCGCCCCACCCGCCAGCGGAAATTTTTTATAGAGTCCATTTACTTCAAGTAGCGGTTTGGCTGAATAATCCGGCGCTCGGTCAACGTGCAACGCTTCCAGCGCTTCATCAATCAGGCGAAACTTAACCGGTGAATTGCTATCTGCCATACTGCCCAAGCGAGGGACAGCGTGTAACAACGCCTGGGTGTACGCCTCTTGCGGCCGGTCGAATATTTCAAATACGTCACCGCTTTCGACCAGTTGTCCTTGATTCATCACCAATGCTCGATCAGAAATTTCAGCAACAACCCCCATGTCATGGGTAATCATAATCACGGCCGTGTTTAATTCTTCCTGCAGCTCGCGCATCAGCCCTAAAATTTGAGCTTGGATCGTGACATCCAAGGCGGTTGTTGGCTCGTCTGCTATCAAAATCGCCGGTCCACACGACAGCGCCATCGCAATCATTACCCGCTGGCGCATCCCACCCGAAAGCTCATGTGGATATTTGGTTAGCTGCTTTTCCGCCTCCGGAATCCGAACCCGTTTAAGCATTTTTAGAGCACGATCCCTTGCCTCGGCACGTGATGCCTGCTGATGCAAGATAATCGTCTCCATAATCTGATCGCCGACGGTAAATACCGGATTTAGGCTCGTCAATGGCTCCTGAAAAATCATAGAAATATGATTTCCACGAATACTGCGCATGACACGTTCAGGCTGTTTAACTAGATCGATCACGCTCCCATCATCTTGATGCAGCAGAATCTCCCCGTTGGTAATCCGGCCGCGTGATCCCAATGCAACCAGCCGCATCACCGACATAGCCGTTACACTTTTACCCGAGCCTGACTCGCCCACAATCGCCAGCGTTTCGCCACGATGCAGGTCAAAAGAAACGTCATTGACAGCGGTAAAGCTACCAAATTGAACCGTTAAGTTTTTTACTTGAAGAATTGGAGTTTGATCACTCATA
>JAHDEB010000298.1:1895-5565 GCA_020629055.1 Chloroflexota bacterium
ACTGACGACTGACAACTCATCTATCGATCACGTAATTTAGGATTAAACGCAACATTCAGCCCATCCCCAATCAAACTGATGCTGAGCACCGTGGCAAATATAAATAATCCAGGCAATGCAACAGACCACCACGCGTCTAAAATATATTGGCGATGGCCACCAATCATCGACCCCCATGTAATCACATTCGGATCACCTAATCCCAAAAAGCTCAAACCGGCTTCAAAAAGAATGGCAACGCCAACGATCAAGGTCGCATTGACGATTAAGGGGGGTAAAGCATTGGGCAAAATCACTTTCCAAATAATCTGCGTGTCATTTGCCCCCATCGCCCGCTCCGCTTTGACATATTCTAGATTCTTGATTTTTAAAAACTCCGCCCGGGTTAAACGAGCCATGGCGGGCCAACTGACCACCCCAATCGCAAGCGAAATAATCAGTAAGGATGGGGAGAACAATGCCACAATCACCATCGCAAATAACAAAGGGGGCAGCACCTGAAAAAACTCCGTGACCCGCATCAGAATATTGTCGACCATGCCACCATAATAACCGGCCATCGCCCCGACTAAAATGCCGATAAATACGGTAATCGCGGCCGCAGTCGCCCCCACATACAGTGTAGAATCCGCCCCGTCAATTAAACCGGCCAGCATGTCGCGACCCAGATAATCTGTACCAACCGGAACACGATCTGTATCGGTGCCAGGTATGGTTAACGGCCGCCACACAATTTTAAATGGATCGACGTCGTATAAAAACGGTCCGACAAATGCGAACAAAAGCACCGAGACAAATAAAATTAGCCCGAAAACCGCCGCTTTATTCCGCACAAACATGCGCCACGCTTCTCGGCCGGGGCTAAAGTTATGAGTCGTTGTAACTGTTAAATCTGCCATTTTTTTAGCTCTTAGCTACCAGCTTACAGCGTTCAACGACATGGTAACCGGTCGCTGATCGTCTGTTCGCCGTTAACTTCTATTGTCCCCAATCGTAATGCGTGGATCGATAAACTGGTACGCCACGTCTGTTAAAATATTTGCCACGACCACAATAATCGAAGAGAAAAGCAAAATGCCCAAAATCGTTGGGAAATCTCGCCGCAAAATCGACTCAAACGCCAGTGTGCCCAAACCAGGCCAGTTAAACACCGTTTCGACCAAGATCGCGCCCGATAGAAGTGATCCAAACTGCAAACCGGCAATGGTTACAACCGGCAAAATGGCGTTGCGCAAACCATGTTTACCCACAACGCTCAATTCGCTTAACCCTTTAGAACGGGCCGTGCGAATATAATCTGATTCAAGTACTTCTAACATGCTGGCCCGTGCCAAACGGCTGTACTGGGCTAAATAGATGATGGCAAGCGTCGTGGCCGGAAGCACTAAATGATAGGCAACATCAACCGCATGGTCCCATCGGCTGCCCTCTAGCAAAATATCGCGCATGCCTGAAACCGGGAAAATCGGTATCCAGCTAGCGAAAAGAATAACGATCATTAGCCCGGACCAAAAAACAGGCAGCGAATACCCCACCAGAGAAAGAACGGTCACTACATTGCTAAAAAATCCATCCGGTTTTCGTGCGGTCATCACCCCTAAAAAGGTGCCGCCAAAGATAGCCATCAACAACGCTGTAACAACCAGCAACAAGGTAGGCCACACTCGAGTGAGTATCAGCTCTGAAACCGGTGCATTATAGAAAAACGAGATGCCTAGATCCCCACGTGTAGCCCGCACCACGTAAATATAAAATTGAGTTAGAGGGGGTTTATCAAGTCCGTAGGCCGCTCGGATAGACGCCAGCATTTCCTCTGTGGCGCCACCCATCTCACCAGCGATCACCTCGGCCGGGTCGCCGGGTGCAGCTTGTATCAAGAAAAAATTTAAAATGAGAACTGCGAAGATAAGCAAAACCGCGTTCAGCAGCCGCCATCCAAGCCTTTTTAAAGTGGACATAGGGGGAGAGTGATTAGTAGTTAGCGTTAGCGACTAGTGGTTAGTAAGTTGGTCGCCAGCGATATAAATATCAACTGGCGACAATTCACTAACCACCAATCACTAATAACTATTTACTGATCTAAATAAACCTCATCCATTGGTGCCATGGTGCCCCAGATCGAAATCGGAACATTCTGAACACGCAATGAAGATGCGGTGTGGTATGGCAATGAGTTGATCCAGTAAACTGGAAGTTCATCCGCCACGATCTCTTGGAATTCACGATAGAACTCAGCACGCTCACCATCATCCGTTGCTTTACCAGCAAGGTCTAACAGCTCATCAACTCGCTCATTAGCGTAAGCTTGGGTATTAGACCAAATCACGCCGTCGACAATGTTGGTGCTCAAGTACGAGCGATGGACACCGATAACAGGGTCACCCCAGTTGAAGAGAACGTCCATTGTTAGGTCAAAGTCGTTTCCACTAACCCGACCAGCCCATGTTGGGAAGTCAGGAGCTGCGCGTACTTCGATTTCGATACCAACTTCAGCCAATTGTGACTTGAGGTATTCAGCCACATTTTGCTGTTGCTCAGCTGGGCCTGGAATAAAGTCAACGGTCAATGAGAAGCGGTTTCCATCACCATCGGCCGGATAACCAGCTGCGTCTAGCAATTCATTTGCTTTGTCCAAATCAAGGTCATAATGCTCGATGTCGGTGGTAGCAAACGGGCTGCTCGCAGTGATTGGTCCATATTGCGGTTGCGAAACGCCACCGTGTAGTGCCTGAGTAATAAACTCACGATCAGTTGCATAAGCGATCGCTTGACGCACTTCTTTGCTGCTCAGGATTTCGTCACGATGGTTGAACGCCAACCAGTTGATCGCACCTACGGCCGCATATCCTTGATCGGTAATGTTGATGTCAGGATTTTCGGTCATGCGTACAATGTCACGCGATTGGGTCATAAACGGCATCATGTCGATGTCACCGTTTTCCATCTCAAGAATCAAACTGCTGTTGTCTGGATTAATCTTGATCACAATCCGATCCAAATACGGCCGACCATCAATGAAGAAGTCTTCGTATTTTTCAAGGATGATGCTTTCACCAGGAACATACTCACCCAATTTGAATGGTCCAGACCCGATCACATCTTCGTTGTTACGTGGATGCGTTTTCATGTCTTGCCCATCGTTGTAGATGTGTTCTGGAATGACGGGCAACAGGGCGGATGACATCGCGAGCAAAATCGCAGGATGCGGATGCTCTAGATTGATCACAACCGTTGTGTCATCTGGTGTATCAACACTGGTGACAGGTCCGTACATCGTGCTAAATGGATGATTCGCTTTTACCGTCTCAATAGAGAACTTCACGTCTTCAGACGTAATCGCTTCACCATCGTGGAAGGTAGCCCCTTCAACAAGGTTGAGGGTAACAGACAGACCATCATCCGCGATGCTCCAGCTTTCTGCCAAATAAGGTTGTGGGTTCCAGTTTTCGTCGTAGCGCAGTGGGCTAGCAAACAGCTGGGTTCCTGGCACGGCCGTAGCTGTACCTGATTGAACTGATGGGTTCAAGTGACGAGGCACTTGAGTAGAACCGATAACCAGTGTGCCACCAGGGGTAACGTCACTGTCCATCATCGCTTCTTCTTCAGCCATTTCACCCATAGCAGCTTCGATAACGCCAGCACCTGGGGTGTAGATAACCGCTGGAGGCCA
>JAHDEB010000052.1:0-3307 GCA_020629055.1 Chloroflexota bacterium
TAAATAGGAAAGAGACAAAGATGGCAGAAATAAAAAAAGTTCAACTTTTTGTGACCTGTTTGGTTGACCAGTTTTACCCGGATGTCGGTTTTTCAGTGGTTGAAATTCTGGAAGACCTAGGAATAGAAGTCGAGTTTCAGCAGGCGCAAACGTGCTGTGGTCAACCGGCGTTCAACGGTGGTTTTACCGATGAAGCCCGTTTGATGGCCCGTTATACGATTGATTTGCTGTCTAAAAGCGATGCGCCGGTTGTGATTCCTTCCGGTTCTTGTGGCGATATGATCATTCATCGAAACACCGAAATTCTGAAAGATGATCCGATCTATCTGAAGAAGGCTCAGGATTTGGCGGCACGGACGTATGAGTTCACCAGCTTTTTGGTGGATGTATTAAAGGTAGGGGATCGTATCACGGCCGATAGTGATGGAGATAAGATGACCTATCATGCGTCCTGTCACGGTTTGCGTGGATTGGGGCTGAAAACCCAGCCGCTTGAACTGCTGGGCACAGCGGCCGAAGGGTGCATGTGTGATCTAGAAGGACGGGAAGAGTGCTGTGGTTTTGGTGGTTTATTCGCCGTCAAAATGGGGGAAATCTCGGGGAAAATACTTGAAACTAAGATCGAAAACATTGAGAAGACCGGGGCGCAGATTCTGGTAGGCGGGGACGTTAGCTGCCTTATGCATATCTCTGGCGGACTACATAAAAAGAAAAGCCGGGTTAAAACGAAACATATCGCTGAAGTTTTGAAGGTGAAAAAATAGCTATGAGCACATCAAATGTCACTTTTTACGAGCGGGTAGAAGATGCCTTGGGCAACGATACGTTGCAAACCGCCTTAGATCGAACCACAACCGCATTACGCAATAATCGAAACAATGCCATCGGATCATTGCCAGAGGCGGAAGCGTTGCGTGACCATGCGCGTAAGATTCGAGCCCACACGATCGCCAATCTTGATAAATATCTGATCCAGTTTGTGGAAAACGTCGAAAAAATGGGTGGGACGGTATTTTTTGCGGCCGATGCTGAAGAAGCCAACGACTACATTTTAAAGCTGGCAGCCGAGAAAGAGGTCAAAACTGTCGTTAAGTCGAAGTCGATGGTTTCCGAAGAGCTGGAGATACGGGAGGAGATGGAAGAACGGGGCATTCATGTGGTGGAGACGGATCTTGGAGAATATATTATTCAGGTCGCTGATGAAAAACCATCCCATTTAATTGCCCCAGCCATTCACCAAACGCGTGAGAGTGTGGCTGAGCTTTTTCAGAAAGAATTGGGGGCAACGGACGAGGAAATTGATAGCGTGGCCAATATGACAGATTTTGCGCGTAGACAAATGCGACGCGATTTTATGTCGGCCGACATGGGGATTACCGGCTGCAATTTCGCGGTAGCTGAAACAGGTGGCATTACTTTGGTGATGAATGAGGGGAACGGCCGGTTGAGTACCACGACGCCACCCATTCATGTAGTCACGATGGGGATGGAGCGCATCGTACCAACGGTTGAAGACTTAGGGGTGATGTTGCAGATTTTGGCCCGTAGTGCCACGGGGCAAAAGATCAGCGTTTATTCGAACTTGGTCACTGGCCCACGACGGCCGCATGAACCGGATGGGGCGGATGAGTACCATGTGGTGATTATCGACAACGGCCGGTCAAATTTGCTAGGTGGAGAATTGGCTGAAATTTTGTATTGCATCCGCTGTGGTGCCTGTTTAAACGCCTGTCCCGTTTATCAGAGCGTGGGTGGGCATGCCTACGGCAGCGTTTATCCTGGGCCGGTCGGTGCGGTGGTAACTCCTGGTTTGTATGGGGTAGATCCTTGGAGCGAACTGCCCAACGCCAGCAGCTTGTGCGGTGCTTGTGAAGAGGTTTGCCCCGTGCGGATTAACATCCCACGTATGCTTTTAAAACTGCGCGAAGAGGTCAATGAAAAAGGGCATAATCCAGCTTGGCTAACAGGCGGCTTAAAAATGTATGCGTTTGCGGCTCAGCGGCCGGGGCTGTTTAAATTTGGCGGCCGGATGAGTGGCATCGCGACCAATATAATCGGTAAAGATGGCTGGATAAAGCGCTTGCCTGGTCCGCTATCAGCCTGGACCGATCATCGTGATTTCCCAACTTTCGCCAAGAAATCATTTAGCCAGCGTTGGAAAGAGGAGCGTGGATCATGAAACAAGAAGATTTCATAAACAATATTCGGCAAAAACTACAGTCAGCCCATTTACCAGCGGCAGAAGTCGCACACCCGGGCTCGTTTACTGGGTATTCGTGGGATGCTGAAGCAACAACAGAAGCGCTGGTCGAGCAGTTCAAGACAGAACTGACTAACCTAACCGGCCATGTCCATGTCTTAGACGATGTCGAAGAGACGGCTGATACGATCCTCTCGATTTTAGAAAAGCACAAGACAAAACGGATCATCGCATGGGACAATGAGAATCTGGGTTTAGACAATCTGCGTGAGGTGTTAAATGAATCAGGAATAGAAATTTCCGATAGTCAACTGTCGTCGGTAGATGCTGAGCGTAAGTCTCAGCTGGCTGAAATTGATGATGTATTTGTCGGGTTGACCGGCTCGCATGGCGCATTGGCCGATGTGGGTGCGATCGCACTGTTTAGCGGGGAAGAGCGCGGCCGGTTGGCGTCGTTAGCACCGCCGGTGCATATCGCGCTGTTACGGCGCGAAGACATTTACCCGTCGATGGGGGCGTTTATGGCCGATCAGGGTAAGCGGGTGCCGGATTCGAGTAATTTGATTTTTATTGCGGGGCCGAGTCGGACCGGTGACATCGAGATGACGTTGTCAATCGGAGTACATGGGCCGGGTGAGACGCATGTGATTGTGCTTCCGTAGGTGACTCGATTTTTTTAGATCAATTTATCATGACTGGCTATTTTTGCCTTGGCCAACAATATACTTACAACTAAACTAATTTCGGCTGGGTGTGAAAAACACCCGGCTTTTTTCTTGCCTATCGTGTCCCAATCGGTGTAGTGGGCACACATTCCTCGGCGATTATAAACTAAACGCACGGCGTATATGGAAATGTGCGCCCCGGCATGCTCGGGTTTTTCGTCAAACGGGGTAAATCCGCGGCGACGGGCGGGACATCTGCATCCAGATTCGCGCTTAAACGTAAATTGAACCGACAGATGTCATCCCCCCCTACGGGATGCCACACCTGACCAACTTCCTACTCACCGATTTTTGACACAACTTTGTCACACCTGCCGAAAATCTGACACGACTGTGACACACAATTTCCCCAAAAAAACCATTTTGAATTGCTAAACTCCCC
>JAHDEB010000052.1:3407-4958 GCA_020629055.1 Chloroflexota bacterium
TAGCTTAAAATTCGGGTTAGCCGCCGAACATCACACTCAAAATCTAAAAGAAAAAATCTTGCAACGCCTTTGCAATCGATGCGGATCTGTTGATCAGCCGTCTGTTTGTGCGTGCAAAAAATAAAACCAAACACCAAGAAGAAGGACAAAATCATGAACAAAAATGGTTTAATGCTTGGACTGTTTTCAGTCGCCGCTTATAGTTTAAATACCCCACTCTCTCGCGCCATTATGCTCGAAGGGATGTCTCCTGTTACCCTTTTGCTGCTCCGGTTTTTGACCGCTGGGCTTGTTTTCTCCGTTATTATGCGGTTTTCTGGGTTGGCCAAAGCCAAAGACGGCCAGCAAGCTATGAACCGGCCGGGGTTTTTCCTCTCACTTGTCGGCGGTATCATGAACGGCGTTTCGGCCGTATCGTACTACTACGGCGTCATGCAGCTCGACGCATCGATGGCCGCTATGATCGGCGCGGCCGTGTACAGCGTCACCGCCTTGGTCATCGGCTCATTTATCAGCAACGGGCTAACCCCGCATTCATTTTTGCGCTTGATTTTAGGCTTGATGGGGCTTTACTTTTTGATCGGCCCGTCGGGGGGTGACATCAGCCTTGCTGGGGCCGGTTTGGTCGCCTTTGCGTCATTTATTTACGGCGTCTACCTTGTCTTCATTCAAAAGTATTTGGGTGACTACAACACGAGCGCCGTGTCTGAAATTAGCATTTGGGGGGTTGCGGCCGTCATCGCTACCTTTTGGCTGCTGTTTGACGGCGGTCAAATCCAAGTATCTTCGGCCGCAGGTTGGATCACGATTATCGTTCAAGCGATCGTGGTGAGCATCGCCGCACGCTTTGCGATGATGATTGCGATTAAACAGATGGGCAGCGGCGAATACGCCCTTCTCAGCCCGATGGAGACCCTACTAGCCATCGTCTGGTCGATCATGTTTCTGGGTGAAACATTGTCTCAAGGGCAAATGATCGGTGCGCTGTTTATCCTTTCCGGCCTCGCTATTTCTGGGGATTGGTTCGCACTGCGATTCAACCGAGTGTTTGTCGGCCGTCGTTTGCCCCTACGCCGGGTTCCAGTTGCTTGATCCCTTTTAGATGGGTCGTAAATATTTGCTAAAGACTGGGCCAGTCGCCAGACTGGTCAAGTCTATTGGCGGGTCTGGTGCTGAAGGCTGAATGGCCGGGTGGTGAGCTTTGCAAAGCGGTCCATCGACAGGCTCAGGGCCCTTCGCCCCCAATATCACAAAATTGTTGATAGCCACAGGATGTAAGAGGTCGGCCGAAACTTGATTTAGAGTAGACAAGGCCCACACCGACCTCTTTCATCCCTACCAGTTCAAACATGTCTGCCCTTGGACATTAGCCCCAAGAAACCATTTAGGCCAATTTGAAATCTCTGTAGGGTTGAAAGGGGCGGGAAACCCCGTAACAGTTTAGGCAGCAACAAGCCAACCGCCCCTTACAACCATGGAATGGCAAACATTCCGTAAGCCACAGGATGTAAGAGGTCGGCCGAAACTTGATTTAGAGTAGACAAGGCCCAC
>JAHDEB010000052.1:5058-9356 GCA_020629055.1 Chloroflexota bacterium
AGCCACAGGATGTAAGAGGTCGGCCGAAACTTGATTTAGAGTAGACAAGGCCCACACCGACCTCTTTCATCCCTACCAGTTCAAACATGTCTGCCCTCGGCAATTAGCCCTAAGGCACTACAAACTCTGAAATCAACAGATAATCTTGCCCATCGGCCGTTCGTAACCTATAGCCAGACCCCACTTCATACAGTCCGGTAATCAAACGGTAGTCGCCAGAGGGCAACGGGTCCGTCATGCCTAAGATGTGGGTGTCCCGAATATATTCATCCGCGACCCAACTGGTAGTCGGGCGTGACCACTGGGCCGGTTCCCCGTCTGACTGAGCCACCAATGTGCCATCCGCCCGTAACAGATGCACAAAAACCTGATAGCTAATCCGTGCTTCGGCCGCGGGGTGCCAAAATAGGGTGACTTCTGATAAGTTGTTCGGATCGAGATTTGCCCCAGCCAGACGGCCGAAATCGCCCAAAATCGCATCGTCTGTCGACAGCTCGATCCCCATCTCCGGCCGGTTGACCTCACGGTCAGGCGCGCTCACACTTAAGCTACCCGTTTCATGGCAAATCGACTTGACGCATAGCTCCCATTTGTACTCGCCCGACTCTAAGCCTGCTGGCAACGAGAATGAATGCTGGCCGCGCCAGACGTCACCCTTGCGCCATTCAGTCGTCTCCCAATCGTGTCGGCTCGGCTCTAACTCAATCGAAAAAGCGGTTTCACCATCTAGAATCAGGTTCCACTGGCTGCTTAAATTCTCAGTCGGATCAGTTTCAGCCCGCCAAAATTGGGTGACCGTAAACGGATCTCCGCTTCGGGCTTCCACTCGATCTAGCCCATATCCTATCAAGCGTAATTCATGAAACCCTACATCGATTTCATATTGGGGTTCAACCGGTTCGCTTGCGATCAGCGGCCTGTGCAGCTCGATGGTTCCTAAATTGAAGCTGAGAGCGCCCGTTGTTGTTGGGTCTGCTTGCAAAGAATATTTGTCAAAAACGATCAGCTCGAGCGTGTAGGTTCCCGGTGGGGTGCCTGGAATCGGGTCGACGATCAGCAAGTCCCGAGCAAACTGATCCGGCCGCCATAAGCGACTTTCGTAATAGTCATTAAATGTGCGTGGGTGCAACGCATCTACCAAGAGCCAGTTTTTACCCGTCGGCCCGATTAGCCGTACAGCTGTCAAATAGTCGGATTTTGTACCGGCCGTTGATTTTAAATCTACCCAAAGATCGATTGTTTTGTGGGTACTCATCGCCCGTTTTTCGATTTGATAGTTGGCCAAACTAATCCCCCCCTGAAATTGAGCCTGCGGGGTAAACGGTTCAGGATATTCCGGCCGAAACAGAAACGATTTGCTGCGCGGTAGACCCCATCCAGCGAGTAAAAAGAGCCCTAAGCCAAGAATGGCGATCGGGCCATATGGGCTAATTAGAGAGTTTGAAGTCAGCGGCTCTATCATCCGATCTGTTCTGTTGCGCTTGGGTGCGATCATCATAATGCCAATCAGCCCGATGAGGGTCAAGATCGACACGACATTGGCCCCTTTGCGCAGGGGTGTTTCTCTAAACTGCACATCGACCCGTTGCTCCCCCGCCGGTACGTTTAGCGTAATTAGCCCGACTTCATCCGACGGTAGAAGGGGGGCATCTTCCCCATTGAGGGTGCCTTGCCACCCCGGAAAATAGAAGGCGTTGACGGTTAATTCGTACGGGGTATCTGATCGGGAAACGGCCGAAAATGAGAGCGGCTGCCGATCGATGTCGCTTAGCTCAACCCCTTCAGGGGCGGTGAATGGCCGTTGATACGGCTCCGCTGGAAAGCGATCCGAGGTCAGTGGAATATATTCCCCTTTGGCCGTGGTTCCAATCGTTTTTGTTGATGTTTCATTGTCTAAAATATCGGCCACAGTTGGCTCCGCATTGCCAGGGCAGTAGCGTGGGTCAAACCAATAAAGGACAGATAAAACGATAATCGGGATGATAAGAAGCGCCACCCAAGTTCTGTTTTTTGTTGGGGTCGCCTGGTTTACTGGGATTGTTTGCCTGCTTCCCAAAAGCACATCGGTACCGGCCGCACAGAGCATCGCTAGGGTCAGCGCCACAATGCCCAAGAACCGCCACGGGAACTGAACAAATTCCAGCAATGGGACAGTGTCCCAAATCAGAAATGAAGGCTCTAACATCAGGAAGATGGTAAAAAGCGACCCACCTAGGAAAAAGAAGGTGACAGACTTTTGTTGCCTTGTGAAACGGGATAGCCCTAAAACGGCCGTTGCGATGAGCCCGAGCATCACTTGGGGCCAGCCCAATGATCTGGGGATAGACGGATTAATTAGATCGGGCCGAATGGTGCGAGGGGATGCAAGCAGTTCCCACAACGTGAGAAAGTTGCCCCAATAAACAAACGTGGGGGGGACCAAAAGGCGTTCAGTGTGTACAAACTCTCGTTCGACAAGGGCCGGCAGCCAGAAAAACATCGCCAGCGCCAAGCCCAAAATGAGTGATGAGATAATGGGGACAAGTTGCCCCCATCGGTTCTGTTCTTTTTGTTGGGTAATGATGAGCCACAGTCCGTAAAGGGCCAATAGCGGGCTAAAGAGCAGTGCAAAGGCGTTATGACTTAAGATGACGGCCGCAAACGTGAGCGCGGTTGGGGGAACCCAGCGCCAGTCGGCCGACCGGACCAAACGCCCCATGCACCATAGGCTAAGTGGCATCAGCCACCAAGCAAACGATTCTGCCAAATTTCCCCGATGATAGATGTCGAGCCCTTGATACGGGGCATACATGTAGGCGGCCGCACCCACAACCGCCGCAGTCGGGCTAAAGTGGTCCCGGGCCAACAAATATAAAGTAAATCCACCGGCAATGACACCAAAGGCGAACGTCAGCCGTAAACCTAAATTTAGGTCTCCACCGACAAGCAGGCTAAAAAACTCGGCAAAATAGTAGGAAAGCGGGGCATAAAAATTAAAAAGCGGATAGCCGTAACCTTGGGCCATGTCGGGCGCCCATCGGCTAAAAAATACCCCTTGGCGAAACAGATGGTCGTACTGCGCAAGGCGCAAAATATGAAAAGAGACATCGTCGCTGCACGCCAGTTGATGGCCAGAGGCAAACAGCGGCCGAATGGCGACCAGCCCCAACGAAAAGATGGAGAAAAATGCAGCGAGTGATGTTCGTTTGCCTCGGTTTGAATTTTGCATGATCAAGCTTTTCGTTAGACCTTCTCGGTTTAAATAGTGCTTCCAAATAGCTGTGGTGATGGGGTGAGGCTAGAAATTATAGCCCAAACTGAACCCAATCTGTATAAGAAACTGTCATCGATCCTCGACCTCAAACGTTAGTCTGTTACGCTTTGGAAATGAATAGACGTCAAGGTTTTTTATTCGCTTTTACCAGCTACTTTATGTTCTCGGTTAATTCTCCTATCGCCCGGCGGGCATTTTTAGATGGGATGGAGCCGAACACATTGCTGGCCTATCGTTTCTCGGCCGGAGCGATCCTCTTTTTACTGACGATCGGGGTGACCAATTTGGCCAAAGCGACCGATGGGGAGCGACCAATGGACCGCCGAGGGATTTTAATCGGCATTTTATCCGGCTTGCTCAACGGTTCGGCGATTTATTTCTATTTTAATAGCCTTGACCTCATGCCCGCTTCATTTGTCTCTGTTTTAGGCATCGGTTGTTACATCGTGATGGTGATCTTTCTTTTGACCATTTTCGGTGAAAAATTTACCCTTATTCAGGGGATTCGCTTGCTTTTAGGTGTAACAGGCATCTGGTTGTTGGTTGGTCCTTCTGGTGAAATGGCGTCTCAGGGTGTGTTGTTTGTGATTGTCGGGGCGCTTTTGTTTGCCCTTCACATGATTTCACTCCAGTGGTATCTAAGCGACTATAACACGTGGGCTGTGGCGACCCTGGTGGTCTGCACCACGGCGATTTTGCTAACGACGGTTTGGATCGTGACAGGGTCGAATTCTGGCGGCGTCAGCTTCGCTATCCCCAGCTTTTGGAGCTGGGTTGCCGTTATTGTGCTTGCTCTGTTTTCTAGCTGGATCGGCCGATTCTTTTCCTACCGGGGGGTGGCGATTTTGGGCTCAGGTGAAATCGCGTTGTTGACCCCAACTGAAACCTTGCTTGCCATTACTTGGTCTGTCCTGTTTTTAGGGGAGTGGTTGCTGCCGATGCAATGGTTGGGGGCTTTTTTGATTATTTTAGGCGTCGGGCTGGTTGGTTTGAAGTGGGTGTACAAAAACTATTTTGTACAACAGGCTTCGGTCCCGGCCGACTA
>JAHDEB010000052.1:9456-31967 GCA_020629055.1 Chloroflexota bacterium
GCCGCCTGAAGTTCGCTGGGAGAAACGGGGCCAGCAAAGCGGGCCGTCACGATACCGGCATCGTCTAAAACGTAAGTCCAAGGTTCGCTCTGCAGCTGCCATTCAGTTACCGCCTCGGCCGGTTCAAAAGTTTCAAAGTCCCCAAAAATTTCAACATGTACAAAGTCGATGTCCCCATCGCGGGCGTCTTTGACATTCTTGACCGATTCAAGCACGGGGGCGCAGATCGCTGTTTGGCAATAAGCCGGGGTGCTAAATGAGATGACCGTCGCCCGGCCGTTGCTTAAAGCCTCTTCCAATGTGATTTGGTACAAGCTCTCATCAGGGGTTTGATCAGATGAAATCTCTTTTAAAACATCGCCTGTCCCTGTGCGACTCACGCTGGGGAACCCTGCGTCACCCACATTCGGTGCGATCGCATCTTCTTGAATCGCTACAGCAAATTGAGCCTGTGTCGAGTTTCCGTTCGATTGCAGCAGATCTGCGCGAACACCATAATTCCCGACCGTTTCGACAGTTGGGTAAAAGACCCAATAGGGCACTTTGTAATCAGAATAGTTTGTAGCCGCCCCTTCCCAAGCCACAGCGGGTGGATCTTGGCTTAGGTCAAAAACGGTCAAAAATGCAGCTTCCACGTCGTTTACCATTTGGCCCCCATCCATAATGATGAATGGAATACGGGGTGTACCCACGCCTAAATCATTGGCCGGAATCACAATTTGCAATTCTGAAACCCCTTCTAGGCCGACGCTAGAGTCAGAAGACTCGCCAAGAATAACGACCGCATCGTCCCCTTCAGAGTTGGTTACGGGGTCGCCCGAACAGGCAGCGAAAAATAGAACGAGAACGAGAAAAAGCGGGAAAGTGCATTGTTTTTTAGTCATATGCGGATGTTAGCAAAGGGAAAAAAGAATCCCCAAGAAATTAGTGACTTCCTATTTGATTCCTAATGAAAAATGGGGCTTTTTCCCGTCTAAACCAGATACGCACCAAACTTGTTTAATTGCGGATTGTGTGACTATTTCACCAAAAATAACAAAACATTGGTTCAAATTAAGGGTTGACTCATTTTTTAATCCCTGTTATATTCGCTTCTATTGGACGTGAAATAACCAAAAACGGCCCAAAATTTTTTAAGGAGACACGCGGAAAACAAGATGACAACTTTCTACTCAATCACTCTTCCCCCAGCAGCCGTAGCAAAACTACGCTCTTTCCGCGCCTGTGGTCTAATTTTTGAGGGTCAACCCGCCTGACACGAACTCTCAACTAATCTTTTTTAAAGACCACGGCGCAAACGCCCCGTGGTCTTTTTTTTTTCCAATTTATGCCACCAAGCCACGTGGGTCCCCGACCCGGGTGGCTTTTTTGTTGTTGTATGCAGGCTGAGACGATAGTCAGGCTTGTAAGACCAGTTTAGCTGGCACTTTTCGAAATTTTTAAGAGGTGAATCCCTTGTCCGTAAAAGAATTTGATCTAAAGAAAATTGCACATGTATCCAAAATAAAAGGGGTTTGGCAGCTTATGTCTGGGTACAAACGTATTTATTTTGCCGCAGTCGCAGCCGTTGCCGTGGCTACTTTTGCGCGTACCGGTGTTTACTTTTTGTTGGCATTTTTTGTTGATAATGTGCTCGAACAGCAGCCGATCCGTGAAGGATCTCTCTTGCCGGCCGAGCGTTTGAACGCCATTGTTCGTAACAATGACATCCTTGATATTTTGCCGTGGCTGTCGGCCGCGTTTGTGCTGATGGCCGTTGTGCAGGGGTTGTTCACCTATTGGAGCGGTCGTTGGGCCGCTTGGACGGCCGAAACCTTGGCCCGAAAAGTGCGCGACTATCTGTATGATCATTTGCAGCGCCTGTCATTCACCTATCACGACCAAACTCAGACAGGTGAATTGATTTCTCGGGTGACCTCAGACGTCGATTCGATCCGCATGTTTTATGCGGAGCAAGCGATTGGAATCGGCCGAATCTTGTTCCTGTTTGTCATTAACTTCACCGGTATTTATCTGCTAAGCCCCTATTTGGCATTTATGTCGACCATCGCTGTACCGATCGTGATTGTGATGTCTATCTTCTTTTTCAAGGAAGTGGGCAAAGCGTTTGAAATCTTTCAAGAGCAAGAATCACGGCTTTCAAATCGGTTTCAAGAGCATGTGTCTGGTGTGCGAGTGGTGAAAGCGTTCGCTCGTCAGTCGTATGAAACTGACCGTTTTGAAACAGAGAATACGGCTAAGTTCAATGTGGGTATTAAGTTCGGATTGTTGCACGGTACATTTTGGCCGGTAACAGACATCATCTGCGGTGCCCAAATGATCTTTGGTTTTTATCTGGGCGCTCGTATGGCGATCGCTGGTGATATTAGCGTGGGAACATATTTGGCATTTGCTCAAATGATTTTGTTAATCATTTGGCCCATCCGAAACATCGGCCGTTTGGTGACCCAAATGTCAACGGCTGTGGTCAGCTTCGGCCGTGTCCAAGACATTATCGCCCAAGATCGTGAACCTCTGTTGCAGGGTGACCACCAGCCAGACGGCAAAATCCGCGGATCGATCAAGTTTGATAACGTCAGCTTTGGCTATGAAAGCTCACTTTCGGCCGATGCGGTTGACAAAGCAAACACCGTCGGCGCGATGGCACGGCAGAAAGCGGATAAATCGTTAAAGCCAAACGAACAGCTGCCCGTTTTGCACAACGTCTCATTCGAGGCCGATGCTGGTCAAGTGGTCGCTCTATTGGGTGCCACCGGGTCGGGTAAAACGACCTTGGTTAACCTACTTGATCGCTTTTACAGCTACGATGACGGCTTGATCACGATTGACGATGTTCCGCTGCAGAACTACCAACGAGAATATTTGCGCAAGCAGATCGGTATTGTGATGCAAGAACCGTTCTTGTTCTCGGGCTCCATCAAAGACAACATCATGTACGGTGCCAGTCACGCGGTTACCGATGAAGAGGTGTTTGCGGCAGCCAAAGCAGCGGCCGTACACGATGTGATTCTCAGCTTCCCACGTGGGTACGAAACCAAGGTTGGTGAACGAGGTGTGACCCTTTCTGGTGGACAGAAACAGCGGGTCACGCTCGCCCGTACGCTGCTGCGTAACCCGTCTATCTTGATTTTAGACGACGCCACAAGCTCGGTTGACACCGAAACAGAATCTGAGATCCGTGAAGCGTTAAACAACCTAATGGCGAATCGGACGACGTTTATCATTGCGCATCGGATCCAAAGTGTGATGATCGCTGATTTGATTTTGGTGCTAGACGACGGCCGGATTGTGCAACGGGGTACCCACGAAGAACTGGTAAACCAAGATGGTATTTATCAGCAGGTTTACAACTTGCAGGCCAAGATCGAAGACGATCTGCAGCAAGAACTCGATACGCTTGATGCAAAAGTAACTGGCGATTAATGGGGCGTAGACCCTGAATACCTCTTTGGACGGTGGCAGATAAACCGGCCGCCGTCCAAGGAGCCAATTAAATGACCCATCCAACAAAATTTAAAGATTTAAACGCCCTGTTGGCCGACTTTACGGCCGGTCACAAAGAGATATTGGGCGACAATTTGATCGGTCTCTATCTACAAGGATCGGCCGCAGTTGGTGATATGGACGAGCACAGTGATGTCGATTTTATCGGTGTGCTGAAGCAGGATATTGATGGCCCTCTGCTTGAGGAGCTTCGAGAATTTAATCGTCAGATTTTCGACCGAAGACCCGACATTTTTTGGGCCGAACACCTTGAAGGGTCTTATTACCCGATTGAGGTGCTTCAAGATTTTTCTGCAGTTGATTATAAATTACTTTATCTTGATAACGGGGCGCGTGAGATGACGCGCGATACACATTGCAATACGTTAGTTGTCCGCTGGTGCTTGTATGAATATGCAATTCCATTGGCCGGTCCAGACTTTAAAACGCTTATGGACCCCGTTCCCGTTGATCAGATGAAGGCAGATGTCCATGAGATTATGACGAGCTGGGGGGCAGATATCCTCGAGCGCGGCGTAGACTCAAGCTGTTTCTATCAGCAATTTATTACTGGATTTTATTGCCGCACGTTGCACACACTTCAGTCGGGTCGAGTCCATTCAAAACGGGCCAGTCTCGCATGGGCAAAAGAAACCCTTGATCCTGAATGGAACGGACTCCTCAATCAGGTCATCTCGGATCGAGCAAGTAGTGCGGTTCTGGCTGTTAAACCGGCCGATCCAGTTGATATGAAACGAACTCTAGAGTTTGTGAAATACGTGAACTCAATTTCCGAGAGATATTTCTCTCAGGAGCAAACAAATGTCTGAAGAACATTTTGAAGAAGATGAATTTACAGGGGCGGTAGACCCCAATACATTATGGCGCACGGCTAAATTGTCGTTAAACCATTGGCCCCTCATGGTGACGTTTTTGTTCTCTGTGGTGGCGGTCGCCATCATCGAAAATTATCAAACGTTTTTAAGCAAGCGCATTATCGATGAGGGGATTGTTCCCCGAGATCTAGAAGCTGTGCGTTCGCTTGCGTTTCAATATTTCGGTATTACGGTGCTACTGGCCGCTTTTGTGGCGGGATTTATTATTAGCGCCGCAATGATTAGCCATTGGACCCAATACGATCTGCGTAAATCGATGTTCGCGAAACTTCAAGAGCTGTCGTTTACCTACTATGATCGTACCCCGCTTGGTTGGCTGATGTCTCGGATGACGTCTGACGTGACCCGGGTGGGTGAACTGGTTTCGTGGGGATTTTTAGATATTACGTGGGGTATTACCGGCATTACGGCCGCTGTTGTCTTCATGTTTATCATCAACTGGCAGCTGGCGCTGATCGTGCTGGCCCTGATACCGATTTTGGTTGTGGTTGCGATCCAGTTCCAAAAGCTAATTATTAGCGAGTACCGGGTTGTACGCCGCACCAACTCGAAAATCACCGGCTCTTATAGTGAGAGCATCAACGGTGTGCGGGTGGTTAAATCGCTGCGACGTGAAGAGAAGAACTTGGAAGAATTTCAAGAGCTGACGACAGAAATGTTTAATGCTGGCTTTCGGGCCGCTTGGCTTTCAGCCTTGTTCTTGCCATCGGTTCAGATGTTGACCGCGCTAGGTGTTGCGGCCGTGGTTTGGTACGGTGGTTTTCAGTATAACCAAGGCTGGATCACGATCGGGACCATTCAGGCGTTCATTTCATACATCACCTTTATGTTGTGGCCGGTACAAGAAATGGCTCGCGTGTTCGCTTCAATGCAGCAGGCGGTCGCTTCGGCCGAGCGTATCTTTTCGCTAATCGATGAAGAGGCGGATATCGTTAACCGGCCGAACGCTCAAAAGGTTGAACACATTCGGGGCGTCATCGAGTTTGACCACGTTGATTTCCGGTATGAAAAAGACAAGCCGGTTTTGCAGGACTTCAGCTTGACCGTTGAACCTGGCGAGACAATCGCGCTTGTTGGCCCAACCGGAGCGGGTAAATCGACCGTCGTTAACTTACTGTGTCGCTTTTACGAACCGGTATCGGGTCAAATCCGTATCAACGGCACCGATTATCAAGACTTAACGCTGGACTCCATTCACTCTCGTATCGGGATGGTGTTGCAAACGCCCCATCTGTTTTCAGGCACGGTGCTTGAAAACATTCGATATGGTCGTTTAGATGCCACTGATGAAGAAACAGTCGCTGCAGCGCGTATGGCCGGGGCACATGATTTCATCACGCTGCTAGACGATGGGTATTCGACTGAAGTTGGTGAAGGTGGTGTGTTGCTTTCAGTTGGGCAAAAGCAGCTGCTTAGCCTTGCTAGGGCGATTTTGGCTCAGCCAGACATCTTTATTATGGATGAGGCGACAAGCTCTGTAGACACCTTGACTGAAGCGTTGATCCAAAAGGCGATGGACCACATTATGTCCGGCCGGACCAGCTTCGTGATCGCCCACCGTTTGTCTACCATCAAACGGGCAGATCGGATTATTGTATTGAAAGATGGACGGATTGATGAGATTGGCTCGCACGCTGAACTGATTCGGCAAAAGGGCCATTACTACAACCTGTACACGAAGCAGTTTCAAAAGGAAGCTGGTGGCTCAATTCCCAATATTTTGGCCTGATGATCCTCATCTTGCCGATTTGAACGTGGAATAAAGAAGCCTGAAAACAAAAAAGGCACCCATTTTCGGGTGCCTTTTTTTGTTGCAAAGAGAAAAAAGGAGGTTGTTTCTACACCTTATTGTAGAGAGGCTTACTTACAGCAATTCTTTCAAAATGCTAGTTCTAATCGCTTGTACCAGGACCAATAGCCCATCATAATTTTTAGAATGTTGGTAAACTATTACAGTGTTTGCAGGAAATGAGGGGGATTGAGGCTATCCCATCTTTTAACCCAGATGGTCTTACAGCAACTTGACTTTACACCAAAGAAGTATCGAAAGAGCCCTATGCAGGTTGATCATTCAAATGATTAGTTCGAGAAAAATTTCCCCTAGGCAGGAGCTGTTTGCTCATGAGTTAGATCCGTTGATTGAGAATAAACTTCTGAAATTCCTTCTGTTTTTATTTCTGACGAGCTTTGTTGTGGTCACGGCCGTTTTCTTTTTTCCTGCACCGCTTCTGCGGGCTGTACCGACGGGAGACCCCGCTGAGGCTGATACCGCAATTATTATGGGGTATGGATTTGAGCGAAACGCAGATGGTTCAATGGCGCCCGGTGCCGCCAATGAAGCACTGCTTGCCTACACGTTAGAGAAGTTCCCCCATGTCACAACAATTTTTGCTCAAGAGGGGGTTTGGGTGGCCCAATGCGACCAATCGGAACGTCAATGTACGGCCGGGGCATCAACCTTGTATCGCATCGACTTTCATGATGATGCGGTTGATCTACATTCAGGTGATATTTCAGTCTGTGCTTTAGAGCGTATGGCTCAATTTGGGAAAAGCTCTGCCATTTTGGTTGCTCATGATATGCAGCTGTGGCGGGCGGCCGAAAACATGAATCGAGCCAAGGCTGATATTTGCCCCAATTGCAATATTATTGTCCCTTCGGTGCCGAATACCCCTTATCCTCAGAATTCAGACCAATGGCGTACCCGCTATGAGTGGGGATATATCCCTTTAGATCTGGCTGCCCGGGCACGAGACCGTGTTTTCCCCGCATCTTTACCTACAAGTTGCCCGATGCCAATGCCTTTGGGCGAATAGCTCTTTTTCCGTTAGACGACTAAAAATGTCCATACCCCTCTGACAATTCTTCAGCAGTAGCCAGGGTTCGGCCCAGCGTTTATGTTGAAGCGTGATACGCAGAGCGAGTTATTTGCCCAGTAAATAAGGGCCAACCGGTTTAAGTTGCTCGATCGCTGGCTGTCAGTACAATTTGTGTATGGAGAAAAAGGCGTTTAATTTAAACCAAGATCATCAGAGGCTGAGCCTCATAATCCCATTCATATTGCTGGTGCTTATTGTTGTCAGCTATCGATTTTTTTATTTGACGATGCCAAGTGTATTTGGCGGGCGGTCTAGCGATTATTTGCTTATCGCAGGGTTATGCGCGCTTTTTGGGTCAGCCTTTGTGCTGTGGTTAATCGATCCCTTTTTAAAGCGGATATTTCCCAGTGGACACGTGCTAACTGTAGATCCCCAAGCCAAAACAATGACCTATGCCCTTCAGGAAGAAATCAAAGAGGTTTTGACCCATCAAGAAGATTGGCAGGTGATTCGCTGGTATTTCCGGATGGGGCGTTTTGTTAAATCGGGCCGTGAGCGACAGATTCCTAAAAGTTGGTTTTGTTTATCGATGAGTCTGAAATCGGGCGGAAACGAGCTTATTTTGTTTTGTTATGTGCGACCCTATCAGCAGCGTAATTTTACAACGATTTCCAGTTGGAGTGAGATATCGATGGTTGAAACATTGGAAGAGAGCCAAACTTCAAAAATTCCGATGATGCGGCCGCCTACACTTTCTCCATCGATCCCTAGCCGCCTTTTGGTTGGTGATAATGGGCATGTTTGGCTCGCCGAGCGGAATCGACGCGAAGAGGGGTTGGAAATGTCGCCCTCTGATTTTCGGAAACTGCTTGAATACTTGGAACAATAAAATTGCTCTAATTGACGATACCTTCGCCAATTTTCCCTTTCACTTCTACCTTGTTTATTAGCCTGTAAAAAACATGCAAACGGTAAAACCCCTACAAATGCATCACGCTTGAAGTTATTTTTAATTCAAGCCTTTGCTTTAGGCGAAGGTGTTGATTGAAGAACCTATTTGCCTAAGATGATCTCCAGCTCTGGTGCAAGCTTGTTCGCGACAACCCGGTTCCCGGCCGTATTTAAATGGGTGTCCTGCGCATGATAGACAAGTTCGCCTACGTTGGCATGGTCAGTTAAAGTGCCGGTCATATCGATACAGCTTAACTCGTTGGCTTCGCAAAATCGCATCATTTCTAAACGCCCTTCGCTGATCTCTGCTAGCACGTCTTGCCCCAACTGTTCGGCCGTCCATGTTTGATAAACCTCTTCTTTTGTCGGCATCAAAACGATCATTAGGTCGATCCCTTCAGCCTGTAGCCTCGCCTGTACATCCAAAATCGCCTGCTGACTTAAATCAACCCCTTCCCGGTTTTTCGTTTCATTTAAGCTAAACGCCTCGCGCATATAAGATCGGCCAAACCAAATTGTTTCCTCACCAATCGGGGCGAAATAAGGATCGCGAAAACGGCTGTATTGCTGTGATCCTTGGCGGGATTGGGCGATGGCGTGGATGATGCTGGCAACGGCCGAATTGCGCCGTAGTCGGCCGGGTGGCTTTTCATCCCCACCTTTAACTTCAATCGCACCTTCACCGTACTGGGTTGTAAACCCGTAATCGTCATTAAAATCATTGCCGTACCACTGCCAAATCACCAGCTTGGGGGAATGGGGCAGGCCAAAAGTATTTAGCACGTTTTGATGGCTGATCGACCCGGTTGCAACTAAGCCTAAGTTGACCATGCTGTAACCGTGTTGAGTTGCTAAGAGATCGACCCAACAGTCCTCATATTCAACGTAGCAAAAACTAAACGAATCCCCAACAACAACGACATCTACCGGCCAAGTTGGTTCCCACTCGACACTAGGAACTCGAAAGCCAACTTGTGAGCCGGGATCAAGCCAATTTTTAGTCGATACGCGTAAACTGATGCGCGGATCTGGGTATTGAAGTTCGTTATCGATGCCTGGTGGGGTGATGAGCTGATAGCTATCATCATCGACCCAAATTTGTTCCGGCAAGATTTTTTCGCTCGTAAATGGATGTCGGTTCACATCCCGCATGGGGGCGGTGATCGTGAAAGGAAACGCGGCCGCCCCTAGCCGCAAAATGATCTCTAGCAAGATCCATCCGACCAGTAGCCCGCCCAGAGTGAGTGATAATGATTCGATAAAACGACGCATAGGATGAGTGTACTTCGTTCAGTTTACCCTTGCATCATTTCTTAGTTGGCATACTATCCACCCCTATCATTTTATTATTAAAAACGTGATGCGTGACGCGTGATTTTTATACGGGCCACGCACCACGCTTTATAAAATCCAGTGGGAATAACAGGACACCTTTATCATGGACTCTCTATTCTTTAACCAACCGATTCAGCAGTCTGACCCGGCCGTGGCCGACATTTTGCAGCGTGAAGCCAAAAGGCAAATTGATCAGATCGAATTAATCGCATCTGAAAACATCGTCAGCCAAGCGGTGATGGATGCTTTGGGGGCGAAAATTACCAATAAAACGGTTGAAGGGTATGTGGGCAATCGCTTTCATGGTGGGGCAAAAATCATTGATGAAGTTGAACAGCTTGCGTTAGACCGAGCCTGCGAGCTTTATGGGGCGGGCTACGCCAACGTGCAGCCCCATTCTGGGTCGCAGGCGAACCTAGCGGTGTTTACCGCACTGCTTAAACCGGGTGATACGGTGTTGAGCATGTCGCTGGCGGCCGGTGGTCACTTGAGCCACGGTGCGCCGCCCAATCTTTCGGGTAAATGGTTCAACGTGGTGTCATACGGCGTGCATGCTGATACGGGGCAGATCAATTATGAAGAGATGGAGCAGTTAGCAAAAGACCATCGGCCGAAGTTGGTCATCGCCGGTGGCTCCGCTTACCCTCGTGTGATCGACTTTGAGCGGATGGCAAAAATCGCCAAAAGCGTTGATGCCGTTTTCTTGGTCGATATGGCCCACATCGCTGGGCTAGTTGCTGGCGGTGCTCATCCATCCCCGATAAACCATGCAGATATTGTGACCTGCACCACGACAAAGACGCTGCGTGGCCCACGTGGTGGGGTGATTTTAACGAAGGACCCGGCATGGAAAAAGAAGCTGAATTCGGCCGTCTTTCCCGGCTCGCAAGGCAGCATCCATTTAAATGTGATTGCGGCTAAAGCGGTTTGTTTGGGTGAAGCGATGCGGCCGGAGTTTAAAACCTGGGCCCATAACGTGGTTGATAATGCGCGCACCTTGGCCGAAGTATTGATTGATCGTGGAATCGGCATTATGAGTGGCGGGACCGACAATCATTTGATGTTGGCCGATGTGGCCCCGGCCGGGCTAACGGGGGATCAGGCTGAGAAGGTGATTGAACATGCGGGGCTGACCTGCAATAAAAACGCCCTACCCGGTGATCCGGTGAGTATCAAAAAGTGGCGCGGGGTACGCTTGGGCGTTTCGGCCGCGACGACGCGCGGCATGGGTGAGGCTGAGATGGCGAAAATTGGGAATTTGCTGGCTGATATTTGGTTCTCGGCCGACGGGTATGAGCCGGACCCGGCCGTGATCGGTAAGGCGCAAGATGTTGTGGCAGAACTGACGGCTGCGTTTCCAACTTATAATCTGTAACAGGTAACGGGTACAAGATGAAACATAACGATTGTGTTTTTGTCAAATAATGAGCGGAAATAGAGAGGGAGATGTCGTTGCCTATCAAGATGAATTGACGGCCGTGTTTCCGAGTCTGCACCAAAGCGCAAATAACCACGGGCATATGTTGGTTGTACCTGTTTCACATGTTCCGTCAATCTATGAGTTGGATGAAGACCTCGGAGCCGCATTAATGAATACAGTTTCTCGAGTTGCAAAAGCTGTGAAAAAGGTGTGGGTAAGTGTGTTGCTATCTTGTAGTTGAGAAGCTATATGGAGATTCCCTGTCTTTAGCGAATGATGAAAGGTAAATAGACGGTGTTACTTTGAGCTACAAAGCGAATGTTGCCTTCAAAACCGACATAATGAACAAAAACATCGCTATGTCTATTTGTATCATTTTCAACTAAGTTCGTTGCTTGGGATGTAAAGGCAACAAATGCCCCATTGTCGGAAATGTCGGGGTCGTATGATGCACCATTGGCCTGTGTTCCATCACTCGCAACTGACACCCGGAAGATACGGCTAGGGCCAGCCACGCAGTTTTCGGGATCTGTATAAAAGGCATTGTCACCGTCCGCATCTCGATCAACGACGAAAATGTCGGAGGCTGCGTTTGTGTCGTTTTCGATTAGATTTGGCGCGAAGGAATAAAAAGCGACAAACCGGCCGTCCGCTGAGATCGACGGGTCAAATGAAGCGACAGAGCCAGCTACCCCCTCTTTGTTTATCGACAACAACGTGGTGCACTCGGCGTCACGGTCTCGCACATAAATTTGGACTTGATCATTGGCCCGCTCATCTAGGTTGTTGGCAAACGATGAAAAAGCGATATGTCTACCGAATCGAGAAATTGCGGGTTCGGCCGAGCCACCACCCGTTGTTTGCAACCCATCCGACGTGATAGATACACGAGACACCGCCCAATTTTCCCCATCCCAATCGCTGACATAGATATCAGCGACACCATTCGTGTCAGCATCTCTGCCGGAGAATGTCTTGATCAGGTTGGTAGCGTGAGATAGATATGCAATCGCATTGCCATCGGCCGAAATACTTGGCTGCTGACTCGCGCCGTTTGGCATATCGAGTGTGGGGGTCACACCGGGGCTAGGGGCGATGCCCAGATCGTTAATGCCATAAATTGGTTCGAAATTAAAAGTGCTTGAATTACGACTGAATAGTAAATCGGCTGCACTATTTTCGTCGGTGTGAAAGGGGAACTCAAGTGTTTCATTAGTTTGAAAAACGATATTCTCTTGACCGTAAATTGTATCAGATATTGAAGGATGGACTGAATCATGGGTGAATTGCTGGCAAGGTTCCCCAAATGTTCTGAATACCGAAAATTGTTTCAATGAACCAGATTGATACAAATAGATGTCACTGACATCGTCGACTTCTAATTCGGTTTCACATTGTTGTTCTTTGTTGAGCAAATGCTCACCGGCCGACACAAATACAATTTGCTCACCATCGGGAGAGATTTCAGGGGCATACGACCGCCCAACGTCACCGATACTTTCAGATGAGCGGGAAGAGATGAAAATAGTTTTACTGTTTTCCTGCTCTCGAAGAACCACATCCGACACCCCGTTGTCATCAAACACCGTTGAAGATAGGTTGGTGGCTTCAGTTGTAAAGGCGATTTTGGAACCATTTGCACTGATTGATGGTTCAGATGAGTCCCCCCCGATCGCCTGCAAGCCCTTTGAGCTTACGGAAATCCTAGTCGTCCCTTGAACAGAATAGCTAAAATACTCAACCTCGTTTTGCATGTTGCCATCAGCTGAATATGATAGTCCAGAATCATCTATCTCAGCAAAACTTAATTGCTCTCCAATTGATAGTGTGTTGTTGCCATTTGAAACCCGATTTTCAGGGATATCAAGAACAGTGATTATCAGATCATTGGCTGGTATGCCACTATTTGTGGCATCGAGGCGGTCTTTTGCAATAGTCCCGTTTTGCCCCCCATTTATTGAGGCAAGGAAGCAATCTTCAACTGGCAAAATAGTTTTGTAAAGCCGGACTTGATCACCAACCTCCAGCTGCTTAAAAAAATAAGCTGAAACATCCTGAGCCAAAAATTTATCAGAAGAGTTCCCAAGAATCTCAAGATTCTTAACTTCAATAATCTGATCGCTGCTAACTGAAGCGGTTGGACCTAAAATTGGATAATAGTCGGATTCTAAAATAAGCTCATCAGAAACAAGGCTACCGTCTTCATTAAACCACTCTTCTTGTAATTCCTCGTTAAATGGGCCGTGTGATGAATATAACCGAGCTAGAATTGAGCTGTACGGGGCACCACCTACCCCACCAGCTGTTCCTGAGGATGCCCGGGAAAACTGATAGCCATCTCGACAAACTTTAGAGATTTGGAAATATCCTTCATCTGTAAACCAGCCACTCCCACCTGCTGATATTGGCCCATTTATTAGTACAAGTGCAAGCGCGGTTGCAGTAATTACTAAGGAAAATCGTTTCATTTTTATTCCTCTTAATAGTTCTCTCGCTAAGTTTTTAAGAATTGCAAAAATGACTTAATTGTCTGCCGAGAAAACTTCTTGAGAACGGGAAATCAATGAATTGAAAATTCGAACTTCCCGTTCCTCCCTAACCGACGAGTGAATTCCTCATTTTATATGGTTGCCGGTCTAAAATATCTGTTTAAGTAGCTGACTTTAGATTTGGCAGGTTTGGCTCTGGCCAAATCTGGTAAAAGCCTGTTGAAAACCTGCCAAATCTTTTAGAAAAATCATGTGATCTACTTAGAATCGAATTGTCATCTGATTTTAAACAAAGGAAACAAAATAATTCTGACCGGCTGTCTGACTGTTGTCCGAGTAAGAGATAGAAGTCTTATTCTGGCAATCTGTTTTCTGCTAGAAGGTTGATGGCAAATTGTTCATCTTGGACTGCCCCCAACTTTGTGAAAATTTGCCATGCTTGGCGAATTAATTTATACCCCTCCGGCTCGTTTCCTGTTTCGATTAAGCTTTTTCCCCATTCTAACTGTGTCAAAGCCAGCTCGTATCTGTCAGACGTTCCTAAAATGTCAGCGCTTTGCTGAAATGCCTGATTTGCTAAGACACTGTTTCCATCAGCTGACTCTAGCTGCCCTTTAAGACGCCATCCGATGCCTTGCTCTTGTTTATCACCTAGTGATTGGGCTTTTTCGAGCCCGCTGCTAAGTTTAGCTCTAGCTTGTTTTGTACGCGATTGGGCCAAAAGCGTCTCTGCTTGGATCATTTTTATCCCGGTCAAAGAAAGCTGGGCATTGTCAGATTGTGCCTGAATTTCTGCTGTCTCCAATAGGTTGATCGCTTCAATTAAATTCCCGACTCGAAGATGATGCTTTGCTAGATTGATCTTTGCTAATACGGCCGCGCCGGACCCTATTTTATCGGCCATTTGCAAACCGCTATTTGAATGCTCAACGGTTTTGTCATTATTTCCCATACAATAATAACAACGCCCCAAATTGATATGCAGTCCCATCTTAAATTGATAGCTACCTAGCCTAGAAGCGATAACCAGTGCGTTTTCGAGATCAGAAACTGCTCCCGCCCAATCTTCCAGCGCATATTTTATAGGTCCAAGGTTCGTGAAAATTCGTGCAGTTTGCAGATGATCGCGCAGTTTTGTGCTTATCTCTAAAGCTCGGTTGCTGTGGACGATCGCTGAGGATAGATCTCCCAAATACCAATAGGCGATTCCCAAATTGTTTTCGAGCTTGGCACGGAGCGAATGATTTTTAATTTTTACATCATCCCGACTGGCCAAAAACTGCTCTAATGCACCACCACTGTTGCCCATATTCATCATCAAAGCACCGACCTGTATATTTAATTCGGCCGTTAGCTCATTATTCTCCCCCTTCAAAATGCTTAAACCCCGCTGCCCCCATTCTAAGGCTTTAGGCGGATCCTGACGCTCTAACAGTTCTGACATGTATAGGCAAACACGCCCCTTTAATCGATTGGTTTGCTCAGTTTCTGGTAATTCCTGCAGCTTTTTGGCCGCTAGTTCAAACCGCTCCTTGCCATTTTCATAATCGCCTAAAAGTGAATCGAGCTGACCCTGAGCCAGCCAAAGTTCAAAACATTCATCTTTTTCTAGCCCCTCAGCTTTGATTGATTCTAAAATCGGTAAAAGCGAGGCGGCCATTCCTTCATTGACGATTTCCCACAGATGCTCGGCCGCAATTTGTACTGCTCGATCTGCCTCACCCGCTTTAGCATAGTGCAATGTGGCTTTATAACGATCTATTTCTTCTAGCTCGTAAAATTCAGCCGCATTGCGGTGCATCTCCCGTCTTTTTTGACGAGACGGTTGCTCATAATAAAAAATTTGAATGATTTGGTGCTGGCCATACTCCCGGCCGTTTTCCCCATCAACCGTTACCAATAAATGTTGATCCGCCAGCATGCGCAACGTTCTGCGTACATCTCGTAGATTGAGCATCACCTCTAAAACGTCACGAGTGCCTGGGTAGCTGGATAAGACCGCAATCCCTTCCATCACACGTTGCTCTTGCCCACTAAGCCGGTCATTTACCTCTTCTAATAAGAACCGTTCAATATCTTCAATAGTTGCTAAACGTTCGATCATACCCGCCGGATTTTTTGTTCCCTGTAAAACGACCGCCGCCAGTGTTAAAAATGCGCCATTTCCTTCAGTCACATTATGCAACTTGCTTAGCAAATCCGGTTGAAGATTCAGTCCCCTATCGGTTAGAAGTTGGGCGGTATCAGGCAATGATAAACCGCCTAGCTCAGCGCGCATGTCTGCTGGTAGAAAATTGGGGAATCTGCGCGAAGTAATTAACACAGCCGAGCTTTTTCCCTCTTGATTCGGCTCGATCAAACGACGTAAAAAATCGATCAATTCTTGGCTTCCATCGGCAAATTGAAGATCGTCGAAGCATAAAAGCAGATCAAGATCGCTGAGCTGCACGACAAGGGTGTCAAAACACGTCGTCACATCGGGGGGGCGTACACCCGCCAAGCGGGCCGATTCAATGATGTCCCATAGGTCGTGAGCGCCAAAGTGGGTTAGAAAGCCTGCCAATCTGCGGATAAGGGTATTTAGATTTTGATCGTAAAAACGATGCCAAAAAACCGGTTTCTTAGGGTCGATTGCATGCGCGATCTCTATCGCCAAAGATGTTTTGCCGATACCGGCCATCCCACAAATAGCTGTGGCATTGCGTGAGTCCAACTGATTTTTGTAGTCATCAATTTCTTGAATACGGCCGACAAATCCGCTAGATGCAGGGGGGCGGTATGCTGATAAATCCGGGGCGGTTGGCGTGTTGAGTTTATCTGGGGCCGCTTTAATTTCATCGATTATTTGAGTACTTGGAAAAAGCCGTTCGCAAGCGGCCTCAGGGTATGGATCTCCACCTTTTTGAAGAAAGTTAAATAACCATTCACGATCGTGGTTCGGATGTTGGTAACTGATTATTGCTTGCGCCAAAGAAGCTAGCTGAATGGTTGATAGACTCGTTTTGCGATAGCGCCACTTTTCAATTGTATCGCCTGATAAAGGCGGATCAAACGCATAGCCAATCTCATCTTGCAAGATGCTGATTTTTTTTCCTGTCTGTTGTTTGATGTCGTGGAATGCGTTTGAAAGCAGGTCTCCAAAACTTAAAGCCATCTTTTTTCCTTGAATTTGTCATTTTACAAATTCGGACATCTTTCTGCTTCTCTGTCAGAAATTCGGACGGAGGGTCGGCCGATACTAAAGTCAATGTTTAATTTTTAACTTTTTCTATTTTAAAGGAGAACAACATGTTACACCAATACAAGCGACGTGCATTGATGATTTTACTTTCGGGGATGGGGATTATCGTTTTTGCGATTTTAGGCATTCGGCTTGCCCAAGGAGCCAACGGCCAAGCAGCATTGCAAAATGCACCTCAAATATCAATTGGAACAGGATTTAGTTATCAAGGTTATTTGGCAGATGGGGGAGTCCCTGTAAACGGAAGCTGTAGTTTCGAGTTTGGTTTGTGGCGGGATGACGTAGCTGGAACGCAAGTCGGAGTCACGCAAGCCCTAAATGCGGTGCAAGTGACCGAAGGAAATTTCGCAGTTGTTTTAAATGAAGCGGATCAATTCGGTAGCCTCGCCTTTCATGGGCAGGCCCGTTGGTTAGAGATCGCTGTAGATTGTGATGGGAGCGGCTTCACGACTCTCGCACCACGCCAGCCTATCCACCCTACACCCTATGCGTTTAGTTTAAAACCTGGGGCGACGGTTCGCGATGATCTAGATAAAAGCATTTTGACCCTTTCAAACGCCTCGTCAGATATAAATGGTGTGGGGTTAACCGTCTTTTCTGTGATGGACGGGATTCATGTCAACGCCAGTCGGGCTGGTATTGTCATCGATGAAGCGGACTTTATCGGCGTTCATGTCAAGGAAACGGGTGACGATGGTGTGCAGATCGATTCGGCCGGAATTCATGGGGTACGCATTGCGGCAACCGGTGCCGATGGGGTTAACGTTGTGAATGCAGGCGGAGATGGCTTCGAAGTTGGCACGACGGGGCAGGACGGGTTCCACGTTCAATCGGCCGGCGATGATGGATTTAACGTGAATCAAGCGGTCCAAGACGGTTTGCTTGTTGGTACTGTAGGGCAAAATGGCGTTCGCATCAATAACGCGGGTGGCGACGGGGTCGAAGTTGGCAGTGCGACTGAACACGGTTATCGTGTGGCTGAAACAGGGTTCACTGGGGTCTCTGTTGGTTTGGCTGGAACCCACGGGTTCTTTGTTCAGTCGGCTGAAAATGGAAGTGGCCTCTATGTTGCATCTGCAAACTTTGACGGAGTCTATGTTCAGTCAGCCAACGATAAGGGTGGCACTTTTAACGGGGAAAATGCTGGAATTCTTGCTCGCAGTGGAGCTGACAATAATCCTGACATTATTTTAGGCGGTAATGGGAGTGGGAATGATGACGACAACGGTCGGATCGTTTCGCCACCGCAGTACCCGAATAGTGATCTTTATCTTAGTTCAAATGATGCGGTTGTGATCCAGCTTAACGTAGACGGCGGCGGAGAGAGCGACTCTGACTTCTTTGTTCAGAACAGTGCCGGTGAAACGATCTTTAATGTCGATAACGGTGGAACAACAACGGTAGAAGTTCTTCAGATTACCGGTGGGGCTGATCTGGCCGAGCTGTTTGAAATTGGCGATGCGGCTGGGCAATCACCAGAACCTGGCACCGTTGTTTGCCTTGATCCGATTCATCCGGGCCAACTGATCGTTTGTGATGAGGCCCATGACAAAAAAGTTGTCGGTGTTGTGAGTGGTGCGGGCGAAGTTGCCCCCGGCATGATCATGGGGCACGACGGAACAATTGCAGATGGTCACTATCCGGTCGCACTTACCGGAAGAGTCTACGTCTGGGTCGATGCGACTGATCAACCGATTCAAGTCGGTGACATGCTAACACCTTCAAATACGGCCGGGTATGCGATGAAAGTGACCGATCATGGTCAAGCCCAAGGCTCGATTATCGGAAAGGCGATGACAGAACTACCTTCCGGCCAAGGATTGGTCTTGGTTTTGGTGACGCTTCAATAAGGAACAGTGTTAAGTGATTCGTGGGCAGAGACTGATATTAGCTGGCTTCACGTTGGCTGGGCTCACACCTTCTCACCAATCACTTCCCACTAACCATTAAATATTCGGAGAATTACTATGAAACTATTAAAAATCTCGCGCCTATTTGCTCTTATTCTTCTTGCAGCTGGGTTGATGATGCCACACATTGCACAAGCGCAAGATCCTGAACCTGAAGATCCACTCCCGATTACAGCCAAAGGCTTACCAGCTGGCTACACCGTTATTGAGGGGGACATTCTTGTTCGCCCCAGCGAAACTCGTGCTGTTGCAGAGACCAATCTCTGGCCAAATGGTATTGTCCCATTTAGCTGGGACCCTGCAGTGACTGGGGCAGAAAGGCTCCAGTTTTTGGCCGCAATGCTCATATGGGAAGAGGCGACAGATATTGATTTTGTGCTTCGGTCCAATGAAGCTGATTATCTGACCATTATCGAAAGCGAAGTTGATGACACGATCAGCTATTCAGAATTAGGCTATCAAGGTGGGCAGCAGTTCATTATTGTAGGTATCGAGCACTGGGACAATACTTACACGCTTGTTCATGAACTGGGCCATACTTTAGGGCTTCAACATGAGCATACTCGCATTGATCGAGATGATTTTGTTACGATAAATGAAGGCAATATCAACCCGAAATTTCTAACACTTTCATTTAGCATTAATCGGTCTTCCTTGGTTTACCCAAAGAGTGCATACGAACCATTTGGACTAGATGGACCAGAAATCTATGATTTTCAATCTGTGATGCATTATGGAGATTTCAACTTCTGTATCCGTGATGCGGATAACAACTGCATTGGTGAGACGATTAGCGTTGATGAGCCATGGACGGCCGATTGGCAAGATGTCATCGGTCAGCGGGAGCGTTTAAGCGATCTTGATATTTTGTCGATTTCGTTCTTGTATCAGCGCTCTAACTGGTTTTTTGTTGATTCAACCCATACAGGATCTGAATCAGGAACGTTTATTGAACCTTTTGACACCTTTCAAGAAGGGGTAGATGAGACCTCATCAGGCGGCCGACTGCACATCCAACCTGGCAATTACGCGGCCGTCGGCACGTATTCTGATCCGATGACCCTTGATGCTCCGCTAGGGCATGTCAGACTAGGAGGTGGTTAATCATGAGTAAGGTAAAACCGATTAACCCACGTCGAACAGTGTTTCTCGCCAGCTTATCCATTGTGATATTTCTGATCTTCCTTTCTCTTTCCAATATGACCGCTTTTTCAGATGAACATCGATATCGGGTAGAGCGCTCATCGTTTCATAGCTATGGAAGTAGTTTTGTTTGTGATAAGGAGGCAAATGTAGGATACGCTTTGAACGCAACTGCAGGTCAAGCGGAAGCGGGCAACCGACTACAGACTAAAGTTTATCAAATTGATGGAGGGTTTGAGGCGAATCGATCGGCTCGCCCTGCTAAAGATTGTCCAGATCAAACCACTGGCTCCCCAACAACGATATTTTTGCCCACTGTCATCAAGTAAGCTGGACGACTGTATTCCCCTGACGTTTGTTTAAGCGTCAGGGGAATACAGAGTGGAACAATTGAGATTGTTCCACTCTAATATTTTATTCTAAAAACCTGAATTATTTCAGGTTTTTCTATTTGGTAAATCGCCTCAAAAGTTTTTGAAACTTGCACAGGTTCGTTTACATGCTGGGTAGTAAAAGCAGAATAATTCCCCTTTTTTGGCGTTATGTACTTTCCCGTTTCAATAAACAATCTCTTTCTGGCAATGTTTGGCAACGCTTGGCAATGATTTTCAAAGAAATGGCTCAGAATTTATTGGATACTGATTTTTAAAAGTTCAATCACGTATGGCATTGTTAGGCCGTTAGAAATAAGGAAATCAGATGAAGAAAGTTTCAAAAATCACACCTCTACGAGTCCGACGAATTCTCAAAGGCGTTCGTAAAATATCTATCGCATTAGGTTTAATCGCTATTGTATTGCTGGCAACCGGCTTTGTATTTCAATCTATTGCAACGGTTCGTGACAAACAACAATTCCCTCCGCCCGGACAAATGGTCAGCGTTGGGGAGCACGCTTTACACATCAATTGTCAAGGCACTGGCAGCCCCACATTTGTTGTAGACAACGGGGCTGGCAACTGGTCAACGATGTGGGAAAACATTCGACGAGAAATGCCAGATGATGTTCGAATCTGTCTTTACGACCGTGCAGGCTTGGGCTGGAGCGATGCGGGGCCGATGCCCCGGACTAGTGACCAGATGGTTGCCGAGCTGCACTTACTCCTCAAAAACGCAGAAATTGAACCACCATACATTCTCGTGGGGCATTCACTGGGAGGATACAATGTGCGGATTTTTCAACATCGCTACCCTGAGCTTGTCGCAGGCATTGCGTTGGTTGAGTCTGGACATGAGGAACAGTGGCAGCGGCTTCCATCTGAGATCAATGATTTTATTGTAGAACAAACAGCCCCTTTCAAAATTGCTCCATTTGCCGCCCGTTTTGGTTTACTACGCTTTGTTAGCTTGCCAACGCACAAAGCGCTAACAGATTCAGAGCGACATTCAATCGTTGCATCGATGGTTCAACCGAAAACAGTCATTGCTATTTTGTCTGAGTTTGAATCAGCCGCTGTTAGTGCTGATCAGGTTGCAGAAACCGCCTCTCTTGAAGAACTGCCGTTGGTGGTTGTTTCGGCCGTTCATAGTTTCGATGCATCTCGTGTATTAGAGACAAAACTCGATGTGCCTTTTGATGAAGCTGACCGGGTTTGGTTTGAACTGCAGGTGGAGCTGGCTACATTATCCTCAAATAGTCGTCATTTCGTCAGTCACACAGGCTCGCATGACATCAATTTTGATGATCCCGAGATAGTTGTTGAGGCGCTTTTGCACCTATTGGCCCAAGTGCGTGATTAACGGGATTTGCGTTTAACTCAAGAAAGGTTCAGGGTCTTTAGCAAAGATGCGTTTGCAAGCCGGGCAGCAAAAGTAAAACATCTCCCCATTGTGCTCATGTACATACTTGGCCGTTTCGATTTCCACTTCCATCTTGCAAATCGGGTCGATGGCGATTGCTTTAGCCTCAACCTCCACTTCGTACTGCTCCCGCATCAGGGCCAAATCTAGGTTTTCAGCGTTCCGACGACGCTCCACAATTTCAGCCATAATGCTCAACGCGATCTCGTCCCCACGGCGGGCCTGAATGTCGAGCCCGGCCGGGGCTTTGAGCGCCAGCAGGTCGTTTTCGTCGTAACCGGCCATATGCAAATAATCACGCACGGCCGAGGCGCGCCGTTGGCTGGCGACCAATCCAACATACGGCACATGGGCCTTAATCGCCTTTTCAAGCGCCACTTCGTCAAAATTCCCGTGTGTCGCCACGACCACGTAGGTCATCGGCGAAATCGCGTCCCCTACTTTTTCTAAATCGGTGATGATTTCATTGGCATGCGGCATGGCTGCCCCTTTGGTGTCAGGATCAGCCACGATGACGTGGTAGTTCATCGCGTTGCCCAAATGACAAAGCGCCTGGGCTACCGGCAAGTTGCCGATGATGAGCAGGCGCGGTTTCGGCCGGACCGGCTCAATATAGATTTCAAGCGTCCCACCACTAAAGCAGGTCATTGGTAAATCAAGCAGCCCATCCCGTGGTATTTGTTCTTCTGGATTTTTCGACAATCGAATTAGACGCGTCTCATCATCACTCAATGCTTTCAAAGCTTCTTTGATGACGGTAGGTGAGGCACACGATCCACCGATCCAGCCGTGCATGACCCCATCGATAGTGATAATCGCTTTGTCACCCGGCTTGCCGGAGGTTGGCTTTTCGGCCCGTACCACGGTGGCGGTGACAAACGGCTCTCCTTTTTCAGTTAATTCGTGTGCTTTTGAGAAATAGTCGTCAAACATGGGATTAGATATTAGTGGTTAGATATTGGTGGTTAGTTTGTGTCTAACATCTGGATATCTACCATCTTTATGAAAACTGAAAACTGAAAACTGA
>JAHDEB010000001.1:0-17214 GCA_020629055.1 Chloroflexota bacterium
TATGACAATAAGATCTATATGCCGTTTGTCACACGTTAAACTACCCGGTCGCACATCCTCTCTTATCTCGTTTTAGCCGAGATTAGATGGGTCTGAAGGACACTCGGGTAAAAGCGGCTGAACAAGACAACAAAAAAGCCCGTCAGACAATCATCTGACGGGCTTTTTTTATTGAGTTACTTTGTAATCTTAGTTTACGGGCTGCATTCCCGTATGTTCTTTGAAGATGCGAGTCATGTCGGCCGCACGGTCGTCCCAAGAAAACTTTTTAGCTTCAGCGATTCGCGCCTGCACCATTTCTGGGGCATGGTCATCAAAAGCGGCCCTAATGTGCTCTACAAATTCTTCTTTTGACTTTGCCAAGCGCAAAATGTCTTTGTGCGGATACAAGTTGGGCAAGTCGGATGAAACAACGGCTCGGCCGGTCGCTAGATACTCGTGCAATTTTAGCGGATAGATGTAACGAACATGTCCTCTGAGCGCATATGGGATTAAGGCCGCATCAAAGACTTGGAAATAAGAAGCCAAATTTTTGGGGTCTTTTTTGCCTAGAAAGTGAACGTTGGGCATATTCATCAGTTCTGTCAGTTCGGCCGAACTAGGGATCGTATTTGGGCCGAGTAGGGCTAATGACGCATCTGGGAACGACTTTGCGACATGCAGCAGAAGGGGGATGTCCATTTGATACCCCATCCAGCCAGAGAAACCGATGATCGGCCGAGGTAAATCTGCAATGTCGGCCGGAACCGGCACTTTTTGCTCATAAGGCTCATTAAACATCGCAAAATCGACCCCGTTTGGCACGAAGTAGACATGCTCGTTTAAATGGGTGCGCCGGTCAACTTGGGACTGTGACGTGCCCATCACGATATCAGCTTTTTTACATGTCAAATCATCGGCCGCACGCAGCTGGGTTTTGACTCGTTCGTTGTGTGAAAAGTCTGGGCTTTCGTCATATACCAAATAACAGCTAAGGGCGTTGTCTATCGTATCGAAAAAGCGATGCGCATCGATACCGTAATCGCCAAATCCCCATAGTAAGATGATGGGGTCTTTCACATTAAGCGCCTTGAGGGTTTTCTTGATGTGCCAATTGGCATACATGAAATTTAACCTACTTGTTAGCGGATACGTGACTTTTAACACCGAAGCGGGAAGTTGTGTGCGGAAGGCCGGAATGTTAGGCAAACAGGGGACCACAGTGAGCCCTTCCATGGGGGAACTTGTTTTCGCACCTGAAACAGAGGTAAGCCCCTTGATTGCTTCGCTGAACTGATTTTTTCCAAGCGCACGGCCTGGCTCGATAAACACCACATCGAAATTCTTGGTTAAGCGGGTGACCAAGTGCTGGGGAGCCCGAAAAAGAGAATTCCAAGTGTCGCTTGAGAAAAAGACAATTGTTTGTCTTGATTTTGATTTTGTCATCGGCTTTTAAAAGTGTACTTTGACCCAACGGTCAGGAATAATTTTATGGATATCGATATAGCGCATCTGTTGCGGATAAAGTTCCGGTTGGTTGTACCAAGTCGGGGGTGTAAGCACCATTCGGCCGTCTTTGTTCCGCTGTTCGCCTAACCAAGCCGTCCACCATGAAAAGGTACTGTTGGATACGACATGATGTTTACATTCTGACATGAGCTGAAATTCGTCCAGATCTGTCCCGCAGTTTTCGATATAGATGATATTGTCTGGAGATCCCAAAATCCCTTTGCAATATTCAATATCATCTGAAAAAACAAAGACGCGAAAATCATCTAGTTTTGTGCGTAAAAGCTCGATGGCAGCCTTGTAATACTCAGGCGTACACACCTGCAGCTGAGGATGATTTTTATAGTCGCCACGTCGAATGTGCATGCTGACAGATGTGGGGCCTTCGTGCATCATCTTTTTGTAGTTCTGCGCATTTTCGTTTGTAGAAGGGGGAAGCGTGTAAATGGCAGGAACTTGTTCTTTGATATTTTCAAAGTATGGCTCACCGTTCCAATAGCCCAAAAAGTAGGTTGGCAATAACGGCCGCATACCCCAGTTGGCCCATTTCAGTTGAAACAGATTGTAGAGTTTGCCCGGTTTGCTGTTGAAGAAGCGTGATGTCGACTCACTGATCATTTCTGGTTGGATACCAAAAGCACCCAAGCGGTAAGACTCATGCGTTTCTAGTTCCCGGTGACGATGGCCCGATGACATGTTGTACCATGTCAAATCATAATAGACTTTTTTGTTGTATTTTTCTTGAATGGCTTGACCGTAGATGTATTGGAACATCTGGTTTCCTAAGCCACCAGTTACGCGAATAATTAACATAATGAAGCAACCTTGATTTTTTAGTAAGAAGGTCTTGATGTGGTGGTAACCCACATTTTGATTGTGCCTAGTTGAATAAAGCCGATAAAGTAAATCAGCATGATAGCGATATTAATCGGCCAAGTTTTATAGGGTTGATCTGCAATGCCAAATACCCATTCAGTACCGACGGAAAGGATGATGCCGCCAATCATAAATAGGGTGGAACCGAAATAGTGCCAATCCTCTAAATTGAATCGGTAACGCCTAACCAGCCATTTGAAGACTGCGTTTAAGGCGCTTCCCTCAATGATGGCGCCAATCGCTGGGCCAAAGAGTCCATTTGGCAGCAATAAGATCAGAATAAAGTTAAGCATGAGCATAAAAGGGGTACTTATCGCTAAGACGATAGAGTTTTCTTTTGGATGCCCTGCACCAACGAGTGAATATCCTAAAAAGGTATTGACCACTTGTACTTGTAATCCGACCAAAATCATCCCAAATAGCGGCCCTATCGTCCCGTAAGTGTCTGACCAGAATAAAGACATGATCTCGTTACCAAACAGGAATCCGACGAGTGCGATACCACCCAGCGAAAATGACAAAAATGCGAGAGAGCCGTTCAGTAGCTGGTCTGCTTTTAGATAGTCGCCTCTCGCTCGCATTTCTGTGATGCGAGGGTAAAAGACGTTGTTGTACGCCTCGGTTAGGCTTTGGATACCGCTGGGCAGTTTGAACGCGAATGAGTAAGCGGCAACCCCTTCTGGCCCTAAAAAGCTGGTTAGTAAGAAGGTAGATGCGTTAATACGAAAGAATGCGACGAGCCGCACGACGACCAACGGCCGGCAGAATTTTAAGAGTTCAAATATCGCTTTAAAGTCGATCCACGGCCTTTTCTTAAATGGCAAAATAAAATAAGCTAAAATCGAAGGTAGACCATAGCTAATTGCCCATGAAAGAATGAGCCCGACGAGTTGTAAATCAAAGAAATAAACAAGGACAACTGTGGTCGCTAGCCGAGCAATCCCTTTGACAATCTGTAGAATCGAAAGCGGCTTATGGATCTGATAACCACGCAGCAGACTGAACATGAGCTCATCCATGCTGGTGGCGAAAAACATGATAATTACAAAATAGATGTAATCATTAATTTCCCCAAAGCCATCGAACCGAGCAATTAAATTGCGGGTTAGCCATAAAAACAGTGAAACTAGAGCAGTGATTAAAAGCCGAAAGTTAATCGCACTGTTGGTTAGGCTATCTTTACTGGTGCCTGCAGTGGCCGCGATCCGCTGTGTAATGCCCTGCTTTAAGCCTAAGTCTGAAAAGACCAAGAAGAAGCTGTTAATGGCGATAAGAGCGAAAAATATCCCATTACTTTCCGGTGTAACGTAGCGGCTAGCGATACCTGCCTCTAAAAACAAAAGAACCACATTGAGTCCCGTGCTGGCACCGTTTAAAATTACACTTACATTGAAGCTTGTTCTTTTTGGTTCAGTGGTAGCCATCTATTTCAGAAACTGCGGGTGGTGTGCATAGGGGAGGCGATTGGTGTGTGTGGGATTGTAGTTAAAAGAAGGTGTTCTGAACAGATAATTTGGAATAATCTATTCAGAACACCTTTGTTGGCGGCTTGCTGGTTGATTTAGCTAGCTGCAACTTGTAGTTCGTTTTCTGTATACCAATCGATAACTTGCTTTAAGCCATTTTCGAAATCGGTTTGGGCCTCAAACCCGAAAAGTTCTTTTGCACGGGTAACATCTAGCTTGCGACGCGGTTGGCCGTTTGGTTTGCTGGTATCCCAACGAATTTCCCCTTCGAAGCCGGTTAAGCGGGCGATGGTCTCCATCAAATCTTTGATGCTAATTTCAAATCCGCTGCCTAGGTTTACAGGTTCTGAGCCATTGTAACGCTCGGCCGCCATCAAGATTCCTTCGGCCGCATCTTCGGCATAAAGGAACTCACGGGTTGGGGATCCGTCACCCCAAGCCATAATGTGATCTAGCTTTTGCTCTTTCGCTTCCAAACATTTACGAATGAGGGCCGGAATCACATGAGATGTCTCTAGATCAAAGTTATCGCGCGGTCCATAAAGGTTGACCGGCAGAAGATAAATTGAATTAAAGTCGTATTGAGAGCGATAAACTTGTGATTGAACCAACATCATCTTTTTGGCAAGACCATAAGGTGCATTGGTTTCTTCCGGGTAACCGTTCCACAAATCATCTTCAGAAAATGGAATAGGAGAAAATTTAGGGTAAGCACAGATTGTACCGATCGCTACAAATTTTTCTAAACCAGCCAAGTAGCTTTCGTGAATGAGTTGAACACCCATCATCAGGTTTTCATAAAAGTAATCGGCTTGATGGGTTAGGTTTGCGCCAATTCCACCCACACTTGCGGCTAAATGGATGATGACATCCGGTTTGGAATCATTGAGCAGATCTTTGATCGCTTCTTTTTCTACCAAATCATAGTCGCGGCTACGAGGAATGAAAATGTCCCCGGCCTGTTTTGCTTTTAATTGATCGACAACAAAAGAACCGAGAAATCCCGAACCGCCTGTTACACAGACCCGTTTGCCATCCCAATAGTTTTCTGACTGTTGCTTCATAATTGTCATTTGATTTATCCCTTTTAAAATCGTGCCGAATATCGCAATGGGTTCCCCCAGATTCGACAATATAAAATTTGAATATGTTAGTAATTGTAAAAGAGTCTGGGTTTACTCCCCTCTCCCATTGGGAGAGGGGTTGGGGGTGAGGGGCTGAACGAAGTTCAGCTTAAGCCCAACCTTGTTGGGACGTCCACCTCCCCTAGCCCCTCCTCATAGGAGGGGAATCTACCATACTTGTATAGTTACAATTTAAGAATGTTATTTTCTTGCTAAAACCGATATTTACTTGGTCTCAGCATAAACTTGTCTTGTTACTGTTGTTTGTTTCGATTCAGCGAACTCATGAATCAAGGCATTAACTTTTGCACCCGCTTCAGCCCACTCATTGTTTAGCTTTGTGCGTAACTGTTTAATGCCAACATTTAGTTCATCTTGCCTTTCTAAAGCTTCCTGAACACCTTTGACAATTCCGTCCGCTTTGTTGTCGACGTAAACTGACCCAGATGAGAAATAATCTTGCAAGATGGGCCAGTCAGACACGATGAGCGGTTTTTCAAGTGACGCGGCTTCAAAGCCACCACTTAACAATGTGCCATCTCGCGTTGTTAAGACCATCATCGCATCAGATTTTCTCATTAGGCCGATGTAATCATCAAAAGAAACAAAACCGGTGAATTCACAATTGTCCGGTTTTTGCTCCATGATTGAACTGTCTAATCTTTTGTAGTTGCCGGTGATATAAAAGTTTACGTGTGGAAGCATTTTTGCAGCCTCGAAAACTTCTAGCATCGGCTCATCGGGTGCGCAGGCGCAAGAAAATGCGATCGTCGGCCCATCTTTTAATGGGAAATCAGACCCTTGAGGATATGTCGCTTCGGAGAAGCCTAAAACAACATTACGAACGCCCCATTCTTGCACAATTTTTTCTTGTTCAGTGTTATGCACAATCGTAGTGAGTGCATATTTAGATTTTGAGAGCCATTTATGTAGCCAGAGCCATTTTTTAAAGTCGGTAAATACACCTGTGTGGGAATCGATAACGTATTTTGATCCGGTTAAAAAGCAGTAGGCGGCCACAGGCAATAAGATAATGATAGGTGGGTTCTGGGCAAAGACGACACCGGGTCTTTCGCTAAAGAGTGCTTTTAATGTTCGAACGCTTTGAACAAAGTATCGGATAGGGATTTGCCATTTGACCCCCCGACGGCCGAATGAAATATGATGGATCGATGCACCAAAATATTGCGCAAGTATCTCTGAACGGCGGTTGTAATCTATCCAAGCGATAAAAGAAATTTTCATGATATTCGTTAAATAAAGAAGAAATAGATAAGAGCTAAAAGACCCTGCTTTGGCAAAACTTAGAGTAAAGATTTTTTCTTATGTATCTTTGCAATGACACCCACGATACCCATAAACATGGACACGGAAATAATATGATTTGATTCTGTGTAGAGTGAAAAGAACTGCGCCCAGAATAGGGAAGGTATAAAGATCGCAATCACCCCAAGGGCTACGCTTTTATGGAACCCGTCTGGTAATTGTGCTTGGAGATTCCAGCCCATTAAAATAAAGATTCCATAGATGCTTAAAAACAAAATTAAAACAGGTACGCCCATTTTAACCGCCATACTAAGGAAGCTGTTGTGGATATAGCGTGTAAGACGCGTGATATCCTCGTTGGTACGATATCCGGCCGCCTCGCCTTGAATGATCGTAATCGGCCGATACTGATTGCCAAGGCCTACACCAAAGATCGGCCGTTCAGAAATAGAACGGACCGCTTCGCTATTTTCATAAACGCGCCATTGGAGTGAATCTGACCCGGCGGTTTCTTCGACATCAAAAATCGATAATCCACGGGCGATTAAAGTTCCAGCGAGCGGGATATCTTCAAAGAAAGATACGGGTACCGTCGCAAATAGAATCACAATGCTGATGAGGAGAGGGGTGAGCAGGACTGAGACGTATGCTGCGATGCGTCGATTTTTATTGGCGATAACCAGCAAAACCAAGAACATCGCCACAAAGGACGTTAACCACGCGGAACGTGTAAAAGTTAAGATAAAGCCTAAAAGTAAGACGCTAAACTGACCAATGGCAAGAAGCCGAATTTTAGGATTTTGACAGTAAAACGAGTAGGCAAAGGTGATCACTAGGAGGGTACCGATCAGAAGAATAAGAGGGGGCAAAATGCGGACCGCACTGCCACCTTCTAAAGAGATTTGCCAACGCACCATACCGGGGACAATAAAGCGATCGATCCCTACAATTTGTTGGATCACCATTAAGATGACGACGAAATTGGCCATCGCATACAGGCCTAGCATCAACGTCTTTAATTGACTTCTGGTTTGTATCCCCCAAGAAGTTGTAAAGAAAAGGGTGTAGTAGAGCAGAATGCGGAAGTCGTTGAGGGCCCAGTTAAAGCTGACATTTTCGAATACCAGAGAATTAACCAATGAGACAACCGCCATGCCCAAAAATAGAATCAGCATGCCGCCGATGGGGAAAAATGGGATTTTTAAGTCGCGGTTGTAGAGCTGCTTAACAAAGGTGAGCCCAAATGAGCCTAAAAGGAATAGATCTCGTAGGTCGAGGCCTCCACCAGCGAGTCTTAGGTCAAGTAATTGATCGGCTAAGATAATGTCAGACTCTAAGAAGATGAGTCCGAGCAGCATATACTCCGGATAGTTCCAAACGAGTATCGCCCCGGGAATTGCGATCGCAAGCGCCAGAATGCCTGTGGCAAACCCGCTTGGTGCAATGACGAGGCTGGCAGCAAAAAGTACCACTAACACGACGGCTAGGGGGACAATCGCTTGCTTGATCGAATCTATAGCGTTTGGAGAATCTGGTCTGTTTTCAGATATTGAGAGTTTTGAATCGAGTGACATTTGTGCTGCTCATTAAGCGCCTACAAAAAACCGATCGCGGATGTGTGGATCGGTTTTTTGTAATTGCCTAATATTTAAAGGGCATCTTGAAATATAAAGTCGAGAAATGCTGTCTTTATAGATTGTCGCTATGAATCGACGCGCCCATGGCAAGAGAAGATTCTGCGGAATCGCCTCCTGTTTCATCAGCGTCATAAACTCTTTTTGAGGTTTGATCTGGGGTGTTAGGGTAGAAGTGTTCAAGTAGAAAAGCGATCAGCACGCCAAGTGCTAGACCGGCCGCTATTCCTAAAACCAAGAACTGAATCATTGGGTTGGGTTCAAGCGAAGTGCTAGTTGCATTTTCGACTACCTGAACAAAGCTCGCCCCACGATTTACCTCTGCTCTTACCTCTGATTCGTTGTATTTGGTTAATACGAGGTCGTAAGTGGCAAGAGCCCCTTTAACATTGGCTTTTAAGATGTTGTATTCAGATTCTAGCCCTTGTAGCCGAGCTAGATTTTCGCGGCTAGATTCGATGCGTGAATCGACAAGAAGGGCGGCCGGGTTTTCTACTCCCGACTGTTCCATAATTGTGATTTGCTCGAGTAGCTGCTCGATTTGCCCTTCTAAATCAGCGATGCGTAATTTAATTACCTCTTCTTTTTGGGCGGCAATCGATTTGTTTAAGTTATTTAGATTGGTCTGTTCCGTTGCACTTAAGCCTGTTGGAGTTGCTTCCGCACCGACGATCCCGTCTTGTTCTACTTGAAGCTGTTCTAATAACTCTTCTTGAATTTGTAGCTCGATTTGGCGAATCTGTGCTTGCAAATCAGCTGCAGAGCTGGCGGTGCCAACGGTTACACCATCTTCGTTGGTTTGAGGAAGTGAGAGTTGCGCTTTTTCGATTTCAAGAGAACCTATAACCTGCTCTTCAATCTCCATTTCACGTTCAAGTGAAATAATGCCGTGGGTCTCTTGAAATTGTGTTAGGGCGCCTTCAGCTTCGACTAAGCTTGAAACTGAATCTTCGAGTTGGATCGCATAAGCGTCTAAAGAAGCTTCGGCCGCTAATGCGCGGGTGTTTCCTAGGGCTTTGATCGCTTCGTCAACGTGGGCGTTCGCGATATCAATCAAATTGTCTGAAGAGTCTTTGGTGAATTTAACAACAACAAAGTCTGAATCTTGAATCGCGGTAACATTAATTTCATATCCCATGTCTTCGTCAGACAAGCCCAAAAGCTCTTGTGTCTGGTCGTAAACATTGCCCGAGCGTGCGATTTCGGTGAAGTTGTTGCGAGCTGAAGTCGCTTCTTCACGATCGTTTACAAAACGATACTCATCTACCAATCGCACATCGTCGCGATCTGGCGCGGTAAGCTGCAAACGCACATAAGCGCTGTGCATATCGGCCGACCGGCGTAAATTAATGAATATTCCTAGTGCAATAACAACAACTACACCGATTATGACGCCTATCCAGCGTTTTAATACTGTCAAAACTTGATTGATTTCCATCAGTTTCATCCTACCTTGGAGGGGTTTGAATTAGAAAATTATGTAGGTACGAAATAGCCTTTTCTTGTCAGGTTTCCCATGGACAAAGTTACTTGCCATTTCTTACATACTACCTTGCATTTAGAAAAAATTCTTAAATTTCATGTTCTTTTTGCTGGCCGTTAATCTGATGGAAATGAAGCTAATGGGCTATATCAATTGGGGTACTGCCCCATTTATCATATCTAGACGACATCTATCAATAATGCGCACTGCGTAATCTTCATTTCGCCGTTTTCAAATAACGACTTCCCTCTTTTTTTAGATGAAAAAAAGGGTAGAGATAACTTATGGATCCAGAAGAATATGATCGGATGGTTGAATCTGGCCACAGGCCAGGTGTTCAGGTGGTTGGCTATGCTATTCTTTTTGGTTTGATAGGATCTTGTGGAATTATTTCCTACTTTACTATTGCGCTATTTAATAGTTCTTAGCTTTGCTTGTGCCTGTAGATACCAATCCCGAACAAACAATAAAATAGGGTAGCTGGGTTGCTTTCCTTTATGTACGCGGGGCTGTATTCATTGCCTCAACCATAGTGGATCATCCTCTGCTGCTGAATTTCCTATTCTACATACGCCCTTAGCCATTTCGAGCCGCTCGTAGTATATACTGAAAAGTCCTCCGCAATGGCCGGAATTAGGGTAAATTGAACGGAATCTAAACTTTCTGAGTGGTTTCTGATCGAGACTTCCCCTTGCCCATCAATCACACCCCAAATCTCAAATGTATCCCCGTTACATCTTCCATTAAATTGACTGCCCGGTTCAAGTGTGACCCGCTCAACGGTAAAGTAGTCGGTTTTATTAAGAAGCTCCCGTTTTATTCCATCTTTTTGTGAAATCAGCGTCGAGCCAGACTTTGTAGGGGCCACTTGTTTGAAATTGGTGACATCGAGCGCTCTTGAGACGTGCAGCGGCCGGGGATTGCCATCGTGCCCGACTCGGTTCCAGTCATACACCCGGTAAGTTGTGTTTGAGTTTTGTTGAATCTCGGCGATGAGTAGACCCCCCAAGATGGCGTGCAGGGATCCGGCTGGGACATTGATGTGATCACCCGCCTCGACCGCGATCCGATTCATGAAGGGTTCTAAGCGGCCGTCCGTAATCGCCTGTTGAAAAAGCTCGGGCGTGGTGCCTTCCGCGACGCCTAAGATCACCTCTGCACCAGGTTCCGCATGCAGCACAACCCACATTTCAGTTTTGCCTAACTCGTTGCCTTCATGCTGTAGGGCATATTGGTCGTTGGGATGCACTTGAACAGAAAGATGACGATTGGCATCCAAAATTTTAATTAGCAATGGGAACAGATTGCGATCCAGGGCCCACTTTGATTTTGACCCGATTAGGTCTAATCCCATCTCATCGAGCAAAGTCGTGAGCTTTTTGCCTGCGTGTTCGCCGTTGCTGACACTGGCGGTGCCGTCTTTGTGCGCCGCGATTTCCCAACTTTCGGCAATAATCGTGTCGGCCGGAAGATCTCTGCCCAGTTGGGTCTCAAGGTTACGGCCCCCCCAAATGTAGTCTTTTAATACAGGGTTAAAGAGGAGCGGATAGATTTTGTCTGATTTATTCATTAGGATTGGTTGTGGTGCGTCTATACATCAAACAGGAATCCTGCTAGAGTAACGCTTATTAAATAGGGATTAATTATAAACTAGAGCATTGCACTGGTTTTTACTACAAAACATGCGAGCTCACATATAACTACAGAGTCACTGTTATGAAAAATAGAATCAAACGGGTTATTAGGAATCTACATCGGAACTACACAGCTGGTTTAACCGCAGAATTAGAGAAGCAGATTATTCGTCAAAAGGTCGTTACCCGCCCGCTCGATGAAACGTATCCATACGATGCTGAAGCTAAACTGTTGAGAGAATTAGATTTGGGCGAAAAAGCGATGTTTGACATCGGGGCCAATACAGGCTTTTTTAGCGCTGTAATGGAAGATATTGTAACGCCAGAGAAGCTTTATCTATTTGAGCCTATTCCAAATTTATATAAATACTTATTAATGCGCTTTAAAAAAGCGAATGTCCTAAACCTCGCTATCTCGAATCAGAGTGGAAAGCAGGTTTTGAGGCTACCCTACATCGATCATGAGCCTTATGATTCACGGGCAACCCTGAGCGGGCACCATGTTGAAGAAAATCAGACACACTTCGACGAAATTGAAGTCAATTTGACCCCTTTAGATGATTTCATCGACCAGTTTGATCTCGATGAAATCGGGCTTGTAAAAATTGATGTTGAAGGGCACGAATTAGAAGTGATTGAGGGTGCTAAACAAACATTTGAGAGGTTCAAGCCTCTAATCTTTATTGAGATTGAAGCTAGACATCATAATGGAATCACAGACGATGTTTTTTGTAAACTTACAGAGCTTGGTTTTCGTGGTTATTTTATGGACCCACTCAAAAAAGAGCTAAACTCAATTTCAAATTTCTGTGCAGAGAGAGATCAAAGCTCTGAAAATTTGCGCCTGAGGAGATTCCATCAATACCATAACAATTTCTTCTTTGTGCATGCTGCTGGTGAAGAGGATTTTGTTCAGTGTGCGACCCGATTTTTAGAGAAAGAGGGCATTCGCTTCACCCCTTCCTAACCTCCCCCGACGGGGGAGGAACTGGCTCCCCTCCCGTTGGGAGGGGCTGGGGGAGGGTTTGAATTGCTATCAAGCGAAAGCCCTAAGAAAGAGCAAGCGTAGATGGTTCGGGCCTATACAAGCAGATAGGAACGTGACAATCGAACTGTTTGTGTCACATCCCTACGCTGTTTGTGTTTGTCTGATGCTGTAGTTTAGCAACTTGTAGGCAAAGATGGCTGGCAAATTTATCCTAGGCGGATGCGGTCTTGAATGGGAGACTTACCCAGCCGCTCTCGGCGGGCTAGCCAAGATGCACACAAGGCACCACCGATAAAACCAAAGAGGTGACCTTGCCATGATATCCCTTCTTGACCTGGTAGTACGCCCCAGATAAGCCCACCATATAGAAAGGCGATGATTAGCGCACGTGCGATAGATACGGGGCTGCGCTCAAACCATCCTAATAATAATAGGAAGCCGAAGAAGCCAAATACAACGCCGCTGGCGCCGATGTGGACAGAGTTTGATGCGCCTGTTAGCCAGATGCCAATGCCAGCGATAATGGTGACCCATAGTGTGACGAGCCAGAATTCGAGCTTGCTACGCCACATGATTAACGCCCCTAAGACCAAAAAGGGAACGCTGTTAGCGGCTACATGGGCAAATCCGCCATGTAAAACGGGGGATAGAAAGATATTGGGCAGGGAGGAGGCATCCCTAGGTTTAATGCCGTAGCTGTCAAGTGACCATGCATTGGGCAGGGCCATGTCGATTAGCTCTAGCCCCCAGAAAATGGCTAGTAAGATAAAAATTGGGAATAACGGCCGAATATAGTTACTTAATAGAGATTCGCGGTTCATGATTTGATATAGATCCGGTTCGTACAGGGTTGCTGTTTAACCAGCTCTTTTAAAATAGACGGCCGCCAACGGAGGTATATCGGCGATGATGCTGAATGGTTGGTCTTGCCAAGCCATATCGACTGCGGTTAAGGGGGTTGCGTTGATGACATTGCTACCACCATACCGGCCGTGATCACTGTTCATAAATTCAGACCAGCTTCCATTAAATGGAACACCGATCCTGTACCCTTTACGAACTTCTGGGGTGAAGTTGCACACCACAATCATCGGGTCTTCTGGATGAGCCGGGTCGAGACGGGCGAAAATCAAAATCGAGTGCATGGCGTCTCTGAAATCGATCCAATAGAAGCTTTCTTCCGTGTCATCAGCTACATGGAGCGATGGTGTTTGGCGATAAGCGCTATTTAAGTCTTTGATGAGAAGCTGGAGCCGCGCATGCATTTGGCTGTTTTCATCTTCTCCCTCAGCCAAGTGCCAATCTAGGCTGCGATCTTCGCTCCATTCGCGCCATTGGCCGATTTCGGTCCCCATAAAGTTTAACTTGCGGCCGGGGTGTGCATATTGATAAGCCATGAGCAGGCGTAAGTTGGCAAACTTTTGCCATGTGTCGCCGGGCATTTTGTCTAACATGCTTCTTTTTAAGTGGACCACTTCGTCATGAGAAAATGCGAGGACAAACTTTTCACTAAATGCATAAAGCAGGGAGAAAGTAAGCATACCCTGATGGAAAGAGCGATAAATTGAATCAGTCTGAAAATAGCGAAGGGTGTCATTCATCCAGCCCATGTTCCATTTTAGATCGAATCCGAGCCCTCCATTGTCATCTGTGGCGCGGGTGACGCCGGGCCAAGCGGTAGATTCTTCAGCGATGGTGAGTACCCCTGGGTAGTTGTGGTGAACGGCGTCGTTCATATTGCGCAAAAACTCAATCGCTTCAATATTTTCTCGGCCCCCGTAACGATTGGGGACCCATTGGCCGGGTTCCCGTGAGAAATCGAGATAGAGCATTGAGGCGACCGCATCGACGCGTAAGCCATCGATGTGGTATTTATCGATCCAAAAAAGGGCATTATCGATGAGGAATTGGCTGACTTCGGCTCGGCCGAAATTGAAGATGCGTGTGCCCCAATCAGGGTGTTCCCCTTGGCGAGGGTCGGCATGTTCGTACAGGCTGGTGCCATCGAAAAAGCCCAGCCCATGCTCATCGCGAGGAAAGTGCGCAGGTACCCAGTCTAGAATGACCCCGATATTGTGCTGATGGCATGCATCTACAAATGCCATGAACTCTTGCGGGGTGCCATGACGACTGGTGGGGGCGTAATAACCGGTGACTTGGTATCCCCATGATCCATCAAAAGGGTATTCGGTAATCGGCATCAGCTCGACGTGCGTGTATCCCATCTCAGACAAATAAGGGACAAGGTCTCGGGTGAGTTCGCTGTAGGTTAACCAATCTCTTCCGTCTTTGTTTTTGCGCCGCCATGACCCGAAATGGACTTCGTAGACAGACATCGGTAGATTCAGCGCTTGGTGTTGCGAACGCCCATCTACCCAAGCTTGATCTTGCCATTCATAATCATCTATGTCCCAAACGATGGCACCGCTCTTCGGCCGAAGTTCTCTGAAGAAGCCGACCGGGTCAGCCTTCGTAACCATGTAGCCGTTGTAGTGGGTCTTGATTTCAAATTTGTATAATGTTCCTTGCCCAACCCCTGGTATAAATAGCTCCCACAATCCTTTTTCCGCATGCTTGCGCATAACGTTCACTCGGCCGTCCCAATTGTTAAAATCCCCGATTAGGCTGACCCGCTCTGCATTGGGAGCCCAAACAACAAAAAGTGTCCCTTCAACCTCGTTTACTGTGGCTAAGCGTGCCCCATTCACTTCGTACCAGCGACGATCTGTCCCTTCTTTTGCTAGGGGAGAATCGAATCGATACACATCTTCGGCCGACCATGTAACCCCTTGATAATCTTTAAGCTTAAAAGTGTAGCCTGGGATAGATTTGGCGGTGCTCTTTTTTGTAAGCTCAAATAACCCTGCCTCATTTACTTTGGTCATTTTTTGAGCCTTGCCCCGGGCAAAAACAACCTCGGCTTCATCTGCAAAGGGGTGAAACAACCGAATAATGAGCGAATTGGCGACTTTATGTGGACCAAGCACGGCGAAGGGATCGGTGTGATACCCTCCTACAATCGCTTGAATTTCGGCATTGCTTAATTTAGATTTTGATTTAGACATAGAGGATCTGCGGCTTCATTTAAGTTTCTAAGAAATTGGGACGTCTGTTGGATGGGCTTGACTTTCAACAATACCTTCACTCGTTTTCTGTGAAAACCTTTAGGATGATTGATTGTTGAATGATATATTATGTCATTAATTCGGCCAGTCGAGTTCTGTAGTTTGCGAGTCAAAGCAGGCGACCGGCCGTGCTGATCGGAACGACTCTTCGGCTGGATAGGAACAAGATTGATTTGAACAAACGGATCAATTCTTGTTGCTAACGTGATAACAGTGTCGATTTGCTATTGTTTGATCTGAAGGTGTTTTGGGAAAATGGACTATTCGATATTTCAAAATATAGAATAGCTGTGAGCCCATTGTGGGGGAGTTAGGGCTAACATTTCACACCGCTATTATATAGTTGCTCTGGTTGAGCCACCAATATCTATAAATTTTAAAAAGATAATTATCAGCACCCCAACTATTTTCGCCAGATTGGCCCAGTTTTTAGCTTATCTTTCCGTAGAACACAGATCCTTTTGCCAAACTGGACCAAACTGCTGAGTAATAATAAAGAAAGTGACTAAACAACAAACCGACAAAATAATTTCAAGACGATCTGATTTGCCCTTTTATGTCGCATTGGCCGTGGGACTAATGGTTTCGTTGCTCAGATTTAATACGATTCCGGTTGGTACATTTTTTGACGATGCTGCCTATTTGATTTTGGCCGAGAGCTTAGCAAATTTCGAAGGATATCGGCTGATCAATTTTAGCTATGCACCGGTTGAGCAGGCGTTCCCGCCCGGATGGCCGATTTTGTTGGCGCCGCTGGCGGCCGTTTTTCCTGGGAATTTATTACTGCCTCGCCTGTTGGCGCTGGCCTTTTCGATGGGATCGATTTGGCTCTCAGATATTTTGTTCCGGCCGCGGTTGACCGAGACTCAACGCTGGCTTTTTTTACTGCTGATCGCGTTTAATCCCTTTTTCGTGGGGGCGGCCGGTACCGTCATGTCCGAGCCGGCCTACTTATTCCTTAGTCTGCTGACTTTGGTTTTAATCGATCGAAGCTCGCGTGGCTCCGGTTATGCACGATACATGTGGATCGGTTTGGGGGTGGCGTTTTTCGCCATGGTGGTTCGCACGCTGGGGATATCTATATTTATGACCGCGTTGATCGCGCTTATCCCTAGAAAGCATTGGCGTAAAGCTGTTTTGGTCGGTGGCTTGCTGGCGGTTGCAGGGGTCTTGGTGTTGATCTTTGCTCCGAATGGCTTTGGCACCGTTTATCTGCTTTCACCGACTTATCAAGGTCATATCGAATATTTGTCGGGTGAAATTTTAAATTATTTACAAGTCTGGAATTTCCTGCCTACATTTAATTACCCGATGATCAGCGCCGTCGTCTTGCCGATCTTTGACCTGAACTTAAGCTTTATCCCGTTTTTTGACACCATACGCAGCGTGGGAGCTATTTTGCTTTTGCTGTGTGTGTTGTGGGGATTTGCTTTGAATGCTCGTTCATGGCGGCCGACTGAGATTTATATCATTTTGTTTGGGGCTATTTTTTATATGTGGACCGCCTATATTAACGAGATTCAGCAGCGCCAGCTTGTGCCGATGATTCCGTTTATGAGCTTTTACTTTATTAGCTTTTTGGGATGGGCCTTGAGCAAAATATGGCCGGCCGGCCGTAGCGGTGTTAGGGAAAGAGTGCTGATCGCCATTTGTGCTTTGGTATTTGTTGTTTATGGTGCACGCCACTACAACGAATTGACAAATCCTGTCCGAGATTTAATCGTGGATTATCAGCTAGGGGGGGAATGGTTACAGGCGAATTTGGCTGAAGATGAAATTTACGCGGTCAATTACCCGCGGCCGTCCTACCTGTATTCACGTCGCCAGTCAGACTTTTTGCCCGGCAACTTTGAAGCGGGTGCGATTGATGCCTATATGACCGAACGAAACATTTCTTACGTGGTCATTCAACCAGGACTAACAGATTGGAACACGGGGGAGTTGATTGTTGAGCCGCAATATGTAGAGTTTCTGGTGCCTCACTTAGAGCAGAACAGTGATCGATATGGGTTGGTGTTTGAAGACCAAGAAGCGAAAATTTCAATTTACGAAGTGATCAAGTAATTGCGGCACGTTTTTGACAAGTGACCAGCAGTCAGTTATTATCTGACCCGCAGTCACTTATTATGA
>JAHDEB010000001.1:17314-41402 GCA_020629055.1 Chloroflexota bacterium
TTTTGACAAGTGACCAGCAGTCAGTTATTATCTGACCCGCAGTCACTTATTATGAAACGAGCTAGGAAACCGGAACAAAAGGAACAGAGGCGTGATGCGATCTTAGCGGCCGGTTGGCTGCTGTACCAAGAACAGGCATTTAGTGCGATTAGCATGAGCGGTGTGGCACAGCAGGCCGGGCTTGCCAAGGGAACCCTATATCTCTATTTCAAAACAAAAGAAGAGCTGTTTTTAGCCATCCTAACTGAAAAAGTTGGGGAATTTTTTATGGGGCTAAGCAACTATTTACGGACCTTGCCCAAGAGCGGAGATGAGCTTGAATTCGGCCGTTTATTGGCCGATTATGTGATGCAACATCACCATGTCCTGTCTCTAATGGGGATGGCTCCATCGGTATTAGAGCAAAACAGTGATCTATCTGCTGTAAAGGTGTATAAAGAAGCGATCATGCTTCATACGGGCCAAACGGGTCTGTTATTCGAGGAACTGCTTGAATTTATTCCACCAGGCGGTGGGGCGAAATTCTTGCTAAATGTGTACACCCTGATATTGGGGGTGATGCAGACAATTAATGTTCCCAAACACGTTCAACAGCTTATAGAGCAAGAGCCTCACTTAAAGATTTTAAATATGGACCAAGAAGCGCATTTGGCCTATTTAATCGGCATACATTTGAAAGGGTTAAAGTCATCCGAAAAAACAGATAGGGGTGGCTAAGAGGTAATTAAGGCATATTCTTTGGATATTTTGTCTTTTGAATCGCTTTAACAGGAATGAAGTATGAAAACCAAGATTAATCAGGAAGAGCTTGAATTTAAGGTCGGGCCGACAGATTCGGCCGTCGATCTGATTCGGAACGAGGCGGGCCTAACTGGCACCAAGTTTGTTTGTGGCGTAGGCGTTTGCGGGGCGTGTACCGTGCTCGTTGAGGGAACACCGGTGTGCAGTTGTCTGCTGCCCGCATCCCGTTTAGAAGGTAAAAGTGTAACAACGGTTGAAGGGCAAGCAGATGCACAAACGGGTGAGTTGCACCCGGTCCAAAAAGCGTTGATGCAGCACGATGGTTTGCAATGTGGCTACTGTACTCCTGGATTTGTGAATGCTGGGATTGCATTTTTCGAAACTTGGCGCAAGGCGAACGGGAAAACGAAACCATCACGTGAGGTGATTGCGGCCGGGCTTGCTGGAAATTTATGCCGATGTGGGGCGTATCAAGGGATTTATGCGGCACTACAAGCGGCTTGTGCGGGTGAGTTTGATGATGTCCCGACGGCCGATGTGAAATCGCACCGAGTTGAGGCGATCGAAAAGGTCACCGGCCGGGCGAAATACACAACCGATTATGCGATCGACGGGATGGTTTTTGGCAAAGTACTCCGCTCTGTGCATCCGTTTGCCAAAGTTAAAGGGGTAGATTTTAGCGAGGCTGAAAAGTTAGAGGGTGTGTTTGCGGTTATTGACATGTTGGCTGACCCCGAGCGAACAGTGCGCTATGTGGGGACACCGATTGCGGCGGTTGCGGCGGTAGATGAAGCGACGGCCGAGCTTGCCACACGCTTGATTAAAGTAGATTACGACGTTTTCAAACCGGTCACCAATTTTGAAGAATCAATGAAGGCGACCAATGAAACGGCCGAGCCAAGTTTCCGAAACGTGCCTGGTGGGTTGCCTGTCCCATCTAAATGGGAAGGAAATCGTCGATCGTACCGTTTGAGTTTGACCAGCAACAAAGGGTTTAGGGCCGGGCGTAAAGTGCGACGCGCCCGAGGCAGCGGCGATGAACATTTGGTTGACGGGGCATTTAAAACCGGCTCGCATTCACATACGCCGCTAGAACCGCATGGGGCATTGGCCAGCTGGGACAAAGGGCATTTAACCCTGTATGTCTCGACTCAGCGAATCAATCAGCTCAAAGATGCGCTGATAGCAAAATATAGCCTGTCGATGGAGCAGATGACCGTGGTTGCTGACCATGTGGGTGGGGGCTTTGGTTCAAAAGGGGACGATTATCCGGAAATATTTGCAGCGGTGGATTTAGCGAAACTATCGGGCAAGCCGGTGCGACTTGTTTTAGACCGACATGAAGTGATCGCTTATTCTGGCCATCGTGAAGAGACGTTGCTTGAGGTTGGGTTGCTGAGCAACCCACAAGCTGAATTTAGCGCGATGCAGATGGAGGTTTACAACAATGGTGGTCATGCGATTGAAGGGAATGCGGCGGCCGTCGCCGCAACCTTTTATCCGGCCTGGCCCCAGCTGGTGAACGACCATGCGGTGATTACACATCAGCCACCCGCCAAGGCTTTTCGTGGCCCAGGTGGCATCAATGGGGCGTTTGCGCTTGAATCGAGCGTTGATGATATGGCTTACAAGCTGGGGATAGATCCGCTAGAACTGCGGCGCAAATGGGACACCCATGCGCAGGATCAACAGCTGTTTGATTATTTGGAAGAGGTTCCGGCCTGGCAGGCGCGTGATAAGGTGGCGGCCGACAGTGGTCGCTTCAAACGGGGGGTTGGCCTCGCGATGGGGCACTGGCTGCACTTGTATATGCCTTCGGCCGAGGTGCGTGTGACCGCTGGGGCGGATGGATTGAGTGTTGAAACAGGTATTCAGGACATCGGTCAAGGGTCTAGAACACTGTTAGGCACCGCGTTGGCCGAGGCATTTGGCCTAAACGTGGACGATCCGTTGATCCAGATTAAAACCGGCCGTCCCACCGATTTAGCTAGCCCCCAAACGGGTGGTAGCCGAGTTTCTACTTCTGTGTACCCGACCGCACAAGATGCGGCCCGACAAGTACAGGCACAAATTGCAGCCAAAGTTGGGCAAGCGAAAGGGTTTAGCGGGGTGCAAACAGGGCCGGATGGCATTACCCACTCAGCTGGAAAAATGAGCTGGAAAGAGGCGCTGCAAGCGTTAAGCGGTGAGACGCTTGAAGCTGTAGCGACCCGCGGCCGTGACAGCAAAGGGATCGGTTTAACCGGATATGTTGATTTAGATGGGAACGGGTTGTATATGGGGGCAGGTCCTTCTACATCGGCCCAGATCAGTGAGGTAGAAGTCGATGTTCGGTTGGGCAAAATCAGGGTTTTACGCACGTGGAGTGCGATTGCGGCCGGCCGCATCTTTCTAGAAGAAGCGGCCCGCAGCCAAGTGTATGGGGGTATAACGATGGGAATCGGTTATACGTTGTACGAAGATCGACAAATCGACCTGAAAACGGGCAACACGATCACAATCAGTTTAGAGGATTGTCGAATTCCAGGGATTGGGGATATGCCCGAAATGGAAGTGGTGTTTATGCCTGAAGGATTTGACCATGTCACCGGTGGTGGTGTTGGTATTGGCGAGACGACGATGGTGCCTGTAGCGGCATCAATCGCAAATGCGGTCTACCATGCAACCGGCTGGCGGCCGACCCAAGTGCCGATCCGGCCAGAACATGTAGTGATGGGAGTGAAGTAGTTGTCAGTAATCAGTAGACAGTTTTCAGTTAGGTTATCCGACTGAAAACTGAAAACTAATGACTGACAACTGGAAGAATCATGATAAAAACAATTAACGACGCAATAAGTGAAAAAGGGGACTATCTAGCCGGTGGCACCGATTATATGGATCGGAAACGACATCATCTGATTGGTGATCGGCCGATCGATTTAATGGGAATCGACGGGTTGGATCAAATAACTGTAGATCCAAAAGGTGGCGTAACGATCGGAGCCTTAACATCTATGGTTAATGTGGCGCAGACCGCTGTGTTACAAGAAAAATATGCTGGCTTGGCTCAAGCGGCCGGTGCATTGGCGACCCCGCAAATTCGGCAGGTTGGCACGATTGGGGGAAACCTGACCCAGGCGACCCGCTGTCAATATTATCGCCACCCGAACCTGACATGCACGAAAAAAGGGGACGCTGTGTGTGGCGGCCGCGAAGGCTATCATCCAAATGGGGTGGTGTTTGACAATGGGGGGTGTGCGGCTCCGCATCCTTCAACCTTGGCGATGGCACTGATGGCTTATGATGCACAAGTTGAGATTAACGGCGCAGAAATCCGGCCGATATTTGATTTGTACGGGGATGGGTCTGACCATTCTCGAGATCATTTGTTGGGGGAAGATGAAATCATCACCCGAATTATACTACCGGCCGCTGAAGCGAAAGAAAAGGCGGCGTATTTCAGGGCATCAGCACGAGCACGGGCTGAATGGGCCATTGTTGAGTGTGTGGTGTGTTTGGTGATGTCGGGTGATACGATTAAGCAGGCGTTTGTCTCGGTTGGGGGTGTGGCTCCGGTCCCATTACGCCTGCCACAGGTCGAAGCTGCGTTAGTGGGTCAGCCTGCCGTTGCCGAGACATTCAAAGAGGCGGCACAACTGGCAGCCGAGGGTGCCAATCCGCTGCCACAGACTGAATATAAGGTGCCGTTGCTGTGTAATTCGGTGGAAGAGACGCTTTTACGCGCGGCCGGTTTAGCAGATGAATAGATTCAATTAAAAGGTATGAAAGTGCTACTAATATAATTTTAGTAGCACTTTCATATTTGATGATGGACGAGACTACATCTTAAGCATATTGGGCTAAGGAGGTTTCGACTGTGGGGTAGTCGAACATATCACCCATTTTCCCCCGTAATTCAGCCCATTTTGGATCTTGTTCTAGCGCTGCTGATACCTCTTCGTATCTTTCCAAGCTGTCGTAACTTACGACCCAGAAATGACGGTAAACGGGCCCACCATCTAGGTGATAAAGATCCACAGATGAGCCGTAAGTGGCTTCAAAATAGTCTGCCATTTCTCCCATTAGGGCCCGGCCGGCATCGATATTGCCAGGGGTGATTTGACACGCGGTTAAGTGGATAAAATTCGGGTACGTGTCTCCACTCGACCTAAAAGTGCGGAACGTTTGCCATTCGGCCGATGCCCACTCAAAATCCTCTACGGCATTTTCGTTCCATTTGGCGAAATTCTCAGAGGTGCGTAACGCTTCAATTGTCTTGGCCATTGAAGCTATGTTTTCATGCCCACTGACCAAGCCTGCTAAATAGGGGGAACCGATATTGACTTGTAACATAACCCCCGCATTGCTGCCGTGGTCATCTTTCATCATTTGGGCCAACTCTTTGAGTTTGGCAATGCCGCTATCCGCATACCCGGGAATAATTTTCATCCATAAAACATTTGTGATCATTTTTAAAACTCCTTTTATGCTGTTGGCGGGGTGTAATCGATATGAACGTTTAAAGCTTCATCGATTTCTTTGCCTGTCAGCAATCGAACCGCTGATGCGGTAAATCCATTTGCTCGCAGAACGGTCAAACCGTGTGCGATATTTTTGTCGTCAGGGAACTCACAGATAAAGTAGCCGTCGTGAGGGCCAATCGCATAAAAAAAGGATTCGAGCTTGCCCCCCATCGCTTCGACCGTTTGACGGCCGACCGCCTCCCGTTTTGACCCTCCTTCTTTGAGCAACCCTTTGCTAGCAGCTGCTCCGTAAGTAAAAGTGAATAAATATTTTGCCATGGTAATTTCTCCTATTTTTAATTTTTTCTTTGATGTCCTTAGAACATGATCAAGGCAGCTGCCATAAGGCTGCCAAACAGAGCAACCATATAAATGGGCGCTCCTCGGCCGGTTTTTGACTTGGAACCTTTGGTGATTCGATGATTGTCGGCCGCGTGGCGATAATCTTTTTGAATAGAATTAGCTAATTTTGTGTCAAACATGAGTTGTCTCCTAAATAAAGTTTTGATTGAGGGTTAGATTAAAATCGGAGCCGCCACGAGGATGATGACGAATAAGATATGCGCTTTTACCGGCAAAGATTTGTTCCCATTTTTTTCAAGCATTTTGTTTCTCCTTTAGCCTTTTTAGATAAAAGACCAAACTAATTTTCTGAGTTTTCTTTTGCTTCTTTGTTGGCTGCGTTGATGTTTGTATTAAACCCGGTTTGGTCATACAGTAGGTATCCGTATGGGATACGGGCATGGGATACAGGGGGGATACAGATCTGTTCGTCCCCTAAATTTGAAGGGGAATGGGCTAAAAAAGGCCTTGTATCTTGTGTGGCTCTTCCCATTCGTGTCCGGTGTATCAGAATGGGCCAAAAAGTTATCGGCCCTACGCAAAGCAAAATCGATTAAATTCAATGTCATTTAGAGATATTCAAACCCAAGACGATGTAGAGACCTACAAAAAACGGCTGATCGATAATTATGCGGACCGGCCGATAATCATTGACCACATCACTGAACAAATTCAGCAGTTGGGGTTAGAAATACCGACTGTGGTTGAACTGTGTACCGGTCCTGGGCAATTGGCAGAAGCGTTATGTCACTCCCTCCCGCAGGTCAATTACATCGGCCTTGATTTCATACAACCTTTTCTTGATTTCACAGAGGAGCGGCTATCGGCCGAGGCGACGTTTGTTTGTGCCGATTTAACCGGAAGTGATTGGCCCGAATTACTGGAAAATGCAGCCAACAACCGTCCGATTGATGTGATCGTTTCGATGCAGTCACTGCATGACGTTGGGGATGCGGCACAGATTTCAGCGATTTACCGGCGCTGTCAAACGCTTTTGGGTCCAGTGGGCTGTTTTATCAATGCAGACTTGATCACGCAGGAAGGGGATGAAGCAAATGCTCGGCCGGGACGATTGACCGTTCCGCATCATCTAGAATTACTTCAAGCGGCCGGTTATCTCTCGACAACGTGCTCCCTACGCACGGCTCAGTTTGCGGTTTGTATCGGCAGCAATCGATAAAAACAGGGTTCTACTGATCTGAGAATGTAGACAATAACCCTTGAATATCTTGGTCCTTTAAAATGGCTGAAAGACGTTCAAGCCTCACCTGCATGAGCTTCGCCTGCCGGCTGTCAGCGAAATCGAACAGAAAGCCACCCTCGACCAAAATATGCACCCGAAAGAAAAACGATAGGCGATAATCGGCCAGACATTGCTCAAATGAATAGGCTTGAACCCCATGCTCTAAAAGCGTTTTGTGATATAGATTTAGTAGATGGTCCTCTGCTTGCCGTCGTAAATTTATTTCCAGATTATCACTTAGAAAATAAGCGACATCGCAAGTGCCTGAACCGATTTTCATCGTTTGCCAGTCGATGGCCGCAAACGGAACCCCTTCGCCAGCTTGACCAAAAAACAGATTGTCCAGACGATAGTCGCCGTGGATCATCGTTTGCGGCCGGTCACCCATCTTTTCAGCGATTTGCGGCATCAACTTCCCATATTCCCGGGTGACATCAACAATTACATCGGATAAAAGCGGCTCTAGTTTTTCAAAAAATGCGGGCCATTTGTAGCCTTGATATTGTCCTTGGTTCATCCGGTCTGGGCTAGAAATGACCCGGGCCCAATCAAAGGTTTTCAGTTGGGGGCTGTTCCAGAATGCAGCATGGAATTTGGCTAAATCGATGAGGGCCAATTCAGCCTCTGCGATGGAGCAGCCTGCAATCTGATCCCCAACATGGGCCGGAGCCATATCTTCTAACAATAGCAATGGGTTTTGGCCCGATTCGTCTATATGGCTGAAGTAGCAGCGGGGGATGCGCATCTTGATTTGATTGGCAACATTCTGGTAAAAGCGAACCTCTCTTTCGTACAGGCGATTCACGGCTAGGGCGGCTCGTAGTTCTAGATCATTGGTTGGGAATTTGGCGATTAAGGTGTGCGGGGCGTTTTCTTCCGGCCGGTCATAGCTTAAGGTGACACGGGTTAGCTCCCCCATGAACCCTTCGATGTCACCAATCGGTTCTAGGCGTCGGTGCGTAACAGTGGCTGTGTGAATAGTGCTGGTTGAGCGCAACGCATCTGTCAGCCATTCGGCCGTGATCGCGTCGGCGCTTGTCGGGATTTTATTCATGATCAATGCTTCCTAAACGTCAAATTTTTTGAGGTGTAAATGATTCCATATGGACTCTGTTTTCCACTAAAAGCCGTGTTGCGTGGACCGTAAAAGCTAACTGTTGCTAAATCTTACGCGCCACGCGCCACGGTCTATTTAAACAAGTCGGGTTACTTAACAATTACGCCGAGCGAACTTATACCGGGGCTAACGTGGGATTCTCACCTTGCAAGATATTATCCGTGTGCTCCTTGATCCATTGCTTGGTGATATCATGCGTTAATATGTAAAACTTCTCTTCGGTTATCGCTCGAAAAATATGATCTGCTACTTCAAGAGGGGACAATCCATTTGCAATCGCTTGAGCAAATTCAGCGCCCGCCTGCTCTTCCTCCGGTGTTAAAACCGGCTGTTTGGCCCCAACATTTTGAAATTCATCCGGCCGGTTACGCCCAGCTTCTAGAATATTTGTATTGACCCAAGCCGGACATAAGACAGAGACGTTGATATTTGAGTTTTGGGCAGCAAGCTCATGAAACAGTGTTTCAGATAAGGCCACAACACCAAATTTTGTGACGTTATAAACGCCGGAACCCGGCATGGTCACTAATCCTAAAATAGATGCGGTGTTGATGATGTGGCAAGGTTCGTCTTGGGCGTGCATGTACGGGACAAATGTCCGTACCCCATGAATGACGCCGTACAGGTTCACACCCAGAATCCAATCCCAATCCGCCAGGGTGCTTTCCCAAATCGAGGATGCACCACCCACACCGGCATTGTTAAACAACAGATGAACACCCCCATAGCTGTCGATCGTCTTTTTTGCTAAGGCGTCAACCGCTTCAGGATTTGAAACATCGGTTACAACGGGCAAAACAATGCCACCGGCCGCAGATAGCTCTTCGGCCGTATGCATCAGCGCCCGCTCTTCGACATCGGCAAGCACCACCTTCATCCCTTCTTGGATACAGCGTTCAGCAAACCCTCGGCCGATTCCACTGGCCGCACCGGTCACAACAGCGACTTTATCTTTAAAATTCTTCATTTGCTTCCTCCGTAGTTATGATTCATCAGTTTGGTCCAGTTTGACAAAAGGATCTGTGTTCTGCGGAAAGAAAAGCTAATAACTGGGCCAATCTGGCGAAAATAGTGGGGGGGCCGAATCATTCCCCTTCGTTTACAAATAGATTGTCAGTCAAGGACGGTTAAACGCCCGTCGGGACATCTGAAAACGGAATCGTCTTATCAACCCGTGGCTCAGGCGGTAATCCGAGCACGCGCTCCGCGATGATGTTGAGCATAATCTCATCGGTTCCCCCTGCGATGCGTAACCCGGGTAATGACATGAAGTTTGAAACAAAAACAGCATCCTCCAGCTCATCTTGTTCAGGGTCCCATTGGATGCCTTGTTGCTCAAGTAGATCGATGGCGAACGAGGCCATATCTTGCCCTTTGACACCGGCCACCAATTTGCCAATCGAGCTCTCCGGTCCCGGCTCATCGCCGCGAGAAAGCGCGGTTAAGGTGCGCATTTCAGTGTATTTTAGACCCGCTTCTTCGACATACCATGAGGCGAGTTTGGCCCTGACGGTGCTGTCTTCGATAGCCGGTTTATCGTCGATGGTTAAGCGCTCGGCCAGCTCTTTGACCGATTTGAAATTCGCTCCTGCACTTCCGCCCCCGATGCTGGCCCGTTCGTTCATTAAGGTGGTCAGGGCCACGCGCCATCCCTGCCCTACATCTCCTAGCCGCATGTTGTCTGGGATGCGCACGTCGGTTAGATAGACTTCGTTAAATGAAGAACCGCCCGACATCTGCTTGATCGGCCGCACTTCTATTCCAGGTGATTTCATATCGACACAGAAATAGGTCATCCCTTTATGTTTTGGCACATTGGGGTCGGTACGGGTAACCAGAATGGCGTAGCTGGCATATTGAGCCACCGTCGTCCAGACTTTCTGACCGTTGATGATCCAATCATCCCCATCTTTTTCAGCCCGCGTACGTAACGCTGCTAGGTCAGACCCGGCCGAAGGTTCACTAAAGAGCTGGCACCAAATCTCTTCTCCACTGGCTAGTTTTGGTAAATATTTCGCCTGCATTTCGGCGCTGCCATAGGTCATGATCGTCGGGGCTGCCATTCCTTGGCCGATACTAAAATAAGAACCCATGTATGGGGTCTCAAACTTTGCTTCTTCTTGATTAAAGATGACCTGCTCGATGGTTGAGGCACCACGGCCGCCAAATTGTTTGGGCCAAGTTAAGCAGGCCCAACCCCCATCTGATTTACGTTTTTGCCAAAATTTCGCCCGGCCGACCTCGTCTAATCCGGCCATTTCAGATTCTTTAGGTACATTGGCCTCTAACCATGCTCGTGCTTCTGCTCTAAACGCCGCTTCTTTTTGAGTATCTTCAAAATTCATAATTGTTTTCTCTCGGTGAGTGAAAAGCTGGCTAAGTTTGTTGAAGTTGATCCCTGAGCTTATCGAAGGGGATCGACTTGAATATCAGCCAACCAACTAACTCACAAACTATCCCACTAAATCTGATGCCGTAATCAATTTGTCCGACCAAACTCGCTCGCTGCCGATGGTCACAGCCAGTACCTTGGCCCGGCGATAATAAAACTGGCAGTCCACCTCCCAAGTGAAGCCCATTCCCCCATGGGTTTGAATGCTCTCCTTCGAAGAATAATAATACGCTTGGCTGCTCCCCACACGCGCTGTTGCAGCCGCTAATGGCAGTTCTGGTGCGTTGGTGTTCAGTGCCCAAGCGCCATAGTAGGCGTTTGAACGAGCCAGCGTATTTTTGACATACATTCTTGCCAGCTTGTGTTTGATCGCCTGAAACGAACCGATCGGCCGACCAAATGCGTACCGCTCCATCGCGTGATCTTTTGCCATCGCTAAACAGGTTTCTGATCCCCCCAACTGCTCCCAGGCGTATAAAACGGCCGCGCGATCTAAAATCTTTTCAAGCAATCCCCAACCTTCGCCGTCTGCCCCCAGCAGTTCGGCCGATGCCCCATTAAAAATAATATTGGCATGGTTCATACTCGGGTCAATCGTCTTGACACTTTCATAGCTGACCCCATCTTGATCAAGTGACACCAAATAGAGAGAAGCCCCATCCCCTTTGTCACTTTTGGCCGCGACAACAATGAGCTGAGCGATTTCTGCATCGACTACAGTGGTTTTCCGGCCGGTGATTTTGCCATTTTCGACCTTTGTTTCTAACGATGCGGCGGTTGTGCGCCCCGCCTTTTCAGCATAGGCCAGCGTGCCGATGACTTCCCCCTCAGCAAATTTAGGCAGCCAGTGCTCTTTTTGTGCTTCACTGCCGGCCAAAAGGATCGCTTCGGTTGCCAGATAGACGGAGGAGGCGAACGGAACCGGGGCGCAGACACGGCCGAGCTCTTCAGCGACAAGGACCAGTTCTAGATAGCTCATCCCTAAACCACCATATTTTTCTGGGATCGCTGTGGCGGCCCACCCTTGGGCCACAATCTGTTGCCACAGATCGGCCGCATAGTGCTCGTTTCCTTCTAGAACCCGACGCACCACCTCTGGTGGACAGTTCGCCGCTAGGAAAGATCGGGCAACATCCCGTACAAAAATCTGCTCATCGTTAAATTCAAAATTCATCTATTTAACACTTCCTTCTGGTTTGTTAATCACGATTTCAAATCATATCGGATTGTCTTAGATCGTCCAGCTTAAGGGAGAGGCTCAGCCCTCCTTGGGAAAAAAAATGAAATCAAATGAGGTATGGTTAAATATCATCCCCCAAGATAAAGTTCCGAATATGGAAAAAGTTACCACCTCTACCCAATACCGTCTGGCCGGAATTATTTTTATCGCGCAGAGTTTGTTTTCCGCAAGCTTTATCACCGCGTTTGTGCTTACCCCCATTATCGCCGTGGCCCTGAGTGGCAGTGAAAGTCAGGCCGGTGTGCCGAACACGATTGTTTTGGTCGGCCGAGCATTGCTCGCTTATCCATTCGGTTTATTGATGGACAAATTGGGGCGGCGGGTCGCCTTATCGACCGGCTATTTCGGATTCGTTTTAGGTGGCATTGTCGCTGTTGTAGCGATTGTGACCCAAAGTTACATGCTTTTTCTTGTGGCATCATTTTTGATCGGTGTTTCTCGCACAGCAGGGGATCAAAGTCGATTTATTGTTGCAGAGATCTTCCCGATTAACCGACGGGCCACTGTGATCGGTGCGATTGTTTTTGCCGGTACCGTTGGTTCTGTCCTTGGCCCCAATCTTGTGCCGGTTTCACGTCGCTGGGTCCAAACTTTTGGTATTTCGCCCGATGCTGGCCCCTTTGTGGTTGCCGCTATTATGATGGCTGTCGCTACTTTGGTGACTTTCCTGTTCTTGCGCCCTGATCCTCGCGAAATCGGCGAGAGAATCGCGGCCGAGGAAGTTGCAGAAAACCCAGATAGTATTGAATCAAATAGCGTTGCTCGGTCATGGCAAGAGATTTTTAGCCAACCGATGGTGCAGCTGGCCGTTTTATCGATGACGCTGGGGTATTTTGTGATGACCCTTGTGATGGTCATCACCTCCGTTCATATGCAATCTGGCCTTGATTTGGGACTAAACGCCGACCAAATGGCGGCCTCTGTGGCACGGGTCATTATGTTCCATACCCTCGGTATGTTTGGTATATCGATCTTTTCCGGCTTTTTAATTGATAAGGTCGGCCGACTCAACATGATTCTGGCTGGGGCGGTCGTTCTGGCTCTCTCCACCGTCGTATCTGCATTTGCTACCAATGTTGTTTTGTTGGCATTTGGTCTATTTTTATTGGGGTTAGGTTGGAACTTTGCGTTTGTGGCAGGCTCGTCGCTGCTATCAAACTCACTGGCTCAGTCAGAACGTGGGCAAATGCAGGGGATCGCCGAGACATTTGTGTCGCTGGCGGCCGGGGCCGCCAGTCTATCTGTCGGCTGGCTGTTTCAAATGGGCGGATACAATCTAATTAATACGATCGGCTTTGTTTTCTCAGCCATTTTGCTGATCGCGGTGCTATATTTGCCACGTCAGGCGAAAAAGCAGCAGCAATTAGCGATGAGTGGCGATTAGGGCTGAAATAGAAACTATCCCAAAGGGGCGGCTTGTCATTCACTTTCCAGTTTTGGCTAGTTTTGAAAGGAACAATTGTTGAAATTCTGTTCCTTAAGCCTCCCGATTTAATCTCATGCTGGCAATCATGAGCACGCTGATCAGCGTAAACGCGGTGCCGGCCATAACCGGAATCGAGATAAACCCGAGGTAGTTTACATATTTAATCGAGCATAAGACGGTTGTACAGCCTGAAGATTGCACAACAATCCCATTTTGAACCAAGATGTGATAGATCGAAATGCTGACCCCGATAAGGGATAGGGGCAAGACATAATAGGGGAGATATTCATCTTGTTTAATAATGCCGACTAATGCTAAAAGGGTGATCGGGTACATGCAAATGCGCTGGAACCAGCACATGCGGCAAGGCTCGAACAGCCGAATTTCGCTGAAGTAGAGGCTGCCCAACATGGCAGCGAGTGCCACGACCAATGTCATATAGTAGCTATATTCTGCAATAAAGCCTGCAAAAGGGGATCGATTACTTTGATTGTCCATAATGGTTGAAATGGTAACAAATACGCTTGCTTAAACAAGGAGAAAAGCCCTTTTTTAATATGGGTGTTACAATTGGGCAGCGTTCTACTTTCACCCACCGCCTTCCTTGCTTTTGTCTTTGCGATTCACTCTCGCACCATTTCAGATGTTTAAATTATTATGTCTCACGATACGATAGTCGTTCTTGATTACGGTTCCCAATATTCTCAATTAATCGCCCGGCGGGTGCGCGAAGCCAATGTGTTTTGCGAACTTTTTTCATGGCGGACACCTGCAGAGAAAATATTATCTTTAAACCCAAAAGGGATTATTTTGAGTGGCGGCCCAGAAAGCGTTTATGCTGAAGGAGCACCCACCTTGCCAAGCTATGTGCTTGAAAGTGGTGTCCCTGTTTTAGGCATTTGCTATGGCATGCAGCTTTTGGCCCACTCGCTGGGTGGGAAGGTTGCAGGCAGCGATGAAAAAGAGTTTGGTCGGGCTGATGTTCGGATCCATGATCTGACTTCACCGATGTTTAGCGGCATCCAATCGGAGGCGATCCAAGTGTGGATGAGCCACGGGGATAAGGTCGAAAAGCTGCCACCTGGATTTGAACCGATCGCTTCAACCGACAATGCTCCTTTTGCGGCCGCCGCTGATCTTGCCAAACATTACTATTGTGTGCAATTCCACCCAGAAGTTGTGCATACCCCTAAAGGGGCCCAAATTCTCAAAAATTTCGTTTTAAACGTCTGCCAAGTCCGTGCAGATTGGACGGCCGAGAATTTTATACAAGAGCAGGTGGCCGCCATTCAAAAGCAGGTTGGCGACGGCCGAGTTTTGTTGGGGCTAAGCGGCGGTGTCGATAGCGCTGTGGCCGGGGCACTCATTCACAAAGCGATTGGGGATCAGCTTGTCTCTGTTTTTATTGATCACGGCATGTTGCGTCAAGGGGAAGCGGAGCAGGTAATCGAAACATTTGGCCAGCGGCGGGGCATGAATCTGGTGCCGGTCAATGCGATTGAAGAATATCTAGATGACCTGGCTGGTGTGACTGACCCTGAGCAAAAACGGAAGCTCATCGGTAATAAATTTGTCCGTATTTTTGAGCGTGAATCAAATAAATTGGGCAAAATCGACTATCTGGCTCAGGGGACAATTTATCCAGACGTTATTGAAAGTGCGGCCGCAGATCGGCCGGAGGCCCACACGATTAAGACCCATCACAATGTCGGTGGACTGCCAGACGATATGGCCTTCGAATTGGTAGAACCGTTGCGCTGGCTGTTTAAAGACGAAGTGCGTAAAATCGGGACTGCGCTAGGATTGCCCGATGAGATCGTTTGGCGACAACCGTTTCCCGGCCCGGGGTTAGCGATCCGCTGTTTAGGCGAGGTGAATTGGGAGCGTTTGGAAAAACTTCGTCAGGCCGATGCGATCTTTACCGGCGAACTGCGAAAGGCTGGCCTGCTAAAAGGGGCCACGGCCCAAGCGTTTGCAGTGCTGTTGCCGGTCAAAAGTGTCGGTGTGATGGGAGACCAACGCACCTATGAAGAAGTCGTTGCATTGCGGGCCGTATCGACCGAAGATTTTATGACGGCCGATTGGGCAAGATTGGATTATTCGCTACTTTCTGAAGTCAGTCGACGTATTGTCAACGAAGTGCGCGGAATCAACAGAGTCACCTACGACATTACATCCAAGCCTCCCGGCACGATTGAGTGGGAATAAAAGCCATCCTTAGCAGCAACTTACGTTAAGTTTGGCTGTGTCAACCTAGTTGACAGCATAAGACGATCCCGAGACTTTCATTGAGTCTACTGTGGGTTGAATCGTCTAAATAAATCATGATAGGCATCGTTCCGGCCGTTTTGTATCCCGCCTAAACGAGCTGGGCCTTGCGAGCCTAACCTATTATCAGAGGTGAATTATGGATTACGGAGATATTTTTAAAAGAGGGTTTCAACATACCTGGAACAACAAATTCCTATACATTCTAGGCTTCCTAGCTGCACTGGGGGGTAGTGGCGGCAGCGGTGGAGGTGGTGGCAACTTCAACATCCCTAACAACGGTTCGACAAGCGGAGGATCTAGCGAAATAGAGGAGTTCTTTCGTGACTTTGGGGTTGAATCAGCCAATTTCGAAACAATGATTCAAGGCATTGTCGGCGCGGCGATCGCCGTTGTTTGTGTTTTAGTTATTTTTCGCATTGTCATGTGGTTCATCCGCCTTATCGCTGAAGGGGGCATGATTCACGCCGTTCACGACATTGAAAACGGGGGAACCAGCAACTTCAAACAGGCGTTCGCAGACGGCCGGAAACACATGGTCGACTTTTTTGTGGTCAAACTAATTTTCCTCATTGTCCCAGTTGTCCTGATGTTGATCGTGGGTGCTTTGATCGGTATTCCGCTCATGATGTCGGCCGGCAGTGGCAATATTGACGAGAGCCTAGCTTTGGTCATTATCCCGATCGTTTGCCTGGTTTGCCTTTTCATTCCCTACAATCTACTGGTTGGCCTTCTTTACCCAATCGCTCAGCGGGGTATTATTTTTAAAGGGCTAAGTGGATGGGACTCGGTCAAGTATGGTTGGGAATTTCTAAAAGAAAATACGAGTGACACGCTGATTATGGCATTGCTTTTAACCGTCATGGGCTTTATTGTCGGCATTGTGAGCCTAATCATTTCTCTACCGATTTTATTCGCCACCGGTTGGTCCGCCTTTAGTACTTTGATTGGCGGCGATATCCCGAGTTTCGGACAGTTTGCTATTTTGGGTGTCGGCGTAATTTTGATGATCATCATCGGCAGTATCGTTAATGCGGTTTATATCGCATTTCGCTCATCTTCATTTACCTTGGCCTATTTACAGTTGGATGGTCCCAAAACGCCAGAATCGCTTGACAACGTGCCAACCCCAGATCCTGCACCACCAACCGTGGTTCATTCAGATCTAGACGATGCGGTTGATGTCAACACGCTTAAGTCAGACCAGCAAACAGACGAATAGTTAAGACCGGTTCAACTAAACGACCATTCAGGCTGTCAAAGCCTGGATGGTCCGGTAGGCTGCGAATCAATTGGAACTCTCACAAGTTTTAAAACGGGGAGCCGAAGTTACACTTGGCCATCGATGGCTTTGGCCGCCTGCTCTGCTGTTTACCCTTGCCTTAGATTTACCCAGCCTGCTTGCTCGCCCATTTGTCCCCTCAATTTCAGATTTAACCAGCTTAGAAGCTGCCGAACCCTATATTCTGCTGGCTGGGGAAATAACCAGCAATATCCCTCAGCTCGTTGTGATTCTGTTGATACTCTCGGTGGGTTTTGGCGCATTGTGGGCCTTGGCCACGGTTGGGCAGGCGGTTTTAATCGATGGGGTGGCGGCCGTTTACCGGGGGGCTGAAAAAGAGAAGTTGGTCCATTGGAAAAAAGGACGCAGTTTGCTCGGTCCATTTATTGCGATTGATACCTTGGCATTTTTCCCCATATTTATTGTTCTGCTGTTGATCCTATTGATTTTAGGCGGAATTAGTGCCAGCCTGTTGCTGACGCTTCAAAGGGGTGGCCCATTTACGATGTCACCCGCTGTGGGGCTAGGTGGCAGCCTGCTGATTCCGTTGGTCTGCTTAATTTTGCCGGCCGGCATATTGGGGGTCGTTTATCGATTAATCGCATTCCGTTTTGCAGCCCTAAATGGTGCAGGCGTTCGGCAGGCTGTTGGGCAGGTTCGGCCGTTTCTACGGCAGCACTTTGTCAATGTGTTGCTATTGCTGCTGTTGACCGGGGTGATTTACTATCTAATAAACGGGGTGGTGATCGCTTTTGGTGGGGGGATGCGGTGGCTCGTCCAGTCAAGTTGGCCGCTGACACTTAAAATTGGTGTCGAAGCGATTGTGATTTGCATATCCCTCGTTATTTCACTGTTTCGCAATCTCTTTTTATCCGCTTGCTGGACCATCGCCATGGTCGAGCTTGACGCTGATAAAGGGTGATTGAGCTGGCGCAAGTTGCCGCCAAATTAAAAGAATTTCGTTATTGTTCAGCAGCTTGGGCCAGTTTGACAAAAGGATCTATGTTCTGCGTAAAGATAAGCTAAAAACTGGGCCAATCTGGCGAAAATAGGTAGTGTGCTGAATAATTACAGAATTTCAACCTTAGACAAGCAAGCCAATCAAAGATTAGCCTGCTTGTCTAAGCAGAGATCAACATGCTCGAGCCGCTGTCTTACGGGGCGGTCACCATGAAAATGTTGTTGTATTGGGTGCCAGCCTGCTCATGGGTCTCGAAAATCTGACCAAATATTGAGCTGCTGCCAAACGAGTCTACTTGAACATAAATCTGGGCTGCGGCCGGGATCGTGCCTGTCGTAAATTTAGAATCGTCTGGATAATAGTTCGAGCCACCAACCGTTAGCACAATTTCATCATTGGGTTCCATCGGTAGATCGCTTTCATCTGGGTTCGAACTTGCTTGAATCCCCCAAACAAACCCTTCTGCACCCAATCCGATAATCGTTTGATTTACACCGGTAGGGGGTGTTGTTGGGTTGATGTAGCTATCGATCCAGAACGGACGGGTGACCGATTCATTGCCAACATTCTTGATCGTGACGGTGATCGACTCAGTTCCGACCTGAACATCAGATACGATCAAGTCAGGCCCATCGATCCGCTTGTAATTGATGCTGACCACTGGAAGGTAAACCCGCTTCACCGGATCGTCGTCATCGATAATGGTGACGGTTGCGACCGGATCTATTTCTGATCTCACTACGTTGCGACCTTCGGCCGAAATGTTAGTCACTTCGACGAGAAACGTTTTGTTCCCTTCTGCGATATCATCGGCCGGCACGAGAATTTCGATCGTCTGTGTTTCACCTGCCGAGCCTGTGAAGTTTACCGTACCGGTTTTGCCGTTAAAGTCGATGCCTTCTAAACCAGACCCTGCCCGTGTAGCATAGTCGACACTAACCGGTGCGTCTGTGTCGGCCGTCAAGGTCGCTTTGACCAAAAACGTTGTGCCTTCTGCGTTTGTCCCTTCAGCCTTTGATTCCCCTTGCAACAAAATCATGGCCACATCGTCATTTTGAATGGTCAACGTGGACTCAGCTGCGGTAACTTGTACCGCAGAATCGGCGATTCCGGTGGGCAAAGTGGGTGTCCCTAGCAAAATATCAACCGCTTCATCTAGCTCAACTTTGGTGTCACCATAAACTTGGATGATGACCGATTGGGTTTCTCCCGCTGTCCCTGCAAAAGTAATCGGGCTGGTTGCAGCTGCGAAGTCATTGTCAGCCACCGTTGCACCATTTTCAGTGACATTCCATGGCAGTTCTAAACCACCCTGTACCGGGTTATCTAGGGTGACTGTTACCGCAACGTCTGTCTGGCCGCTGTCGGTTTCTGTCACAATAACTGTAGATTCAATTTGCAACGTGGCAGAGTCGTCGTCTGTAATGGTTGCGGACCCTTGCCCTTGTAAGATCATGACTGCGGAGTCTGAAATATTGGTGAGATTGACAAAGAATCTTTCCGTTGTTTCCACCGCTAAGTCTCCTAAGACCTCGACGGTGAAAGTTTGAACTTCCCCTTCGGTTCCGGTGAACGATAATGTCCCACTGATCGGGGCGTAATCGGCCGAAACCGCTGTCGCACTATCATCGGCCGTGCTGTAATCAACCGTAAAGCCGTTTGAGACATCTTTGGTCAACGCCACTTCAAACGTCAAAGCTTGTGAGCCGCTATCCCCTTCTGTTATCGATGCGCTGTTGACAAAAACACCAGCCGTATCATCATCGATAATGGTGCCTTCTACCGGTAGGGTAACGACTGTAATCGAATCGGTAAAATCGGTATTGGTTAGGCTGTCTAGCTGGAAGGAATACGTTTCATTCGGCTCAACCACCTCATCGCCGATAATTTCAGCTGTAAAGGTTTGGGTTTCACCCGCTGTACCGGTAAAGGTAAGGGATCCGTTGGCACCATTAAAATCGGTGCCTAAATCGGCCGTTTCTTCATTCACTAAATAAGCAACGGTAAAGCCACCTTCTACTGGACTGTCTAGCGTGGCTGTAATCGTGACCGTTTTTACCCCCGTATTCCCTTCTAGCACGGCGATCGGCTCTAATAACTGGACCGTTGCACTATCGTCATTTTCAATCGTTAATTCAACGGCAGGTGGAACGGTGTCAGACACCTCATCCCCACCAGAAACAAACGAAACAACGGATAATGATAATTTTTCATCTGCTTCAACTTTGTTGTCATTATTGATGGTAATAAAGCCGGTGTAGGATTTAGCCCCGGCCGGAATAACCACCTGTACATCGTTTTGGGGGACATAATCGTTGTCAGCTGCGGCCGCTGTGCCATCGTTGGTACGGATCGTCACAGTCACAGGTTCCGTCTCGATCGTGGTAAGTGTTAGCGTATACGGAACTTGACCATCAGCTTCTGATACGGTCGCCCCAGAAGGTGTGATTTCAATCGTATCATCATTGAGAATGGTGCTGGTTGCCGGGCTGCCCGTACTCATCACCTGCCCCGCAAGCGCTGAACCTGTGGCGGTGCCCAAGTTCATGCTAAGCGTTTCATTGGGTTCGATTACAGAATCTCCGTTAATCGTTAGGTTGATCGTTTGTGTTTCGCCCGCATTTCCTACAAATGATAGTGTCCCGACATTGGTAACAAAGTCAACTCCCGCAGTCGCACTGCCGTTGGCACTGTTGTAGGGGATATCAAACCCACCTTTAACCGCATTGTCTAGTGTCGCGGTGAAGACCATAACGCTTGTTCCAACGTTGCCTTCTGCCTGATTTACCGGTGAAATCGAGACTGTCGCTTTGTCATCATCGGCTAAAATGGTGCCGGTTTGGCTGACGGGAGAGCCAAGTGTGGCATCTAAACCGGTGCCACTGATGGCAACCATTTCGATACTTAAGGTTTCGTTTGGTTCAACACTCGAATCATCGATCAGGGTTATATCGCGTGTGGCGGTTAACGTTCCGGCCGGAATCGCGATGTCGAGGTTCGATACTGCGGTGAAATCGCTACCGCTTTGGGCTGATCCATTGTTTGTGCTGACGGTGATCACCAGATCTTCTGAAACCGGATTGTCTAGGGTGACCGTGTAGGGCAATGTGCCAGCGTTTTCAGCTGCTGCCCCGATCTCGATTGAGGCAACCGCAGAGTCATTGTCGATGATGGTCCCCTGTTTTGTACTGTTGATCGCTTGGGTCAAAATGCTAGATGCATAGATTGAATTACTTGCGGAACCAAGCGAGACCAAGAATGTTTCAAATGGTTCTACAAGATTATCGCCCACAATCGTCACACTAATGACTTGCGTTTGTGGAAAAGAGCCATCAAAGCTGAGCGTACCAGACGGGGCCAAATAGTCTTCCGTCACGGTGGCATTGGTAGGCACAATGGTATATGACATGTCAAAACCACCGGGTACCTGATTGTCGACCGTTGCAACAAATTGCATGGTTTTATTGCTACCACTATTCCCTTCAACGGTTGATACATTACCGGCAAAATCAAATTTTACTGTGGCTGTATCATTATCGTTGATTGTGCCAATCGCTTCGGTAACGATAATGGTGGCACTAATAGGATTAGACAGAACCATCTTAAACGTTTCATCTAACTCCACATTAATATCATCATTTACCGTGACCGTGATTGTTTCAGATTGCACCCCTCCGCCTCCACTAAAAACGATATCAGTGGGTGGAAAAGCAACATAATCAGCTCCAGCTTCTGCAGTGCCATCTGCACTTTGCACTGTGACTGTTACGATATCTGGGGTGTTGGTGCGTGTAATCGTAAAAGCGATGGAACCATCAATTTCATTGATTGATCCACCTGAAATCGATAGCTCCGACTCAGGGGCCATCGATAGGGCGGGGGTCCAACTAAAGAAGAACAGGCCGATAATTAGACTAAAACAAGCAAAATATAGAATTAGACTGATTGTTTTGTTGGGGGTTTTCTTTGCAATCCTCATTTTCTCACCTTGGATCTTGTGTCATTGTTAAGACTTTGATCGATAAATAGCGGTTTTTTAGCGAATTTAATCGTACCTTTTAAACCTTTAGCATTTTCCTACGAAAAAGAAGAAATCGATTATTTTTTACAACACGTTCACAGCAAAAAAGGGTAAACGTTAATAGTCAACGTCTACCCTTTTTGCAGGATTGAATCGATGTGATTATGGGGCTTTTTGTTCTGAATTTAAGCTTGGGCAGCCTCGGCCGATTTTATCTTAGATTGTAGATGATTCGGGACCTCTCCATAGTATGAAAACGTCATGCCATAAATGCCACGGCCGCCGGTTAAGGATCGCAGATCGGCCGAATAGCTCAGCATCTCAGAAAGCGGAACTTCCGCTTTGATGATCGACCGATTTCCAACCGAATCCATCCCCTGTACTCGACCACGACGCCCGTTCATATCACCTAAAATATCCCCCATGTAATTTTCTGGAACGGTGACCGTTACATCGTAAATCGGTTCAAGCAAGGTCGGTTGGGCTTGGAGCATCGCTTGTCTAAATGCCTCGCGACCGGCCGTTTGAAAAGCGATCTCTTTCGAGTCAACCGGATGCTCTTTCCCATCTAAAACAATGGCACGCACACCGGTCACCGGATACCCGGCCAATGGCCCCGATTCGAGGGCGGTACGACACCCTTTTTCGGTTGCATTAACGAATGGTGCTGAGATCGCACCGCCGAAGATTTCTGAACCAAATTCAAACTGTTGATCGTCAGGTAAAGCCTCTAAACGTAAAAGAACCCTCGCATATTGTCCTGCTCCACCCGACTGCTTTTTGTGGGTGTACTCAGCCTTGCTTTGACCCAAAATCGTCTCTTTGTAGGGGATTTTGGGCGTTGTGGTCTTTAAATTTAACCCATATTTTGATTTCGCTTTGGCGACCGCAATGTCTAGATGGGTGGTACCCATACCGGCTAAAATCGTTTCTCGCGTTGATGTTTCGGAATACCATTTCAGGGTTAAATCTTCGGCCGTTAATCGATTGAGACTGTCGCTCATTTTCGCCACATCTGATTGTGCCACTGGATGAATGGCGATCTGTGTAATTGGCCCTGGCTGGCTAATCGCTGGTAGCCGATGGGGGTGAGAGGGCGCAGATAGGGTGCCATTTGTAGCGACATCCCCCAGTTTTACAACCGCCCCGATGTCACCTGCGTGCAGCGTTTTTATCGACGATTGTTCTCGGCCGTGCATAATTTGGAGTGCCCCAACTCTTACCTCGTTCCCCGTTTCTACATCTAACACGCGAGAATCTGATTTTAACGAACCACCGTAAACTCGAATATAACTCGTCTTGCCATACTGGTTGTCACGCGTTTTAAATACAAAAGCTGATAAGGGGCCTGATTCTGTTCGATCTAACTCAGTTGGCTCCCCGTTGATCCGGCTTGCCATCGGCCCTTCTACATCGTTTGGGGCTGGCATTAGCCGGGTCAATGCCCCTAAAACGGGCAAAACCGCAATACCTTTTTCTGGGGCTGAATATAAAACGGGGATGATTTCTCCGTTTAGCATCGCCTGACGCAAACCCTGTACGATCTCTTCATCAGATAAAAAGTCTTCTTCAAAGTACTTTTCCATCAGGGCTTCGTCACCTAAGGCGGCCGCTTCTACAACCGCCAATCGGGCCGCATCTGCTTCAGCCTGCAATTCGGCCGGAATCGGCTCACGTTTGTCATCATCCCCCAAGCGACATTCCATCGCCAACACATCGACGACTCCGCGGAAATCAGCCCCTTCTCCGAGCGGAATTTGCATTTGCACAAACGTGCCGGAAAGTGATTCATTGATGCTTTCCATGGTGCGTCGCACCCGTACGTTCTCTCGGTCCATCCGATTAATCACAAGCACTTTAGGCATATTTCTTTTGGTAATTTCTTGCCACGCAAGCTCCGTCCCCACTTCGACCCCTGAAACCGCCTCTACCAAGACCAATGCCCCTTCGGCAACATGAAGCGAGCTATTCATTTCCCCCACGAAATCAATATAGCCGGGTGTGTCGAGCAAGTTCACTTTGACGTTATTGCGCTCGAAACATGCAATTGACGTTGAAATCGAGCTTTGTCGTGCGATTTCTTCATCCTCAAAATCCATGATTGACGATCCGTTATGGATGTTGCCCATCCGTTTTGTGACACCGGTTTGAAACAACAATCGTTCAATTAAGATTGTTTTTCCAGAGCCGGTGTGTCCCACAATTGCGACATTTCGGATATCTTTCGTCAGATACTCTTTCATAAGAATTTGCCTCCGTTAGCGTATATTTCTCTTGGGTAAAGCGAGATTGTTAACCGGTGAAGAGTCACACTCCCATTTAAGATAAAGCGGGAGTACGAGATCAAATTGCCTTTCTTTGTGTCGTGGTCGTGCCGAACGTTCGTTAGATCAGGAAGATCTGCCTCTTGGTCTTAATCTAAGATCTGTGAGGCTTGTTCGATGCGGGATTGGGTCAGTTTAGTGTGTCAAATAAGTTGGCGAATTTGACCGGTAGAAGTTGAGAAATGTTATATACCGATTTATGGGGATGGGCAAATGCTGTTTGTGTAGG
>JAHDEB010000001.1:41502-57153 GCA_020629055.1 Chloroflexota bacterium
GTTGAGAAATGTTATATACCGATTTATGGGGATGGGCAAATGCTGTTTGTGTAGGCTCTTTTTTAGACGAATGGAAGAGGGATGTAGGCTCCGAGAATTATAACTTTTCTTCTGCTAGCTTTTTCATGTAACGCAGAATCGCCCCCATACCGTTTAGTCGCTGCCCAGAGATGACCTCTTTCAGGCCGATGTTTAGATAAAACTCTGGGTGAACAGAAAGCACCTCGGCCGGTGTCAGGCCGGTCAACCCTTGGCTCAAGATCATGCCAAAACCGCGTACAGTCGGTGCTTCGCGGGGGATATCAAAAAAGTATTCGATAATTTCCCCATTCATCTCGGCATAAATAAAAACGGGCGACATGCATTCATGTACTTGTTCAAATTTGTCGCGAATCGAAAGTAGCCGCTCGGGTAAATCTTCTAAGCGTTCAGAAAGCTCTAGCAAGTGCATCAGCTTTTCTTGCCCTTCTAAAAATTCAAAATCTTCGATGATTTCCTCAAGAGGCTGAGGAATAAAAGTTGTGTCTGACATAGTTTTTAAATTGTAGCATTCAGCAAATAAAATACCCTCATCCTAACAGAATCCAATTGATCATTTAAGATGAGGGTGGTTTCATCGTTTTTGCCTATCCGATAGCGGCTAGGACTCGTTCTGGGGTCATAGGTATTTGACGTAACCGGCCGCCGGTTGCAAGGAACACTCCGTTGCCGACAGCTGCCGCTACCGGCCCGATAGGCGGTTCGCCCATGCCGCGCGGTTTGCCGTCTGATTCTAAGAAGGTAAGCTGGATATCTGGAATGCGATCAATCGTAATCAGCGGGTAACCGTCAAAGTTACGCGGCCGTACAACTCCGTTGGTCACGGTCATTTCTTCGATTAAGGTAGAGCTGAGCCCCATCACAATGTTGCCTTGCGCTTGGGCCGCAGCCCCATCTGGGTTAATGACCAGTCCGGGATCAATCGCCTGCACCACACGATGCACGGTAATCACACCAGCATCATCAACAGAGACTTCCGCCACCATCGCAACCACCGTATCAACATCGACACTGCAAGCCACGCCCAGTGCATGCCCTTCAGGCAGCTCTGCACCGTAATCGGCCTGCTCTGCCACCGCTTCTAAGACCGCTTTCATGCGGAGCCCAAATTCATCATCGGCCAAATGGTCTAGCCTGAACTGCAATGGGTCTGCACCGGCCAAGTGAGCCATCTCGTCCATAAAGCTTTCTGTGGCGAATACGTTAGCCAGTAGACCCAAAGCACGCCACCAGCCGGTTTTGACCGGCAGCGGGGCCAGATGGGTTGCTAGCTGGCGATTCTCGATTTTGCCATAAATGTTAAACGCACCCCGCCACGAGCCAAAGTCTGTGCCGAAAACCTGGCGCAGAAATGGAGGGAAAAATGGGAAGGCCACTTCGCCACTTGAATGATTGTGGTTAAGGGCCACGATTTTGCCATTTTCCAGTTTAGCGGTCAGGCTGCTGCGGGTAGGGGGGCGGAAAAAACCGTCTCGCATGTCTTGCGGCCGGGTCCAACCGACATGGACCGGTTTTCCGGTAGCCTGTGACAGGATCGCCGCTTCAGGCGTGGCACCTGTCCCTAACTTGCGTCCAAACCCACCACCTAAATAAGTCGGGGTGACCCGTATATTTTCTTCGTCGATACCGATTGCTTCTGCGACCGCTGATCGTACCGAATTTGGCATTTGGGTTGATGAAAAGACATCGACGGTGCCGTCAGATTTGACATCGACCATCGCCGCTTGTGCTTCGAGATGAGCATGGATCGCAAAGGGTGTCGCATAGTCAGCAGAGATGGTTGGGGAATCACCGACGGCCGACTGGCCGCTCCCGTCTCGCTGAACGATTGTTCCTGCACCATCGCTCGTATCCATTAAGGCATCAATTTCGTCTTGATTCCAAAGTTTCCCTTGGTCCCATTCGATATTTAAGGCACTGATCCCCACTTGGGCTTGCTGGCGCGTTTTGGCGACGACGCCGGCAAATCCCTTGTCTACATCGATGACGACTTTAACAACGCCCGGCTTGCTTTCCGCATCACCGGCATCGGCCGAAATCATTTTTCCTTCGATGGTGGGGGGGTGGGCGACGGTACCGTAAAGCATCCCTTCACGACGTACGTCATAGCCGTATGTGGCGTCGCCCCGAATTTTTGATTCAAGGTCGACACGGTGCAGCGATTGGCCGATAAATTTAAACTCGGAACTTGGTTTTAGCGTGATTTGATCTTCATCGACCTCGGGCCATTCAGTCACGCCTTGAACCACTTCACCATAGGTCAATGCTTCGGCCGGATTAGAAATTAGCCGCACAGTTCCTTCAAATGTTTCGACTTGGTCAGCGCCAACGCCTAATTTTTCAGCCCCTTTTAATGAGATCATCGTGCGCAGGGTTGCGGCCGCCATTCGACCTGGCTCAAATGCACCCTTAACCGATCCACTACCACCGGTTCCAAATGAGTCTTCGGGTCCAATTTCAGTGTCACCTTGCACAACTTGGATACTTTCCCATGTGACATCGAGCTCTTCGGCCGCAATTTGCCCAATCGCTGTATGGATGCCTTGCCCCATCTCAACTTTTGGAACGTAAACGGTGACTTGGTTGTCAGGTGAGATTTCAAACCATGCCAAAGGTTCAGCCGGTAGCCCACCAGGGGCGTCCCCGCTGTTAAGCATGCCAGCCATAAACTTGTAGAACGGTTTGCGCCCTAGTGCCACCCCCAGTGCCAAACCTCCACCGGTTGCTCCTAGTCCGATTAAAAAGCCGCGACGGGTCACCCGAAAACGGCGCTTTTTTCCTGATGAGTCATTTGCTTCAACTGTTGAAGCTTTTGGTTCAACCGTGTTGCTCATTAGGCTATCCCTCCCGCTTTTTCAGTTGCCATCGTGTCGGCCGCAACCGCGACCGCGCTCTTTATACGGTGGTAACATCCACAGCGACAGTAGTTATTTTTCATCGCATCGATGATTTCATCTGGGGTAGGCGTATTGTTTTGCTCTAAAAAGGCGGCGGCGGTCATCATTTGGCCGCTCATACACCAAGCGCATTGTGGAACCTGTTCGTCTAAAAACGCTTGTTGAACCGGGTGTAGAGACCCATCCTCGGCAACTAATCCTTCGAGCGTGGTGATTTCTGTGTCTACGACAGCGGCCACCGGGGTTACACAAGATCGTGTTGCGACCCCATCGACATGGACTGTGCAAGATCCGCATATGCCTGCGCCACAGCCATATCGTGTACCCATCATGCCCAAGCCATCACGAATGGCCCAAACAAGCACCCCGTCCGCGTAGGCGTCATCAACTTCCTTTACTTCGCCATTAATGTTTAATTTCATGTTTCCTACCACCTTTTACAAAGATCATCCAAAGTGTCGCTATCACGAAAAATAATCGGCTGCTAGCCGAAGCTGTTGGAAATTGCCCAGTCTTAAACGAAGCTAAAACCTGGAACCGAACAACTAATCTGACAACAAAAAAGATTAGTTTTGTCATATCGTGATGCGATTTTTAAAACGTTAACAAGTATAGGAACGTAAAATAATCATCGTGTTTGTAAATTTAAGTTCTAATGAAAGATCAACAAAGTCAATAGACAGTTAGTGAACGGTTGATACGCTTTGTTGCGAATCTTTGATTTTGCACTATAAACGGCCGTATTCAGATCGAATCCCAGCTGCAAAATTATCATATGACTATGTTAGCTGGCTTTCCAAATCTGATAAAATCCGACACAACACAATAGATATATTGGGGCAAAACGATTTTTATTGATGCAGTCCCATTTAGTTTTAACCAATTATGCGCAGACCTGACTACTCAGACATTCCAGATGCTTTTAGAAGAGCGTTTGAAGGTGAAGACCCAAATAACCCGCGCGGCCCACGTGGCCCCAAAGATCCTAACGATGGGGGCGGTGACGGCGGCGGCGATGGTGGGGGTGGTGGAGACTTCGGTGGTGGTGGAAACCAAGGCGGCCCTGAACAACCGCTGTGGCGCACCCGCCGTTTTTGGGTGATTGCCACCATCCTAACCCTATTCATCGGTTTTAATCAATTTACCTCTTACTATACCGACTTTCTCTGGTTTACAGCCCGAGGATATACCTCAGTTTGGGCAACACAAATTGTTGCTATTCTAGGAACCTTTTTCGCATTTTTCGCCATAGCCGCCATTGTGCTGATTGTTTCTTGGCGAATCGCCCTGCGCAACGCGCTTAAGATCGCTGTGCCATATTTCGGGGAAGGTGGCCTCTCCGGCCGCTCCGGCAGGCTGATCGTCAGTGGTGTTGGCTTATTTCTCGCCTTTATGATGGGGTCCGCCGCTTCGACCATGTGGGAAGAATTCCTATTATTCTTCAACCAAGTTCCATTCGGCACGTTAGATCCTATCTTTAATAACGACATCGGCTTTTACATTTTCTCGCTTCCTATTTATACGTTTATTCAGGGGTGGCTCATGCCGCTCATTGTTTTTGCGATTATCGGGACCGTGGTTATCTACGTTATTCGCTTATTACCCAGCCTGCCACGGCAAGGGCAACAGATTCAGGTCTCTTTCAATGACATTCCTGTTCCGATGCGGCGCCAGCTTGCGATTCTCGGTGGCATCTTCTTCGTTTTATTGGCCATTAACTACAACTTAAATCGGTATGAGCTCCTATTTTCAGACCGCGGGGTTGTTTTTGGGGCCGGTTATACCGATGTAAACGCCTCGCTTTATGCACTTTATATTCAAGCGGCAGCTGCGGCCGTGGTCGCTGTGGCACTGTTTTATAACTTTATACGGCTTGAATTCCGGCCGGTGATGTACGCCGGTATTTTGTGGCTTATCGCGATTATCGGTGTGGGCGGCATTTACCCCGGCATTTTGCAACGCTTTGTTGTTGTGCCTAATGAGCTGGCTCGTGAGCGGCCGTTTATCCAATACAACATCGACTACACCCGACAGGCGTTTGGACTCGACAAAGTTGTCTCTAAACCGTTCGGGAAAGTTGATGTGCTGTCAGAAGCTGATTTAACTGACAATGAAGCCGCGCTACAAAACGTCCGCCTGTGGGACTATCGCCCTTTATTAAACACCTACAAAGAGCTGCAAGAGCTGCGGCCGTATTATCAAATTCAAAACGTTGATATTGATCGTTATCAGATTAACGGTGAAACCCGCCAGGTGATGTTGGCGGCGCGTGAGCTCAACAAAGACGGGTTAGAGTCAGACGCGTGGGTCAACCAGCGGCTCGAATACACCCACGGCTATGGCTTGGTCATGAACCCGGTAGACCGCTTTACCCGACAGGGTCGGCCGGAATTTTTCATAAGTGACTTGCCACCCTCAAGCACGGTTGATATCGAAGTCACCCGGCCGGAAATTTACTACGGCGAAACAACCAACGATATCGTTTTTGCAGGGTCCGGGTTAGACGAATTCAACTACCCTGACGCAACTGAAAACATTTATACCAGCTACGCCGGGACAGGCGGTGTTGCGCTTAGCAATGGTTTGCGCAAAGCGGCGTATGCCTATCAATTTGGTGAATCCAACCTCTTTTTTAGCCAGTACATCGATTCAGAAACACGCATCTTGTACCATCGCAATATTCAAGAGCGGGTTAAAGCTATCACGCCGTTTTTAAGCCTAGACAGCGATCCGTACATTGTGGTAGCTGATGGCAAACTGTATTGGATGCAGGATGCCTACACTACGAGTAACCGGTTCCCTTATTCAGACCCGACCCGTTTGGCCAATGGCTCTTCAATCAACTACATTCGTAACAGCGTTAAGGTTGTGATTGATGCCTATAATGGTGAAGTTAATTATTATTTGGTGCGTGGCAATGAAGATCCGATTATTACCGCATACGAGCGCATTTTCCCAGGGTTGTTTAAACCAGCGACATCGATGCCGACGACGTTACAACAGCATTTGCGTGTACCGGAGGATATGTTCAATATCCAGACCCGTAAATTTCAAACGTATCATATGACCGATGTTCAGGTTTTCTTTACCAAGGAAGACTTGTGGGCGATTCCTCAAGAGCTGTTCTATGGGGCGGCTCAAGAGATGGAACCGTACTATGTCCTGTTCACGCTTCCTGGTGAAGAAGATCCGGAATATCTGTTGATTCAACCCTATACCCCTAATGGGAAGAAAAATATGATTGCGTGGATTGCGGCCCGTAATGACCCAGAGAATTATGGTGAATTGGCCGCCTTTGAGTTTCCGAAACAGTCGTTGGTCGTCGGCCCGATTCAAATTGAAAGCGCCATCGACCAAGAGCCGGATATTTCGCAGCAGCTATCGCTGTGGGACCAGCGGGGTTCTAGCGTTATTCGGGGTAACTTGATCGTAATTCCACTCAATGACAGCTTCTTGTATGTCGAACCGATCTATCTTGAGTCTGACAACAACCAGCTACCAGAGCTGAAGCGAGTGATTGCGGCCAGCGGCGAGCGTGTGGTGATGCGCGAAACGCTGAATGAAGCGCTAACCGCTTTGTTAGAAGGGGATGGTGCTCCGATTGTGGTCGATGCTGAGGATGTGAGTGTTCCAATTGTGGATGATGCTAACTCTGAATCAGTAGCGGTCCCAGCGATTATCGACGGGACAATGGCCGAGTTGATTGAACAGGCGAATACTCAGTTCGAGGCTTCGCAAGCGGCTCAGCAGCGAGGCGATTGGGCCGAGTATGGCCGACAGATTGAAGCGTTAGAGAAAACATTGCAGGAGTTGGCGGGTCAAGACGAATAGTTGTCTGAACCATTATCTGTAAACAAAAAAAGGTCGGCCGGGAATTTTTCCCAGCCGACCTTTTTTGTTTTTCTACTACGTTTGGTTGATCTTATTTGCCGATTTCGGCCGGAACACCTTGTGCGCCAACATTTGAGAAATCCTCATACATGTTGTGCAAATCAGCCCCTTTAAAGCGGGCTGTTTGGTTAGATGGAGCCAGCGCTTCATCATAGAAGAACTGGGGCAGGTCGTCATCCGCTTCAGCAAACCCAGCATCGATGTTGAATTTGCGTTCAAGCATCAACGTTTCACGGCCGAGCTCGTGGAAGAAAGTTGCTGGTACGTCGGTGCCCAATGCATTATTGATCGCGTCTGCCATAAAAGCGACATTTGGATTCGTAACTGATTTGCCAAATACGCACAGACCGATCGAGTCGACAGCCGCACACGAAATTTGTGATTCTAAACTACGTTCGATTAGTTCAGCAGCGTCTTTATCGCGTGATGCATATTTAGGTACGTTGCCGGTCGTATGGTCAGCACCTTGGGCTGAAACCATCATCGAAATGCCGGTGATTTCAATCACACGTGGATCATAGGCGCTGATCGCCTGCTTTTTAATACACGGAATGCGGTGATTTTTGTAATGTTTGCCCACACGATAGGTGCCTTGGGCCCAAAGCTTCCCTTTTTCGGTGCCTGCCAACATTTCATCGAAGACCGATTGCATAAAATCAACATCTCCAAAGTTCGCCAATCCAGAATCCATTAAGACCGCGATGGTTGCCCCGGTTTCAATCGTGTCGACACCCAGCTCGTTGCAATTGTGATTCATGATCGCCAAATTGTCTGGGTGTGTTAACCCGCAATTGGTCCCCAGAAGGGCTAGCGTTTCATATTCAATAGGAGAGGTTACTTCTTTGCCATCTTCACCGTAATAGACGTTTGAACATTGAATGACGCAGCCGGGCATACATGCATGTGTATGTTGGCCACCGCGAGAATTGTTTAAGTCACGGATAAACGATCCACCCATCTGGAAGTTGCCTTCCGCATCGACCGGCTGCGATCCGAGGGTGAAGTTGTTGGTTGGAATACCACCGACTTCGTTGGTGTAGTCACCCATCGCCATCGTGCCGACCGGATTATAAACGGTCTGAATCGCAGTATCTTCATTGATCCATTTGGCGTATTGTTTAACTGCGCCCAGCGTCTTTTTACGTTCGTGCAGCGGGGGCATTTTGTTTAGGTCGATCACAATCGCTTTGACACGTTTGCTGCCCATGACTGCACCGACACCGCCGCGTGCGGCTAAGCGTGACGGCCGGTTGTCGTTGTCGCTTAGGGCGATGCCACCCAGTAACCCTAGATACTCACCGACAGGGCCGGTTAGCGCGAGGCTTACTTTCTTGCCATATTTTTCATGCATCATGCTGGCAACTTCAAAATTCTTTTTGCCTAAATAGGGAGAAGCATCATCAAAGGTAATGCTGCCGTCTAAATGCATATGGATGACGGTCCATTCATCAGACTGCCCGTGCAGGGTAAAGCCACAGATCTCCATGCGACCCATTGCGTATGCAAATGTTCCGCCGCCGTTGGCTTCTTTGATACCGCCGGTTAAGGGGCTTTTACAGCCGATACTCAGGCGATTGGCATTTGACATTGTGGTGCCAGCAAAAGGACCGGCAGAGAAAATAAGCGGGTTATCTGGCCCCAGTGGGTCAACATTTGCGACATCCATCTCGTTTAAGGTTTTTGCGATCAGGTACCGCCCGGCTTTGATTAAAGAATCACCAGACCAATCTTCAGAACGAATCTTTTGGTCGTTTAAGTTAATGTCCAAATATTTACGAGTTATCGACATGTTTGTTTTTATCCTTGCTCTTAGTTTGCCGACCAAAAACGGTTCCCCCGCAGTCGGTAGCATCTATTTTCCATTGATAGAGGTATTTTGCCAAAGATTAAATAATTTCCTAGCTAATCTGTAGGTTGATTGAATATCCTTACCCTCGGTCATCGATACACGTACGGCCGGTCGATCAACAACAGAATGTTCCGGCTTTATTTGGCTCTATCAAGGCGTCTCAACGGCGTAAAAAGGGCATGTAGATAATATTCGGAGATTCTGAAGCCACAAGTTCAATCGCACCGATATCACAGCGGCCGCCGTTCGGCCGACCAATACCCCTGCTATCTATCTCGCCACACCCTTGGGTATCTCCTTGGTTCCAAAGTGGACTTTGCCAGCTGGGTTTCAAAACTAAGCGGCCGTTATATTTACCAAGCGTGTTTGTGCTTAAAGGCATCAATAGAGGGTCTACGCCGGTCAGGTCGGTAGATGTGTCAATGGTGCAACTTTGATCAAAAGTCAGATTGAATCCGTGCGAAACGATATTTGCGATGTTATTTTCGCTTGAGCCGCTGGCATCGCAGCTTAAATCTTTATGTGATCCGATGACGGTGTTGCGCAAATAGCTAATAACCGCTTCCGGGTTATCCTCTTCCCCTGGGAAGTTTTGCCAGCGGTTGCTTAAGCCAAAGTTGGAGTCTTTTCCATTAGCCGCTAGTGTCACAGAGCTCATCCATAAAACACTGTCCCCACCCGATGCATGGTTATAGATGACTCCGTTCGCACCATCGTTTCCTGCGATTGTGACCCCTGTTAGCTCCATTGTTGAATTCCAGTTATGAATGCCACTGAAAAATGAGCTGGTCGTGTTGCTGATAATTTCACTATTTCGCAGTGTTAAGTCGCCACCGATCGATTGAATCGCACCACCCCAGCCGAAATTGGCCTGTATAGCGGAATTCTGGCGTATGAGAACGTGTTCCCCGACAAAGGTTCCTTGGTTCAATATAGCTCCGCCACCGCGTGACCCTGCGATAACGGTTCCACCGGTCAGGGTAAATCCTGCCAGCTCTAAATGAGCGCCAGGGTTCACATCAAAGATGCGATCGTCTAAACCGCTGGCGTCGATTGTAATCACATCGGTTATGTTCCCGGTTAAGACAAGCTCGCCGCTAATGTCTAAGTCACCCATTTCAGCCTCTCCTTCACCTTGAAGATCGAGGATGATTGGCCCATCGGTGGCAAACATGATTTCGTTCCGGCCGGGGAATTCTTCGGCCGCGATAACCGCTTCACGTAACGAACAGTCATCGACTTGGCAGCCATCAGGCACAGGGTCATTGTTTTCGGTTACGATCCACTGGTCCGGTTTAACCATCGACTGTGTACAGCTCGAAACATCGTCTGAATCTGGATTTACACAGTCCGTAACATATTTTTCAGCTTCGTATGCACCGGCATCGCACCGCTGGTCTGTATCGATGCGTGGGACATTCCGTTGGTCATTATTGAAAATACAGTCGTCAGTTGGCACTAGGCCGATGGCTAGGCTTTCTAGACCGATTCCGAAAGTCGGTATTCCGCCGCCATAGTTGCCCAACGTTTGAATAATCGCCGAATCCGAAATAATGTCATGGGTTCCTGAAATCGATAGGGTGCCTGTTAGCTGACAGCTAGCATCAGAGACGACGTTAAAACCGGCCGATATCAACTGATCGGTTCCAACATCACATGCTTGTGGCTCACCCGCCTGATTGAAATTTTGTAGAATGATATTCGCTGTTGCGGTTACCGTTCCACCTGATAAAAGGATGCCTCCGGCGTCCCCGGTTGAAGTTGAATTTTCGCTTATGGTTGAAAATAGGATATCTAGCTTTGATGATTGTGTTTGGCTAACGACATCATAAATGTAAATGGCACCGCCCCCCAAGACAATGCTTCCATCCTCGCTAGATGCTTCAGCTTTGTTAAAGGCTATCGTACTATTTTTGATCAGGCTGGCGTCCGCTCCGCTTGTATAGGCGATTCCACCACCGGCCGCAGCTTGGTTATATCCAACAAAAGTACGCTTGAGTAACAACTCCCCACCATCAACGAAAATCGCACCCCCATTTGCCGTTGCCATATTGTCTTCGAAAATAGAATCTTGAACCGTTGCATGTGCGCCATTTGATATCGCCAAGGCGCCACCAGAAGCTGCTTTGTTATTTCGTAAATGGATAGAATCAAGAATGACCCGACTGTCCGAGCCAGAAACAGAAATAGCACCGCCATTGTCATTGCCAGCCTCTGCCCCTCGTAAGGTTAAATTACGAAGCTCGACATTGGCACCTTCATTGATTGTCAAGATGCGAGTAGATAACGGGCCTTCGGAACTAACGGTTGGCTTTAAACCGATTTTTGTGCGATGGGCGCCTAAACCGATTATTGTGATCGTTTTTCCCTCACCCACGGTGATGGCAGTTTCTTCAATTTCCCCATCTAAAATTGAAATAATGTTCGAGGAATTCGCATCGATAGAATCGATCGCAGCCTTTAAGCTGGTGAAATCGCAGCCATCACGGCAAACGGTGATGCGTAACGGATCGTATCCGATGTCTCGGTGCACAGGGTAGGGGGGTAAAGGGGGTGGTTCTGTTACAGCGGCCGACAGTGTGTTCAAGAGTGTGTAAGCGGTCCAAATCGTAAAAAATGACGCCAATAAAAGACGTCCGGCAATAGCTTTCATGGTAATTCTTCGCTAGGCTCCCATATTCTCATTCCTCTGAGCAGTTCACTCTGAACACCATCAATCCCTACCTTCAAATCGATGTGCATTTGAAGATAATTATTTCAGGTGCTATTAGCTAATCATGTATAGGTGGCTAACCTTTAAAAGGCGAAATAGCTAATCAATGATTCCATAGCTGGGAGAAATCTCCCGTGTTGACGATGCTAGATAGAGGCGAGAATAAACACACGACTATCTACCTTTTTGATCACCCGCATATTATAGTGGGACATGAGTACTAATACAAAAAATTTGAGGTTAATTTTGACTTTAGCTAAGAAATTCCACAAATCTGCAATCAGGTATGGATCGATTGCTAAAAATCAATTTCTAAGGTAGTTTCTGCACCCATGCCCATGCAGGGGCGGATATCCCCCAAGATAGGCTATGACGGCTCTTGAGTGCATAAAGGATATAAATAGATACAATCCTGTAAAGTACAATGATATTTAGGCTTTCTATGTAAATAGATTGCAGACAATAAAAATAGTAACGAAAGTAATTATTCCGCAGTGCTAAATGCCCCCAATTTGAAACAGTTTTACACAAGATTATGCGTTCCGCCTAACTTGCTGTCTAAAACCGCCTTAATTTGCGAAGAGACATTGGTGTAGTTGAGTAGTTACCAAAAAAATTAAACTAACTTACTTATGATTTTATTTGTTCAGAAACCAACGGAAAAAGCTGAAAATCGCGCTGCGATGACACCAGCGGCCGCCAAGAAGCTGATTGGTCTTGGCATTTCAATTGAAATGCCGGCCGGAACTGGTGTCAAAAGCAGCTACCCCGATCAGCAATATATTGACGAAGGGGTCACAATTTCTCAATCGCCCGATGAATCGCTTGCAAAGGCGGATATCGTGTACGGTTTGGAATTGCCAAAAGCGGCTACATTTAAAAAGATGAAAGAAGGGGCTGTGTACCTCGGCCGGGTTGAACCATTTGGCAATGCTAAATTAATCGCGGCTGCTGCCAAAGCCAAAGTGCGTTTGGTCAGTATGGAGATGATTCCACGAACCACATTGGCTCAAAAGATGGACATTTTAAGTTCACAAGCCAATTTGGCCGGATACCAAGCGGTGATTACCGGCGCATCGCGGTTAGACAAAATCTTACCGATGATGATGACGCCTGCTGGGACGATTTCCCCCAGTAAAGTTTTTATTATCGGTGTTGGGGTCGCTGGCTTACAGGCGATTGCGACAGCGAAGCGGTTGGGTGCTAGGGTACAAGCATTTGATACTCGGCCGGTAGTCGAAGAACAAGTCAAGTCTCTCGGTGCGAAATTTGTCAAAATTGACCTAGGGGAAACGGGGCAGACCGAGCAGGGCTACGCCAAAGAGCTGACCGAAGAACAGCTTGAAATGCAGCGGCAAGGCATGGCTAAAGTTTGTGCAGATTCAGATATTGTGATTACGACCGCCAAGCTGTTTGGTCGCAAAGCGCCGATTATTGTCACCGCTGATATGGTTGCCGCCATGGCAGCCGGCAGCGTCATCATCGACTTGGCGGCCGAAACCGGTGGCAACGTAGAAGGGACCAAAGTTGATGAAGAGGTTGTGACCGACAACGGTGTAAAGATTATCGGTATCGGCAAACTCGAAAATGAACTCCCTACCCATGCTAGCCAAATGTATGCGGCAAACTTGGCCAACTTTACGGAACACTTTTGGGATAGCGAAAAGGGAGAACTCGTTTTAGACCCAGAAGATGAAATCATTCAAGGATCACTTCTCACTGACAACGGCGAGATTATCCATCCAACTTTTAAATAACACGAGACCATGATGAGATCAAAAAACTCATCATTTTTTTCGTAACCGAACAATATTATGGAACCAACAACACTAATACTGCTTCTATTTATTTTTATCTTGTCCGCTTTTTTGGGATTTGAACTCATCTCAAAAGTACCGTCGCAATTGCATACACCGCTTATGTCCGGTTCGAATGCGATTTCGGGGATTACAATTGTGGGTGCGCTCCTGGCCATTATTCAAAGCAATGATAGCCAATTCGCTGGATGGCTTGGTTTTGCGGCCTTGATTCTTGCGTCGATTAATGTGGTGGGTGGCTATATGGTTACAGATCGCATGCTAGGTATGTTCCGCAAAAAAGAGGCTAAGAAAGACTAATGGAACCGATTACAATTATTGTCAACGTCGCATATATTATTTCTGCGATCTTGTTCATCTACGGCATTCGTATGTTGGGTAAAGCGGAAACCGCCCGACAAGGTAATCTTGTATCAGCCATAGGTATGCTGATCGCTGTTGTCATGACTTTGGTGCACCAAGATGTCTTTGATAACTTCGGCATGATCTTGCTTGGTATCGCGATTGGTGGTGGAATCGGTTATTACGCAGCCCAACGGGTTGAAATGACCGGTATGCCAGAGCTCGTTGCTCTTTTTAATGGATTTGGCGGTTTGGCGAGTTTGACCGTGGGCTGGGCCGAATACCAGCGGCTGTTCGAAACAGGGCAAAGCTCGATTTTTACCTCGATCGTTATTTTCTTAACGGTGTTGATCGGTGGTGTTACATTTACCGGTAGTGTTTTAGCTTGGGGTAAATTGTCCGGCCGCTTTGGTGGTGGCGATCCGTTCCCAGGGTCACGCATGCTAAATGCTTCTCTTTTGGGCATCATGCTGATCTGCGGTGTCATGATGGTCTTATTCGGCGGTAGTACGGCCGGATATGCTCTGTTCTCGGCCGTTATCATCCTGTCCCTGATCTTTGGCTATACCGGTGTTATGCCGATTGGCGGTGGCGATATGCCGGTTGTGGTTTCACTGTTAAACAGCTTGTCTGGTTTGGCAGCATCCGCGGCCGGGTTCGTGATCGGAAACAACGTTTTGATTGTTGCCGGTTGTTTGGTGGGCGCCAGCGGATTGATTTTGACCGTGATTATGTGCCGTGCCATGAATCGAACCTTGGGCAGCGTGCTGATGGGTGGCTTTGGTAGCACATCCTCAGGCAGCAGCGGTGTTGAAGGGGAAATGAAAGCGGCCAGCATTGAAGATGCCTATTATGTCTTGGAAGCGGCCGACAGCGTGATATTTGTCCCGGGTTATGGGATGGCTGTAGCGCAAGCCCAACACGTTGTGCGTGAGCTTGGTGAAATCTTGGAAGCGAATGGTACCGAAGTGCGGTATGTGGTTCACCCTGTTGCTGGCCGTATGCCTGGCCATATGAATGTGCTTTTGGCCGAGGCCGATGTGCCATATGAGCAGTTGGTTGAAATGGAGGATGTGAATCCGACAATGGAATCGGTTGACGTGGCGATTGTGATCGGCGCAAACGACGTGGTCAATCCGGCCGCTTTGACCGATGAAGGCAGCCCGATTTACGGCATGCCAATTATCAAGGTCCATGAAGCCCGAACGGTTTACGCCCTCAAGCGCGGCCGAGGCAAAGGCTTTTCCGGTATCGTCAATGCATTGTTCTTTGGTGAAAACACCCGCATGCTGTTTGGTGATGCAAAAGGAACCCTTAGCGAGCTTGTGGCTCAATTCAAAGATTAATTTGAGTTTGCCTTATCAGTCAGCCAATGACTGGTAGGGCACTAACTAAAAAGAGGAGCAGGTCATAAAATATATTACGACCTGCTCCTCTTTTTAGTTTAAAATCAAACCACCTACTGACCACTTTCGCGTTCAATTACCTGAGCCACGATATCTCCCAAAACCTCATGGGTCTGTGCACCTGAAACAAGGTATTTGTCTGCAAAAATCATCCCCGGTACACCACTGATCCCATATTGGAACCCTTGATCGATATCTTCGGTAACTTGGGTCGTCCATGGTTCTGAATCTAAGGCGTTCAGAAAGGCTTCTTTGTCGAGCCCGATCTCCCCAGCAATTTCGGCCAATACAACCCGATTATGAATATCTTTAGAGTCGACCCAATAGGCGGTCATTAAGCGTTTGTGGTATGCCTTGCCTGCTCCTTGCGCCTCAGCATATTTCGCCCCAACCAATGCCCCTGTACTTGTCCCGGTAAAGGTGTTGAAGTTAATTTCTACCCCAAAATCACGCTCTGCGATTTCGGCCATGCGCGGCCGGGCAGCCAAAATTTTTGCCCGATACTCTGGCGAGATGGGGGCCGCTCCGGGCGGCCGTAGCATATAGCTGTGCCAAGTGATTTCTACATCATGGGTACTTTCGAGCTGCTCCAAACTGGAGGCCGCGAGATAGCACCAAGGTCAAACAAAGTCTGACCAAACGTCAATTTTTACAGTCATGAATCACATTTCCTGTTTTAGATAATGGCTCGATTAAT
>JAHDEB010000001.1:57253-64200 GCA_020629055.1 Chloroflexota bacterium
TCAATTTTTACAGTCATGAATCACATTTCCTGTTTTAGATAATGGCTCGATTAATCTACAAAAAGTCAAACCAAATAATAACCAAATTTAGGCTTAAAAGTTAACTGAGCGTACCACCCGCAAGGCAGATTGCAAGTCTTCCACACTATTGTTATCCCGCTGCCGCAAAGGCGGTGCTATTTATATTTATCATTCAAACATTTTAATCTTAATCCGATCGAGACCTGTGCGCTACGTCTCTCGCCCAAAATAAAACCATGATGACACTACTAAAACTATTTTTAGGGAATTTACTTGTATTGCTTCAGCCAAACAAAGCTCAACAACTTGCAACGAATGGCATGACATTAGTTATTGAAGACAGCTTAAGTTTTAGAGAACGGCTGATGCGTGGAGCAATTCTCGCAAAGGCTGAACTTGCCAAGGACGATCAGGCTTTGGCCAAATACCATCATGATTATTGGAAGAACAGGGGGACTGAATATTTTGAACTAACTGACGATAATTTTGAAAGCGTCTTTATGCCCGACTGTTCATTTGTGTTTGATATTTTGGAGGAGAAACTTCAGGAAACGGAGCATGAGTTTACGACCCTAGTAGAAATTGGAGCGGGTAATGGGGATATCACTCACTATCTTTCTGAAAAATTTCCTCAGATCGAACAGTTTATCGGTATCGACCTAAGTGAAGCACAAACCGAGAAAAACCGAGAAAAGTATAAAGATCATCCGAAATTAAATTTTGTGGCAGGCGATGCCTTTGAATGGATTGAAAATAATGGGGCCTCAAACATGATTTTTGTTACGTCTCGGGGTGTGCTGGAGTACTTTACCCAAAAACGATTGCTCGTTTTGTTGAAGATGATCAGTTTCTTTAACCGTGTGATTTTTGTCGCCATTGAACCCAATGGGCTGGATCATGATTTTATGAAGAATCCAGGATCTCAACCTTATGGCAATGAACGCTCATTCTCTCATAACTACATGGCCTATTTTAAAGAAGCAGGATTTGAGCTTGTGCATATCTCTCGCAAGGTTTATGCCGAAAACGATCATTCTTTAAGCTTTATCGTCGCTCAATCGGGTGTCGATTAATAGTTGATTTGTTTTTTCAGAAGACGGGTTAAAACAAATTCCAGAACCAAAATAATGGTGACAAATACCGCATCGACCAAAATGGTGATGGCGAAAGCCAACAATAAATAGCCAGCGATGGTGGTAACTGGACCAACCAATGTTTGCCACAGTGCGTCCTGAAATCCTGCAAAATAAAGTAAGACCAAAATAGCGACTAAGATAAATCCAAACAAGGGCCACGCTTTTCGATCGGAAGGGCTGGGCATCATGGCGTTGCTAATGGCAAATAATAGGTACAGCCATATCCATGCATCGGCCGTCGAGAATACCCCACTTAAAACGGTGCGTAACGCATCGGGTGTTCCGATAATGACGACTTGGGCCAGCTGCTCGGCTTGAAAAACATACCGGCCGATGAGCAATATCGCCCCGATGCCAAAGATGAGTGGGGCGCCTCCGATCAAAGATTCTCGCACAGGGGCCACCCGTTGGGTTTTGTAAAATTCAACGTAGCCTAACCTGACTGTGCCATCCGGTTGTAACGATGGCCAGACCGAAAATCGGCCGGTACGCATGCCCAATAGGTTCGCCATGATCCAATGGCTGAGCTCGTGCAGGAAAACCCCCGGAAACAAGATAAGCGCATACAGCATGACCGACCACTGCAAACTGCCGGTCACTAAATAGGCGATGCCCTGCATATGTTTGTGAATCCACCGTTCTAGAAGGAACAGGACAATCAGCGAAATCACAACCCAAATTATAGGAGAGAGACTCTGGTACATGGCTTTAGTTTTATGAAATCTGAGGGATCAATGCAAGCTTTTCTATCAAACAGCCGATAGACACCCGGGGAAAGTGCTCGGGTTACAAATAAAAAAAGAGGGTTGAAACATCTTGTTCAACCCTCTTTTGGTTTTTTAGACTACAGTGCGTTTTGCACAAGTTCTACAAAGGATGGTTTTAGGCTGGCCCCGCCGACCAATGCCCCATCAACATTTTCCATTGCCATGATGGCGCTGCAATTTTCCGGCTTAACACTACCGCCATACTGAATGCGCACTTGATCGGCCGTATCTTGATCATAAAGATCTGCCACCACACCGCGAATCGCTTGGCCGATGATCGTGTTGATGTCAGCTGGCTCTGCGACCCGACCGGTGCCAATGGCCCAAATCGGCTCGTAAGCGATGACAAGTTTAGCGACGTCGGCGGCCGCAATGCCATCTAATGCGCCGCGAATTTGTCCACCCACAAATGAAACGGTTTCACCCGCTTCATTTTGTGCCAAACTTTCACCACAGCAGATAATAGGGGTTAAGCCATGCGCAATCGCCGCTTTGGCTTTTTTATTGACACCTTCGTCGGTTTCACCAAAATATTCTCGTCTTTCAGAATGGCCCAAAATCACATATTGACAATATGGGGTGAGCATGCTGGGAGCCAATTCGCCGGTAAAGGCACCTTTTTCTTCCCAGTACATATTCTGGGCACCCACGCCCACCTTGGTGCCTGCCAATGCCTCTGCCAGCGCCGGGATGACGATCGCTGTTGGGCAAAATGCGACGTCTACCCCATCGATTTGGTCGAGAGCGTCTTTGATGCCATTGACAAATTCAACCGCGTCGGCCGCGGTCATGTTCATTTTCCAGTTTCCTGCAATTATCGGTTTACGCATAATATTTTTTGATTAGGGGAATAAGATCAGGTGAAATCAAATGATACCTACTCCGATCTTTTTCCATGATGAATGCTGTAATTATAAACGTGGGAGTTTCAAACGTGGGGGAGAAGGGAACAGACTAGGGATCTAGCATCCCCAGTCTGTTAAAAAATTACTTGGCGAAATCTACAGACCGGGTTTCGCGAATCACTGTGACTTGAATTTGCCCCGGATACTGCATGCTGTCTTCGATCGTTTTGGCGATATCACGCGATAGACGAATCGAGCCTAAGTCGTCGATCGAACCTGGCTTAACCAACACGCGTATCTCACGGCCGGCTTGAAGCGCATACGCCCCTTCAACCCCTTCAAACGTCGTGGCGATTTCTTCCAGCGTGCGGATCCGTTTGATGTAGTTTTCAGTGCTTTCGCGCCGCGCACCCGGCCGTGCACCTGAAATAGCGTCAGCGATTTCGACGATAATCGCCTCAACCGTTTCTTGCTCAACTTCATGGTGATGGGATGCAACTGCGTTGACCACTTTCTTGGGGACTTTGAACCGTTTGATAAAGTCGGCACCGATCTGTGCATGGGTACCTTCTTGGTCATGGTCCATCGCTTTGCCGATGTCGTGCAAAAATGCACCCATCTTGGCCTGCTCTACGTTGGCACCCATTTCAGCTGCCAAGATAGAAGCCAATGACGAGGCTTCTACCGCATGTCCTAATTGGTTTTGTCCGTATGATGTCCGGTATTTTAAGCGTCCCATCATTTTAACAATTTCAGGATGCAACCCGTGCACATTGGCTTGGAATGCCGCTTCCTCACCCGCTTTGCGAATGTCTCGGTTGACATCTTTTTGAGCATCGCTGATGAGCTTTTCGATTCGTGCTGGATGAATACGGCCGTCGTTGACCAACTTGCCCAGCGCACGGCGTGCAACCTCACGGCGGACCGGGTCAAAGCTGGATACGGTCACAGCTTCAGGTGTATCGTCTACGATCACATCGACCCCAGCCGCCTGCTCGAATGCGCGGATGTTTCGCCCATTCCGGCCGATAATACGTCCTTTCATTTCATCGCCCGGCAGTGGCACAACGGCAATGGTGTTTTCAGATACTTGGTCTGTAGCCACCCGCTGCATCGCTTCTGCGATATATTTACGCGCTTTTTCTTCCGCTTCATCACGCGACCGCTCTTCGATTTCGCGCATAAGCCGAGCCATGTCTTGTCGTACGTCCACTTCGACAGATTTCAATAGTTCTGCACGAGCGTCGTCTTTGGTCATGGCTGCTACTTTTTCAAGCTCAGCCTGACGCTCAGACTGCAGCTTTTCGACATCATTCTGCTGCTTGTCTAGGCGCCCCTGCCGTTTGTTTAAGTTCTGTTCTCTGTTCTCAATTTTTGAAGTTTGTTCGTCTAAAATCGATTGGCGACGATCTAGTCGCTCTTCTGTCTTTGCAATATCTCGGTAGCGGCGTTCAATCGCCTGTTCCGCTTCCTGACGCGTTTGGCGCGTCTCTTTTTTGGCTTGGTTTAAGATATTGCTCGACTCTTTCTCAGCTTCTTGTCTCAAGCGGTTCGCATCGTCACGCGCCTGCTGCATCATTTTTTCATCGTTTGGTTTAAGCGATGTTCGGTAAAAAATAGTTGCAACCGCAAACGCAATAATGAGACCGATAACAACACCAATCACGACCAACAACCAAATGGATGGGCCGGGACCAACTTGTGCAAGTATCATCTAAATGTCTCCTTCATCTGATTCACACCTCCGCTGCCATAGCTCGTCTACTACCGGCCGAATGTCCTCGTAATAGAACCCGCGTCTCTGAAGAAATCCTGATAGCTTTTTTCGGAAATCCTCTTCTCCGTAACGGGATAAGGACCTTACCTTTTTCTCTGCGGCCTTCATCGCAGCGGATGAATTATCTAGTTCATTTAGCAAATCTTGAATAATTTGCTGATCGACCCCTTTTTGCCGTAATTCTTGCCGAAGCATCGGAATGCCTCTCGGGTTGAATCGTGCTCGCTGGTCGATCCAATAGCGAGCAAATGCGACATCGTCTAATAATTCCAGCTCTTCAAACCGGGTAATAACACGATCTCGAGCTGATTCCTCGACATCTTTTTCCCGCATTCTGTCGCGAATTTCTTTAATGCTTCGCGGCCGATTAGTGATTAAACGCAGTGCGATCTCTTTGCCTCGCTCATACGCTTCTTCTTGTTGAAGTGCCTTGATTTTTTCGGCCGACAATTCCTGTCCGATTTTTAGCCATGCCGCATTAATCATTGACAAGCTAAATGCGTATTCACCATCCAAAAACAGGTTGACACGGTCTTTTCTCCGCTTTTGAATCGTTATATCGGTTATTGTCGCCATAAAACAAAAAGCCGCGGCATCACAATGCCGCGGCAAAAGAACACAAATATCGATTAGACCGTCCGCCAAAAAAGTTTAATTTAACAAAATAGCCCGTCTTTTACTTAAAGACGGGGACACATATTTGCTGAACCGTTTATAGCCTATTTTTACCGGCCGAAGGCTAATCGATGACCGGTTTTACCCCAACACAGAATTTGGTTAAGGGTGTAAATATCCACCATTAATTGGTGAGGAAGGTGCTCTTAGTGTTCGTTTGCCACAAGCAACCCGCTTGGCTGAAGCGGGCCGTTCTGCTGTGATCGGTTGAGAGTCAAAAGGACCAACTCGTAAAAAGCGGCCTCAATGAATCAATCTACCTCTAGGAACGAGAAATATCTGACTGAAAGCAGTTTATTTCTCGTTCTTGCCCTAATGGCATTACTCTTCGACTTCGATTTCTAAAGCCGGCAATCCCGCCTCTACTCGAATGAGATTTTCAATCTCGTAGAGCATCTCAGGGTTTTCTTCGAGATAAGTTTTCGCATTTTCACGCCCTTGGCCTAGTAATTGCTCGCCATAGCGGAAGAATGCACCCCGTTTTGTGATAATTTCATACGCTGTACCCAAGTCGAGCACATCGCCAGAGCGAGAAATACCGACATTAAACATAATGTCGAACTCAGCCTCTGTGAATGGAGGGGCCACTTTATTCTTTTTAACTTTCACTCTGGTTCGGTTTCCGACGATATCGCCTCCACCTTTAATCGATTGGATTCGTCGAATATCGAGTCGGACAGATGCATAGAATTTTAGTGCATTACCACCGCTGGTTGTTTCTGGGCTACCGAACATCACGCCGATTTTCATACGAATTTGATTCGTAAAAATAACAATGGTGTTGGTTTGCTTAATCACACCAGATAATTTTCGTAGCGCCTGAGACATCAAGCGGGCTTGAAGTCCAACATGGGTATCTCCCATTTCACCTTCGATTTCAGCCCGAGGGACCAAAGCGGCCACAGAGTCGATAACCAAAACGTCAATGGTGCCCGAACGAATCAGCGCTTCTGCGATTTCTAAGGCCTGTTCTCCTGTATCTGGTTGTGAAATATAAAGCTCTTCGACATTGACCCCGATTTTTTCAGCGTAGGCAGGATCTAATGCATGCTCCATGTCAATAAAGGCACATACGCCACCCAGTGCCTGTGATTCAGCGATGATGTGTTGGCATAAAGTTGTTTTACCTGAAGATTCAGGTCCATAAATTTCAATGATGCGCCCTTTTGGAACACCACCGACGCCCAATGCGATATCTAGGGAAATCGAGCCGGTTGGCACGACCTCGACATCCATGTGATTGGCATCGCCAAGACGCATGATTGCGTCATCACCAAATCGTTTGTGAATATTTGCAATCGTACTTTCAAGAGTTTTATCTCTTCCGTTTTTTGCCATTTTTATATCGCGGTCCTGTTTAGGGGCCGCGATCTCCATTTATTTTATGTCTAGTTGTTAATGACCAGAAAAAGCCCCCAAACTGGTCTGAAAATTGATGCAATAGTGTACAATAGCGATATGGAAATCGCAAACGACAACAATATTGATAAGACCGAATATTTCCACCGCCAATTGGAAGATAATTTAAGTCTTTGGCAGGTTCAAGAAAGCGATTTTGAGCAGGTAGAACGATTGGTTGAAATGGCCACTTGGCGCCACCGGCATGTAGATTGGTTTCCTGCAAGGCATTGGATGGGCGGCCCGAATTTTGTCATGAGTCGCTCGGCCGAAGGGGCCTTGGGTTGTTTGGCGATAGGTGCGGATCCGCTCCCTGGGGCATGGTTGC
>JAHDEB010000001.1:64300-72660 GCA_020629055.1 Chloroflexota bacterium
TCTAGAAAATCATTTATACAATTGGCCGCCATGGTCGATGTCGTCATCGAATACTTGGCTACTGCTGGGGTTAAAACTATCGGCTGGATGGCGCCGATCGCATGGCCGGATCAATGGCCTGAAAAACTCGGTTTTCATCGATCGGAGCAAATTATTACTTATCAAAAGCCTACTTTTCGGGTTCCGCCGCTCGATGCACTCCCGAATTTAGTTATTCGTCCAGGCGTTGCCGATGATGCGGAAACACTGGCTGAAATAGAAGCCCGAACTTATCAACCGCTATGGCGGCATAGCCCGGCCGGTATTCGGGCCGCTTTAGAGCAGGCGTTTAGTTTTGATGTGGCGGAAATCGGGGGAACAGTTGTCGGATTTCAACACAGCGCAGTGAGCCGAGGCTCTTCGGTGCATTTGGCTCGAATATCAGTAGACCCGAAATTTCAAGGGGCCGGTATCGGGAGCCATTTGTTGGCCGATGCGGTAAAAGCGTATCAAAAACGGGGAATGATCAATATGACCCTGAATACGGAATCTGCAAACGGAGCTGCACAACGTCTGTATAAACGGTTTGGGTTCAAGCCAAATGGGCACAGATTCCCTATGTATACGATGGACCTAAGCTAGAGGCGTCACTAGGGGAGTAAACGAATTTAGAGATTAAGACGAGTTAAGTCTGCTACTCGGCACTTTTTTCTTCAACGATCGCTTTTAGCCAATCGACATTCTTTTCTTTTTGAGTTTGGCGTGTTTCGATGGCCGCCTGTGTGAAATAGCTATGAGACCCCAAAAAGCCGACCTGCTGTGAAAACCATTGTAAATCGGACAATTGATTCCCTGTGTTTTCCAACTCTACCCTTAAGCGGTGGCTGACGGTGGGGAAGTCGGTACGGCCGAGCAGATCTAAATCGGCATCTGCCAAGATTTGGCCTGCCAAATTTACCGGCGTTTGCGGGATGCGTGTCGCCATGATCATGCTACAGATCGCTTCGATTTGCTCCGCTGTGAAGTCGAACCGGGGCAAATGCTCTCGAGCAATCTCGCATGAGCGGGCTTCATGCTCAGTAGGGCCATTTAAATAACCCACATCGTGGAAGCTAGCCGCCACTTTAAGCAAAATAGTTTCTTCTGGTGAAAGCTCGCATCGTTCGGCTAAGCGCATGGCGGCCGGCATGACATCGAGTTCTGTGTGCACAATATTGTGATAGACGTATACAGGGTCCAACTGATTGCGGAGAATGTCCAGTGCAAAGTCAATCGCTCCATCAATATCTGGTTGTTTCCCGCTGCCTGATTTTGATAATTGATCTAGCGCAATTCCAATCGCATTATCCAAATCTAACTTCCTTCCAGCCATCCATGCCTGGCGTGCAACCTTTTCACCTAGCTTTTGCCGGGCATACTGTAGTTTGTTTTCTAATTTTTCTTTTAAAACTTTCGAAAGTGGCGAATTGATTTCTTCGCGTAGCTTATCAGCCACACCGGTTAAGAACATCGCTTTTTTCGCCAAATGCTGCATAGAGAATAACACAGCTATATCCTCTAGCAAAAACGCAAGGGCCCATTTATCTCTTAATTCTTTATAAATGTCTAGGCTTTCAGCGTAAACATCGCTTGCACGAACGATTTGGTTCATTTCCCGGGCCGCATTTCCTAAATTGTTTAGGGTGTTGCCCATCGCCCAAAGATTGCCAACTTGGCGTTGAATCGTTAGCGCCTCTTCGTAATAGCCGATCGCCTCTTCTGATTCACCCAGCTCAACCATCATATTGGCGACATTGCTTAAGGAGATCGATTCACGTGAGCGGAGCCCGTTCTCTTGCCTGACCGCCAATGACTCCTCAAACCATAATTTTGCTTGCGGAAAATTGCCCAGATATTCAGCGACGACGCCCATATTATTCAGAATATTAGCAATGTTAGGCGCATCATCTTCGTTTTTGTGTAATTCGAGCGACTCTTGATAAAGGTCAAGGGCGACGTTTAACTCACCTTGCTGCGCGTTTAGTGTCCCCATGCAAAGGAGGACTTTGGCAACGGCCGCCTGATCATCTAATTCAGTCGCAGACTGCCGTGCTTCGGTGAGATAAGGTTCTGCTTCGGCGAAATTCCCCTGTTTACGCCGCAGTTCACCCATGGCGATGTTGGCCTGCGGCAAAAAGGTGTTTAATTCGGCCGACGATTTGATTTCTTCAAGCAAGCTCTCGTAGAGCTCGTTGGCTTCATCCAAATCACCAATCAACTCATACACTTCCCCCATCTTAAAGTCAACTTCAACTTTTTCTGTTTGATTGAGTAAAGGTAGAACCTGCTTGAAGTAATCGATTGCGGCCCCGTTCGCAAAACTTTCTTGGGCGATTTCACCGGCCCGTAAAAGATATTTCTTTTTCTTTGCCCGGTTACTCGACCGACTAAAATGGAATGCCAAGAGGTCTGCAAATTGATCTTGCTCTTCAGCATGATGTATTTCTATGTATTCGCCAGCACGTTCATGTAAAAGGCTGCGGGTTTTATAAGGCAAACTTTCGTATGTCACCTCTTGGGTCACAATGTGCTTAAAGAGGTAGGTCTCTTCAGGCTCCGTCTTTTCAAGAGCGGTTAAATCGAGATCGAATAAAACGCGCAAATCTTTTTCAATCTGCTCTCGAATCGGGTCGCCGGGATAAACGCCGTGGACCATAGACGAGCGGAAGAGGCGGCCGATGACGCTGGCCACACGCACAACAATTTGCTGGCTTTGCGTCAATCGATCAAGACGGCTCAAAATCAGACTTGTAATCGTATCTGGTAAATCAAGCGTTGAAAGAGCCGTGCTGCTTTGCAGGTTGATTTCTAGATCTTTGAGGTAATTTAAAATCTCTTCAATATAAAACGGATTGCCACCTGATTTATCAACCACCATGTCTAGCAGTTTCTTCGGAATGTTAAAGGCCGAGAAAAACTGCATGAGTTTATGCCGGATGAGAATTGCGATCTCTTCTTCGGAAAACTGTGCCAATGATATTTGCACAAAGTAGGGGAGGTGGCTGAAATCGGGGACCCGATTTTCAACATGCAACGGCGGCCGATAGACAACCAGCAGCATCACCGGTAGATTTTTGATCGTGTCTGCGATTAACGTCAGTAGATCTTTCGATAAATCATCAATCCAGTGAACGTCTTCGAGCAAGATTAATATTGATGAATTTTTGGAGATGTGACGTAAATAGTCGACAAGCAGCGCTTCTAATGCGGTCTTACGTGCCTTTGGGTCAAGGGATGCGGTTAATTCGTTGTCCGGGATAGGCAGCTTGACTAGGGGAGAAAGCAAGGGGAGCCTGGCTTCTAACTCTTTCCCAGCTTCCATTAATTGATGTTCTAGGTAGGTGATTTGTTCTTGCGTCGAGTTGCCCTGTTTTAGGCCGAAGATGTCGCGCCAAATCGTCTCCCAAATCAGGTAGCTGCTGTTGGTGCCAAAAGACTCACCTTCGCTGCCGAACCCTTTCACTCCCAGTTGAACCGCAGCTTTGCTTACTTCGGCCGCCAAGCGGGACTTGCCCATACCGGCCTCGGCCGTGATACCAACAACTTGTCCGTTACCCGTTTTGGTTAATGCTAATTTTTCTTCTATTAAGGCCAGCTCCGCTTCTCGCCCAACCATCGGGAATCGATAGGCTGCATCAAAAAGATGGAACCCGCTTTTCAGCTTCGGTCCGATCAGCTCAAAAACTTCAGTTTCGTATTTTTTCCCCTTAAAGCGCACTTTGCCAAGCGGCATGCTGTTGAATTCAAGATCAAACTTTTGCTTGGCTTCTTGGTTAATTAAAATTTGTCCCGGCTCCGCCTTCATCATCAGACGGGCAGATAAGTTGACACTGTTACCCATCACCCCATAGGTGCGACGTTCAGCCCCACCATACGCACCGGCCCAATTGTCCCCATGGGCGATGCCCATCTGTAACCGTTGGTCAAAGTTAAATTGATCAGACGTTTCCATGATGGTGAGGGCGGCGGATGCGACCCGTTCCGCATCATCTTCATAGGCATTAGGTGCACCAAAAGCGGCGTAAACATAGCTGCCTTTGTCTCCGATCGTTAGCTGTAGCAGGCTACCTCCCAACTCGACGAGTACATCTTGCAGGTGGCAGATAAAGCGGTTTAATTTTTCAGGGGCTTCAGCATCTAAATCATAATCGATGCCAGAAAAGCGGATAAAGAGGGAAAATGTCGGCCGCAGCTGAGATAAGAACGCGCCGTCACTGGCGGTCAGCCGTTCATACACGCTGGGCAGCGTCCACTCTTGAATCGTACTCTGGTCCAGCTCTTCTTCCATGCTAGGCCATTGATTCTCTTTTGCTGGTTCTTGAATTGCTGATATCACCGCAAAACGCTGTTTGGTTTCGGGGTTTGTACGCCACTCATCGATCGTGATCTGGTTTTGCAAGCGGTCGGCCGTTTGCGCATCCAGTACAACATCACCCCGGTTGGCCATGCCTTCGGCAGCGGTGACTCTTTCCAGGGTACGACCGGCCATCGCATCATGGCTGGCATACTTGGGCGACCCAACCAAAAATCGACGTACCGGGCCGGTAGACACCGCCAATTTAATTCCTAATCGAACCTTTTTACGCGAAAAGGTTGTAATTTCACTCTGGGATTCTAAAGTTTGCTGCATCGCCAGTGCACAGGTGACCGCTTTGCGCCCTTCGATGTCGTTATTAAACCAGCAGGTCATCGCATCGCCGCTAAAGCTCACCACGCTGCCACCGAAACGGTGCAAGTCAGCCACAATACCGTAGAACACCTGATTGAGGCGCAGAGTAAACTCTTCGGCACCTCGTTTGGGTCCAAGCTCGCGAGAAAAAGTCTCTGTCAGAGCGGTAAAACCAGATATGTCAGCAAACAACACTGCGCCGATTTGGTGCTCTATTAGGCTCTCATTTTTGGCGATTGCTCTTCGCCAATCCATGGGGATATAGTGACTGCCACGTTCCATAATGTTGAGTATTGTGTATAAAGCTAAAAAATGCCAATGGTTGAATCCCAGTGATCAAATTTTACCGCCTTATGAACGGGAATTTAATTAAGCATTGACGCTATTTCTCTGCTTTTCCATGTTTAGTTGGTGGGAGCTCGAGTGCATCCCAAACCTTTCTAGTCTGGTCCAAACTTGCTAGGTTTAAGCGAACCGGCTCAACACAGTTGAGCCGGTGCTTTTAATATAGTCGTCACTCTATTTACCGGATAATCAACGGCAGATAAACGGCGCCACCATCTTGGCCAGGACCACCTGGGTCATCTACACCGATGCTGAGCGTCGTGTTCGCTGATGATGCTAAATAATAATCATCCGCTTCGAAATTCGCTTGAACAGTGTAAGTGCCATCAGGTACAGATTGACCCAACAATTCATTGAGAATAGTTTGGCCGTTCTGGTTTGTATCTTGGGTGGCTTCAAACGTTTCATTGGTCTTCGTGTTGGTTAAAACAATCGATACGAAACGTTCTGGTATCGCTCGACCTTCTCCGTCGAGCAGACTCAAAACCAAGCCCCACGGTTCGTCAGTTTCGACATCAGAACCCGCTTCAAATGTCAAACTGGTGGGTTGTTTGTTGACTTCGAACGGTTGGCGGGCTAAAGATTCATCAAACTGATCTGAACCAGCGTAATCGACCTGAATTTCTAGACCTTCGTCACCTGCATCAGGTAGAGAAACGACCGGAATATCGATAGTCGCTTTCCCTTCAGCATTTGTAATGCCATTAAAGGTCAAGTCGCCTAAGCTAATATGAACCCATTCATCTGCAATTGGCTCTTGATTGGCTGCGTTGGTCAAGGTTACGAAGACGGTGACATTGCTGCCAAAGCTGCCGCTGATTGGGGCGGTAAATTCAATCTTTGTCCCGACCAGCTGAGGACCACCTTCTGTGGGTACTGATAAGTCGGCCGGGTCTACATCCGGTTTATAGAATTCACCATTGTTCGCATCTAGTGTGACCATACCGACCGCATTCACCGCTTGTACCATAAAGCGTACACTGGCAGGATCGGTTCCATTTAGATCGTCAACTGTGATCGTGCCACGCCATTCAGACATTTCGGCCGAATTTTTGCCTAAATCTAAAGCCACCCATTCGCCATGTAAGCCAGACCCGAGGGTGCCGGTATACAGCACCCAGAGTTCATGAACGCCCAAACGGGGTTCGGTTGCCTGCACACGGAGTGACACAGAACCATCTGGATTGACGTTTGAATAGACTTTTGCAATCGATGCCGGGCCGATACGGCCGTTTTCCGACATGTCTTTATTGTAGTAAATGCGGAAGTCCATGTTGCTATAGGTAATCATCGTGCCTAAATAACGACTGCCGGCCGCTGAGTTTGATTTGTACTGGGCTGGCACCACATTCATCCGTGTTTCTCCACCACTTTCATCAATCAATGCGCCAAAGTAATTGAGTTTCACTTGCTTAACCGGGTAAAAGAAATCGGCCCGGAACGCTTCGTGCAGCCGTTCTTCTTCAGTATTGGCTTGGCTGGTTAGTGGGAAGACATCGGTTTCGGAGGTGTAGGTTCCACCGCGAATACCAACACCACGCACAATGCCAGACTCATTTCCTTCTGGATGAGAAACATCGAATGATGCGATCGGCATAATCGGGAAGCCGGAGCGAGTGGAATGACCCGAATCACCAGCATAGTAAACGGCTTGCAGAGGTTCACCTCCATCGATCGTTTCTAACGCTTTGGTTTTACGGGTTAAATTAAACGCTTGGGTAATATCAGCGTATTGGAGGCCTGTTTGGCTGCCTAACTCACTAATAAGATCACCAGGCTGGACAATGCCTTGCATCGCAACCGGCTCTCGAGGTTCAGAAGGAGCTTCCATCGTGACTTCAAACATCGGTAAGCCGAATAAGGTCGAGACGAGAATCGTTTTCTCGAATACCCCGTCTATTTCAACCGTTGTATCAAGCAGGTATTCTTGCTTAGCGGCAACGAGCGCTTTGCCGATGGGTACCGGCTGACCGGTACGCAGTTCGCGTGCAAAGTTGATGTATAGCCGTTCACCGTATTCAGTTAGGTCCGCATCCCCGTATTGGAATCCGGTCCCCGCGATTAGATGACCACCTTTTTGAGCAAATGCTTGTGCCCAGTCTAGGTCATAAACGATACCCGCGTGTGGATTGACCAAGTTATAGCCGGAATGGCAGCCGCTACTAAAATTGACCGTGTTGGTTAAATCTAACCCTGAATCTACTAGTTCATTGGTTGTGACCCGAGTGACGTAGTCGGCCGCATCTGCACCTAGATGGCTAAAGTGACCGGCTAGATAACTTAGATCGTATCGATTTTTGTTTAGCCATTGGGCGCGCATGTCGTCGGCCGACCAAACCTTTTCTGCATCGGTCAGCAGCGTAACCGCTTTGTCGTTGTTCATGCCCGCTCGGAGCTCTTCGGCAACGACATCAGAGCCATCCGCTAAAAATTCATAGGTTGATAAAAACGCATTTTGCGGGGTTAAACCACCGGTGCCAGCTAAATACGTGTCGATCATAAAGCTGACGTCTGCTGCGGTTTCGACCAGTCGGCCGACCGGCAAATTCGGAATCGGCAGCTCATTTTCTTGTAACTGAATCGATTTGTCCGAGCCGTAAGCATCTTGGCTGAGAATGTAATCGAAGACCAACGCAGCATGGGAGATATTGTTCTGCAGAATCGGAATGTTGTATTCAGATTCTTTCCCAATGGGGGCCATATCCGCATAGCGGAAAAATGGAATCGCCTGATCGTTTCCGACCAAGACAATGTATTCTGTCTCGATCGTGCTCGCTGCACGATATTCGTCAATTAGCTCTTTAATCGCAGTCGCGTAGACATTTTGAGCATAGGGGCATTCAAAGAAGGTCTGCGCCTGTTCCCGAGCCGCATTGATGCGAGCATCATTAATCCCGGCGATACTCAGATCAATGATCTTTCCGTTGACTTTCTCTGATGCTGCTAAAGCTTTAAGCGACTCGTTTAGTGAATAGATATCACCTGCCGAGCCGAGTGTGGGGTCAGCCGTGTCCACCAAAATGAGAGAGGTATAGGGACCGGCCGGAATATCGTGCGAACGTGCCACGAGCTGATCTAAACCGGCCACTGTGTCACATTTGCCCGCCACGCGGCCAACGCTGACCGTGAACGGTTTGGCCCGTTTGAAAGCACCATTTCGCCCGGTCACCATCACATAAAAATCACCCGTCTGATTCCATGTGTTTAACACAATTTCTTCATCGCTGCGTCCGTTTAAGGCTGATACCCCGATGATGCTCTGTGCAGGGGCATTGGTAAAGGCTGACGGGTTTGTGAAAGCCGATGGATTGGTAAAGGCTGACGGGTT
>JAHDEB010000001.1:72760-105052 GCA_020629055.1 Chloroflexota bacterium
TAGTAAAGGCTGACGGGTTTGTGAAAGCCGATGGATTGGTAAAGGCTGATGGGTTGGTGAAAGCCGATGGATTGGTAAAGGCTGACGGGTTGGTGAAAGCCGATGGATTGGTAAAAGCTGACGGATTGGTGAAAGCTGATGGATTGGTAAAGGCTGACGGGTTTGTGAAAGCCGATGGATTGGTAAAGGCTGACGGGTTCGCAAAGGCGGTTGTCACCTGTTCTGCACCGACCTCGGCTAAATTATCGGTCCCCACTAAATCATCATACGCTTTTTGGATGTCATTAAAAGCGACCAAATCATAATTTGCAGGGGAATCGTCTAACTTTAAGATCACCTGTTCACCCGGTTGGATGGCAAATTTAAACCAACGAGATTGCCCCGGTACGTCGATGTATTGACTTACACGGGTGCCGATCAGTGAATCGGTTTTTGGCTCTAGTTCTAATCGCTGGGCTTGGGTCCAATCTGTATTGTTGTCTTGAACAATGTAGCAGGTTGAAAATTCAGACGTGTTTTCGTTCCAATCTGTTAGTGTGGCACTCACGTAGCTACCGAGGGGCAATTCACCTTCGGCCGTGAATGCGAAACCGGCATCTCCAGCCTCGTTGATGATGGCCGTTTTTGTTGACCCAAGATACCAGCCACCTTGGCCGTTTCCTTGGTCACTACATTCGTTACTACCATAGAATTCAACGGTGTAATCTGGGGCTGGCCCACCACCAGAGTGTAATCGGCCTGCGAAGAGTCCATTGATGACGTACATGCCATCTTCCCCTTCACCGGCATAGTAGATGATCGGAGCGTTTTGACCGCCATTAATGCCGGTATCGGTGTCTCCATAATCATTTTCGTCAACGCCATCAGCGCCGATGTCGATGCTGTACCGGCCGTTTTCATAGATGAAATTCTGGCTAATCATATTGCCAGTCGATCCAGATGTACCGTCAATCGAGATGCCGTTTCCTAAGTTGTTAAATATCTTATTCCCCATGATGTGGGTGTTGGCGACATCTATCAGCTCGATACCATCATATTCATTATTGGCGATCAAGTTGCCCGCGTTGCTCTCTAATCCACCCAAAGTTGCACCATCGCCGGTGACTAAGATGCCAGATCCTTTATTGGGAGCCTCGGTGGTCCCATCTGCTCGCATCCCGATAAAATTGCTTTGAACCGTCACGTCATTGGCCGTTATTTTCAAGCCATTTTCTGGGCTGCCGCCAATCGATAGCCTGTAAATTTCAGTTTGGTCAGCCTGTACATTGAAAATGCTGCCCCCACTCAAGGCGGAGCCATTAATTTCAATATTTAAAGCTGGGGGTACCGATTGAGCGCGAGCCTGTTTTTCTGGATCAAGAAGACGCCCATCAATGATTACCGCTTCGGTGATTGGTACGAGAGAGGCGGTTAAATTAATCGTATGGGGGCCATCGCCGTCAATATCAAAAAAGATATAGTCCGGGCTACCCGCATTTGGACTATCATTTGCGGCCTGAATCGCTTCGCTAAGTGAGCAGCTGCTGGTGTCACAAATGCCATTGTCCCCTGGATCGGCCGTGGTGTTGACATAGAAAATCGGGCCAAGCTGAGGAGCTCCTCCCGTCAAAATATCGATATCCGGAGGTCCCGTTTTGGTGACTGAATCAAAGAATGACTCTGTAGGTTCTAAAATTGCACCACCTGTATTGATGGCGCCAGCGGTTCCGTTTATGTTGGCATCTCCTATCTTGAATGGGGTCAAACCGTTCCCACCATGGACGATAACGATTTCCCCCCCCTCGATTGCCCCAGCAGAGTTGATAGAGTCTGCGCTACTGCCAAAGAAGATGAAGTTTGTGACTTTGACTGCACCATTGGGCGCTTGTAGCTTAATGTCGCCGCCTGAGGCTTGAAGATTTTGGCTGTTAATGCTCGAGGCGGTAATGTTTCCAGTAATACTGCTCAATTCAACCGAACTGCCAAGTGTCTGAATATGACCGGTTTCTATATTGGCATACGAGGAAACGATAAAGGGGCTATCCTCTTGGATATCGAGGTCGCCATCGGTTAAATCGACACTGCCCCCTACCCCCGGTGCACGTAAATGAGTGGGGTCCTTAAAGGTCCAGCCGTTTGATTCCCCGATGATATCAAAGCGAAGTTCACCGCGTGAATCGGTGCGGCCGATGTAAACTTTTTTCCAGCCGTCTTTTATCGCTTCCAGATCAAAATCATTAAGTATAAAAGAGTCTGAAGCATTGACCGGCTGAAGCGTTAAGGTTCCTTCGCCAAGTATGCTGGTGCTGATTTCAATGCCTGTAGCGCGGAAGCCTTGATTGACGGCCGAGTTTTTACCCGTTCCGTTGATCACCCCGTCCCCTTCGCCTAAATCGATAACTGTGTCACGAAAATCAACACCAATAGAGAAATCATCATCATCGTTCGTGGCGTCACCATAGGCAACAAAGTTACCACCACCCGTATAGAATTCGGCAAATTGCGTCCGAATTACTCCCCCGACGCCCCCTTGATCTGCCAATAAATGGATGTCTAATTGATTGCCTGTTTGATTCCCTGTGGTAATGCTGCCATCGAAAATAATGTCATCGTTGACATCTAAAATTAAACGATTGCCATCCTCGATATCATCAAGGTTGATATTGGAGTTAAACAACCAAGTTAGGTCGCCATCTTGCCCGCCCAACCCACGATTGGTGTGGATCGTTACATCATCGATTTTTAAAGCGGCGACAATTTCATCTACGCCGATTTCTGCATCAAGATCATAAACGTAAAAATCTTGATCGATTTGTACTGTCCCTGTTAAGCCAACCCCGCTTTGGACCGTGACGTCATAAGCAGATTGGAACTCAAAAGCACCCACATCACACGTGGCCGGTCTAGGGAACCCTCTTTGATCCGTCTGGCCTGTACAAAACTCAGATCCCATGATTGAAACAGCGTTGCTTGACTGTGCCAGTTTGTGGGTCAGTGTTTCACCGCCATTTTCAGATAAGGTTGAATCGAATCCATCTACCTTTGTGTGGCCGCCGGTAAATTGACAGGTTGGGTCATCCACTAAGAGGGTGTCGATTGAGGGGCTCTGCCCTAAATCGCAGGCGACCCCATCAAAGTTGGTGATGATAAGCCCGAACAAGGAGGTTTCATGATTAACATCTGATCGAATAACTGCGGCCCCAGAGTTGTTGGCAAGCGTGCTTAGAATTAGGTTTATAAAGCTATCTAAGTCAGGCTCGCTGTTGGCTTCAATTGTTGCACCACTTGCATCGGCTGTGTTTCCAGAAACGGTGGTGTGGGTCAGTGTGACTGATCCAAAGTTGTTTTTAGTTGAGGTCGCAAGGGCCGACCCGGTGGGTGCCTGATTAAAGGCCAGCAATGAGCGGTTTAGATTGACTTCCCCATCTTCAGTAAAGATGGCGCCACCCTCGGCCGCGGCCGTATTTGAATTCACGGCGGAATCATTCACGGTTAGTGTTCCACCCCTAACCCATATGCCACCCCCAGATTTTGATTCGTCATCGGCCGCATCCCCATACCGAACCGTTAATTGGTTGAGAGTTAAGCGAATAGACGAGTGGCTATCGATTACCCGGTCAATCGCTTCGCTTTTTGACTGTCCCGCCTGAATAAAGGTGTTTTTGGCTCCGGAACCATTAATGATTAAGTCATCTAAGATATCTAAATCACCTGTCTGATTGCCGTTCTCTGCACGCCCTTCAAGCGTTAGGATATAAATTCCGGCCGGAAGCGTAATCGTATCTAAGCCAGAATTGCTAGGGTGATTCGCTTCATCAATAGCCGCCCTCAGGGTACACAGCCCGTTTTCATCTTTGCAAACCCCGTCCCCTGGTTCAACATCTACTGTGTCGAGCGAGCTATTGACGATAAAGCCAGCCGCGCTTACAGGGGCAAGGGTGCCAACGGCCATGAGGGCCACTAAGAGGCCAAAAGAGATCAACCATTTGAATGTCGGTCGTGAGATAGATAGCTTATTCATTTTTTTCCTGGTTCCTTTAAAGTTTAAAGAGGTTGAGAGGCGTGGATGAGGATGCATTGGCCCTGCGTGTATACTTCAAAGCAGGACAATTAACCGAAAGGTAAATCCTAATGAGTCGAGCATGTTCAACAGGTACTTTGGTCTTGTCAGTATACCCCAGACAAGAAAAAAGATTTTCTCTAAGACCGCTAAATCTTATCAAATAACCCTTTTTCCGTTCAAACTGGTTGATCAGCCCTAGGGGGATGTGGCATGCTGATTTGACGACTGGGACCCCTTCAAACGATGTTTGCACGTAATTTTTGGTTTTCCTTCACGCTAAGCCACTCATTTTACTTTGGGTGCCACAACTTTATTGTAGAATCAATTTGACCGTACCACAGAGCTATTGGTTAGAAGCTACCCCAGACCATAGTCATCGCAGCCCCGCAACCACCAAACGAGAAACGAAATTCTAGATCTATCTCCTGTTACCCCACCTACAAGGACATGGGTGGAACGGATAGAAAGCATTTTCTAAGAGTGAAAAAACTGTGACCAAACTAATGACGGCCATATTGCCCAAGCAGCTGACCCCTGTTCAATTTATATGCATTCAAGCGTTTTTTGGCGGCGCCACTTTTGTTTTATTCACGGCGGTTACGTATGCCATGTTTATCAATCAGAGTGGGGTTGGTGCATTACCTTGGGTCTTCCTCGTTTCAGCCGTCTTGCTGCCTGTGGTCACGTGGGGCATTGGCTATTTTAGTAAACATTCCTCAGCCGCGGTTTGGATCTCTTTGTCTGCCTTTTTACTTTTAGGTTGGGCAATATCTTGGTTAAGTGGAGGAGGTTGGGTTTCACTGGTGCTCATGGTTGGGTATCTGGTGTTTTTGCCCCAAATGGCTTGGGGACAAGGTCACACAAACGGCCGACTGATTCCGGATGAACGGGAACGTAAAAATCAGTCGCCGGTCATGTTGATGTGGACGCTGGCCGGTGTATTCTTGTTTGGTCTAATGGTGCGCCCATGGATGGTCGTTGCCGGAGACCCTACACACTTAATTTTGATTGCAGCTTTATGCGCGGCCGGGGCTTATTGGCATACAAACCAAGCCGCCCGAAACTACCCTGATCAGTTTGCAAACCAAGCCGCTCCCCTACCTCATCCAGAAAAAAGCCGGTTTGAGTTGATCAAAGGGCAGCCATTGATCCGCAGCTTATTTGCATATCAACTCTTGGCCGTTGTCGTAGGGCAGCTTATCTTATTTGTATTTTTATTTCAGGCCGGCCGGTTTTTCGCCCAGACACCCATCGCCTTGCCCTCGTTTTTTGCTGGATATAGCGCCTTAGTCCAAGCGGCCGGTGCCGCTCTGTTGCTCTTTGTTTTCCGCCCGATGATGAAGCGGGCCGGGCTAAACTTTGGCCTGATTACCAATCCTATTAGCGTCTTACTCACGTCGTTACTGCTGTTTGTTTTGGGCATCATGCTGCCGTCAAGCAGCACGATCATTTTATGGTCAGCGATTTTGTTGCACGGCATTGTCTTGATTTTTGATCATGCCGCTTCCGTGCCAACGATTCAAACCATTAGCCAGATTTTGCCGCAAAATGAACGAGAAAAAGTGATCGACGCGCTGCGTGATTTTACGCTTCCCTTAGGCATGGCAATATCTGGATTGGTTTTGCTTGGTTTAACTAGATTGCCTAATTTAAACGGTGTGCTACTGCTTATCGGCCTACTCACGGTTGTTTGGCTTTGGACCGGTTGGCATACGTTCAGGCAATATGGGCAAACACTGCAAGACCGACTGAATCGCCGTATGTTGGATGAGGTTGCCTTGGCCTTAGACAATGCCGAAACGGTTTCTCGGGTCGAAGGGCTAATCGGGACAGGGAACCCGTCTATGATTCGATTGGCACTAAATTTGCTCAAAAATGATGGTCATGCATCTTATACGTCCCGCCTTGTTGGCTTATTAAACTATCGCAACGAAAAAATATTGTCTGACGTGCTAGAACGGATCGAGACTGAGCGGCTGACTCATTTGTACCCGACGTTAACTAAGTTGTTTAAACGCCACAGCTCCGGCCGCGTGAAAGGGCGAATTTTGCGCACGGTCAGCGCCTGTAACCCGGATGAAAGTAGTGAGTTTGTGCAGGCTTATATCGATGATGAAGATCGAGACGTACAGCTAGGAAGTCTGGTCGGATTGCTAAAATATGGCGGGTTGCCGGGTAGCGTGTATGCGGGTGTACGGTTGATTGAAATCAATAAAAACGAAGATCAAGCGTCTCAGCTTTTCACTGCAAAAATATTAGAAGCGGTTGGTGCCAGCAGTTTTTATCAGCCGATTTTGGATCAATTAAGTCATCCCGATACTTGTGTACGCTTGGCGGCATTGCGGGCTGCGAACCAAGTGGTTAATGGCCGGCTGGTTCTGCCTATTATCAATAATTTAGGCGAGCGGGAAACCCGATCCGAAGCGATTACTGCGCTTTTAGCCCATCAAGACTACCTAATGCCGCTCGTCGCCGACCTACTTGGGGATGCCAGTGATATTCCTCCGCGAATTAAACGGCGTATCGCACGGGTGTTGGGACAAATCGGATCAACTGAAGCCCAAGAGATTTTGCTCGCCCATTTTGATCACAAAGATGTACGGGTACGCTCGGCCGTTTTGCACGCGTTGCGCAACAGCGGGTATGCGGCAAATTCGATGGCGGATCGTGATCGTATTAATCAACAAATGACGGCCGAGCTCAAAGAAGTTGCTGATCTGATTACGATTCAACGAGATATTGGAACAGGCGCCAGCATGACACAGTTACATGAAGCGCTGACGTTGGAGCAAGATTATTCGCGCCATCGGCTGTTTAATTTGCTCGCACTGCTGTATGACCGACGCACCATTTGGACCGCCAACCAGCAGCTGGGGCGAGCCGTTAGTTTGCACCAAACCCTAGCAGATGAAACCCTCGAAGTCGTTTTAAGCGAGCGACACAACCAGCAAGTTGGCATTATGATTGATAGCTCCTTGTCTACGGCCGACCGTTTGGCCCGTTTAGGGCGATGGGTAGAGGTTGCACAGCCTTTGACGGCCGTGGAGCAGCTTGAACAGTTAATTGATGATGAAGCGTGTCGCAGTTGGACGCGGGCTTGTGCAATTTATGGGGCTGCTTTATCTGGATTTGGTTCTTTGGTGCCTCATATCCGTCAGGCGACGGAAAATGGGTCTCCATTGGTGGTTCAAACTGCCAATTGGGCGTTACAGCGGTTAACCCCCAAAATTTTAGATGGCGGTGATTGCCCTAAGGAAGATGTGATGTTAACGATTGAAAAAGTTGCTATTTTGAAAGCGGCCAGCATTTTTAGAGAAACACCTGAAAATGTTTTGGCATCTGTGGCTGGCATTGTGACGGAAATCCCACTTGAAGCCCATGAGACGTTTATAAAACAGGGGGATGCATCGACCGAAATGTATTTGGTTGTGGAAGGTGAGGTCGAAGCGCTGATCAATGGGAAGTCGATCATCAAATTGGGGCAGGGTCAAACAGTCGGTGAATTAGGGATTTTCAATCAAGAGTCACGGTCGGCCGATGTTCGGACATTGGTCCCCACCCTTTTGTTTAGCATCGAGCGAGAGGCCCTTGATCAGCTGATGGCTGACCGGCCGGAAATCGCGCAAGGTATTATCGGCGCTTTAAGCCGACGCATCCGCGAGCAGGGGCAGCTGATGTCTCAGGCCAATTAGAAGCCGCTGCACATCACTTCCCAACCTTCGAGTCTACTTTTGAATGAGAACACCCTGCATCTATTTTTAAATCCGCTAAAATTAGGGCAATCACATAGAAATTCGATAGACCTCGCTAGCATTTTTCCCGAATGCTAGCGAGGTCTATCATTTTTGAACCACCGAGGATAGATGACTATAAAATTTGGAACTGATGGATGGCGTGCCATCATTAGCCGAGACTTTACTTTTGCCAATTTGCAGCTCGTTGCCCAAGCGATCGCTAACTTCATCAATGATCAAGAAACGGCCGAAAAAATAGCCGTTGTCGGGTTTGATACTCGTTTTTTGTCTGACCGTTATGCGGCCGAAGTTGCGATGGTGTTTGCGGCCAACGGCATTAAAACGTGGCTGGCTCGTGCCGATGCACCTACACCGGCCGTTAGCTGGGCCATTGTAGAAAAAAGGGCCACGGCCGGGGTCATGATTACCGCTAGCCATAATCCACCCCGTTACAATGGGGTTAAGCTGAAAGCCGGTTTCGGAGGCAGTGCGACGAAAGAACAGCATAGACAGGTCGAAGCGCATCTCAAAAGAATTATAGAAAGTGGATACGAGCCGAAAATCGCTGAGTATCAGCCGCTGATTGAAAGCGGCATGATTACCCGATTTGACCCTGCATGGAGCTATTATGGTCATTTGGGCACCTTAATTAGCTTAGATACGATTTCTCAGGGGAAGTTAGGCATTGTGGCTGATGGCATGTTTGGTGCCGGCCGAGGGGTGATAGGGGAGGTTTTAGCCCGTACTCGGGCCGAAGTTACGAATATACGCCACCGAATGAACCCCGGATTTGACGGCATTCATCCCGAACCGATTGCACGAAATTTGCAGCAGCTAATGTCGATGATGAAAAGTGGCCATTATGATTTGGGCTTAGCCACTGATGGGGATGCGGACCGCATCGGTGCGGTGGATAACAACGGCCAATTTGTAGATCCGCATCGAATCTTTTGCCTTATCCTAAAATATTTAATCGAAAAACGGGGGCTGCGGGGGAAAGTGGTTCGCACCGTATCCACCACCCGTATGATCGACCGTATTTGCGAAAAGAATCAGCTGGAAGTCGTTGAAGTGCCGGTCGGTTTTGGGCTAATTGCTGATTTAATGATGACCGATGACGTGTTGATGGGTGGTGAAGAATCAGGCGGTATGAGTATCAAAGGCCACATTCCAGAAGGGGATGGCATTTTGATGGGGCTATTGCTTCTTGAGGTCGTGGCATCTTCTGGCAAGCGGCTAGATCAATTGGTAGATGAATTGCTGGATGAATATGGACCGGCTCAATATCGTCGGACAGATATGAAGCTTTCGCGGCCGGTTGAAAAAGCAGAAATGGTAGAGATGTTGCTTAAAGCAGCACCTGATCAAATATCTAATGTCGATATTGAAAGAATTGAAACGACCGATGGGGTGAAATATTACATGGCAGACGGCAGCTGGCTGCTGATCCGGCCGTCAGGGACAGAACCTGTTTTACGCGTGTATGCCGAAGCGCCGAACGATCAAATGGTTGCTGCTCTATTAGGCTTTGGCGAAGAAATGGCGGCACGAGCCTAAGGGCTGAACTTTAAATACCCTTGGGGACATTCGGTAATTGTCCCAAGTTTAAAGTTTAGCTGGATAGGATCGGGATTTAAGTTGGAATAGCTATTAAAATCCCGACCCTAAGGAATAATATTTTGTTCAACACTGGTAAATTTTTGTGGGTGTGTGCCTTCACATTTTTCGGTTTGTTGGGATTTGTACTGTTGGGCGGCCAAGATCACCAAGGGGTCGTACAGGCTGATTCTGCACCTTTTGTAGAAGAACGATTGCAAATCGCTCAAATCCGATATGCGAATCAGGATGAACTCAACCGATTGATTACCAGCTATGATGTTTGGGACGTCGAGCCAGATACACAGATGGTGACAATCGCCGCAGATCGCCAGACGATTAGAAATTTAGTGAACGATGAATGGTCGTTCACCCTTGATCCAAAATTAGCCGAGCTGCATCTGCCCACGTCTGCTGCTGGGCAAAGGGCGCCAGAAACTTTTTTTGGCGGTTATAAAACCAATGATGAGATCGTAGCAGAGTTGCAGAGATTGGCGGCCGACTATCCAAATCTAACCAAATTGGTTGATTATGGAGACAGTTTCTGTAAACAGACCAATGGATGTGAAACACCGGGCGGAGAGACATTGCCCGGCCGAGATTTGCTTGCCCTACGTATCTCAAACAAATCAATTACAGGAACCTCTACAATTTCCGGTACACAAATTTTATCTGGAACAAAACCTGTGTTTTTACTGCATGCCGGTATTCACGCACGTGAACTGGCTGTACAAGAAACCAGCTTACGTTTTGCTGGCTGGCTGTTAGAAAACTATGCGACGAATAGCACCGTCAAACCGATTGTAGATTGGCAAGAAACGTGGGTGATTCCGGTAGCCAACCCAGATGGATATGACACCGTTGTCTTAGGCACTCAGCCACCCTACAACACATTCCCATACTCCGGATCCCCCTTGTTACATCGTAAAAACGGCCGGGTTACTTCCGGCTGTGCTTGGCCATCTTTTGTCAGCAATCAGTTCGGCGTCGACCTAAATCGAAATCACAGCTTTGGCTGGGGGCCGATTGGCACCAGTACCAACCCTTGCAACACTGTGTTTAACGGATCAGGCGGTGGGTCTGAGCCTGAAACGGTCGCCTATGAGCGTGTGATAGATGCGCTGATCATCGACCAACGTGGCCCTAATCGAACAGATGAAGCTCCGGCCGATACTACCGGTATCGCCATCAGCTTGCATAGCTATGGTGGAGATATTATTTACTCTTGGGGAGACGGTCTGTCCCCAGATATCGCACCCAATAATGACGACCTGCGCGGTATTGCTGATCGACTAAGCAAAGATAACGGATATCGGCCGATTCAGGGAAATGACTTTTACTCTGTATCTGGTGCGACAGATGACCATATTTATGGCACCTACGGAATTCCTTCGTTTACTTTCGAGCTGGGGACCACATTTTTGCAGGCATACGGCGAGACCTCTACAACGATTTGGAACGACAATCGCCCTGCCTTGCTCTATGCTGCCAGTATCGCCCGTGCGCCGTATCAATTGGTCAAGGGTCCTGAATTAAACAACTTGACCTACCAAATTACAGACAGTCAGCTAACTATTAAAGGATCGGTAGATGATGGTCAAAATGGGGCAGATACGATTACGGCCGTCACCGCCCAAATGAGTGCCCCATATCCTCTGCCAAGCACGCTCCAAATAGCTGGTACCCCGGACGATGGTGCCTTCGACTCCTCTGCTGAGCAGTTTACAATTGGCCCTGTCGATTTAGATGAATACGAATGTAAGGGTGAGTTTTATTTACATGGAACCGATCAAACCGGACAAACAGGCCCCATCGCTTCGGTACACGTTTCAAGTGAAAGCTGCCAAGATGATCACATGATCTACCTGCCTGTTTCCCCCAATAACTAACCGAGGAGACGATGAACAATCGATCACCAGAAAATAAAACCTTAATCCAGAATTTAATCTGGTTTATTTACTTGCCCGGTTTTTTGTTTGCCGTTGGCACTGGGATGATCGCCCCGGTTCTGCCCCTTTTTGCACGGAACTTGACCGAGAGCTTTCAACTGATCGGTTGGGTCTTAGCGGCCGACTTTTTAGGGCAGGTCGTGTCAGATGTTCCGGCCGGATATTTGATGGAGCGCGTCGGCCGCAAACGGGGCATGATATTGGGATTAATTATAATCGGGGTGGCGACAGGCTTAATCTTTTTAGTAACGGCGGTCTGGCAACTATTTGTATTGCGCGTTATTGCCGGATTTGGCGTGTCTATGTACTCAGTGGCACGTCATGCTTGGCTGGCTGACGGGGTCGATGTTAGCGCTCGCGGCCGTGCGATCGCCGTGATCGGGGGTGTTTTCCGAGGGGGAAAAGTGGTTGGGCCACTGATCGGGGGAACCGTAGCGGTGACATTTGGCCAACGCCCAACGTTTATCCTGTTTACCCTCATTCTGCTGGTGCCCATCATGATTTTGGTATTGCGCACTGACCCGAACTTGGCGGCTGAACAGAAACAGCAAGATGAAAAGAATCGGAAGAATGAAAGCCATCTAAAAGATTTCGGGGACATTTTGCGCAACTATGGGCATATTATCATTCCGGCCGGTACCGGGGCCTTTTTTGCACAAATGGTTCGCTCCGCCCGCACCGTCATCCTACCCTTGTTTGCCGCTGTTAACTTGGGTCTAAACGAACAGCAGATCGGTACGATTTTAGCAACCTCATCTTTAATTGATACGATTCTTTTCCCCTTAGCCGGTTATCTAATGGATCGGTACGGAAGAAAATATGCGATTGTTCCCAGCTTTGTTTTTCAGGGGATTGGTGTCCTATTCATCGCGATGTCGACCGGCTATTGGGGACTTATGTTTGCCGCCTGCTTAATCGGCCTTGGCAACGGCATTAGCTCTGGCACAATGATGACGTTGAGCGCTGACTTGTCCCCTAAAGAATCACGAGGCGGCTTTTTGGGGTTATGGCGTTTAATCGGAGACGCTGGGTTTGCCAGTGCACCGCTGATTGTTGGGGCGATTGCTGATGCGCTCACGTTAGGGGCTGCAACGATTGTTTTAGCCTTTTCTGGTGGAATCGCATCAGCTATTTTTGCATGGTTTGTGCCGGAAACGCTGAAGAAAGAACCTGTGGCGGCCGACTAGTGCCTGTCAAATGTCATTTGGCAAAACGCTAGTCAGACGATAGGGGCTGCCCCCAAACCGCAAACTCATTCCCACTTGGTTCTGTAAAATGGAAGCGTCGGCCACCTGGAAAATCGAAAATCTCGCGAAAAATCTTCCCACCGGCCGCTACAACTTTTGCTTGTGTCCCTTCTAAATCATCACTGTAAAAGACGACCAGAGCACTTCCTTCATCGGCTCGAGCTTTTTGATCAGATTGAAAGAAGCCGCCGTCTAATCCCTCTCCAGAAAAATCGCAGTATGCGGGGCCAAAGTCTCGAAACGACCAGCCAAACGCGGCTGTAAAAAACGCTTTGGTCGCAGGCAGATTAACGGCCGGCAGTTCGACATAGTTAATCTTCTCATGCCGATTTGTATCTAATGCCCGATCAGGATAGTTTGTAAAAATCCCATCGACCCCCATATGCCGCATGCGTTCCATGTCTAATTTTTCATTGACCGTATAGACCAAAACGCTTAACCCATGGCTGTGGGCAGTGTCCACCATCTTTTTTGTAACCATCCTTAAAGATGGATTGATGCCGACAGCTTCTAAATCGTTTAAAACAAAGTCATAATCGATTTCTCCGGTCCAAAATAAAGCGGCTCGTTTATATTTCGGATTAATTTTTTTAGCTTCCATCAGCTCTGCATGGTCAAAGGAAGAGAGAAGAATTTGCTCGGCCCGCCACGGCGCAGGCAGATGATTGTCTAAATAGTGAATAACAGGGGCAGCCGTCCCAGGCCCTTTTAGCTCGATGTTTAACCCAACTCGGCCGTCGATTAGGTTAACGACTTCGCTTAACAATGGGATTTGCTGGCCGTTGCCTGCATCTAGTGAACGCAAGTGGGCTAGGGTGTGGTCCATCACCGCTCCGGTGCCATTGGTTGTGCGGTCTAAATCATCATCATGAATTACAACCATGTCGTTTTCAACCGCATAAACATCGATTTCGATCCAATCCACCCCCATATCTAGTGCTATTTGAATCGCCTCTAAAGTATTTTCCGGGGCATGCCCCATTGCTCCACGGTGTCCGATAATGATCATAATTTTTTCCTCAGTTTGCTGTTTTGCTCAGCCTCGCTTAAGCCGCTCGTCTTCTGCATGGCGACCATTGATTTATTCTTGAATTGTTTCCATTCGCTTGATACCGGTCCGATCTAATATGAGTCGAATACGGCTGTGAATTTTGGCTTTTTGCGGCCGTACTGTGCGATACCTTGAAACAATGTTCAAGTGATAGACTTTGTGGCACGAAATGGAACGAAGCTCGCCATCTTCCAAAAAAGCACGTTCTTGAATTGGCTCGGCCATTTTGTTCAGGTAGGCGCGTACATCATATCGCAAAATATCGTTGATGCCGGTAATTTGCACCATATCCCCAAAGATCCGTTTAAAGGCATCTGCAAATAAAACAATCTCTTTTGAATGGCGGATAATCGTTTCTTCACGGCCGTCATTGTCGATCTTGCTAAACTGATCTCGATCACGCCTTAAAAGCACCAAGCGTGGTACCTGACTCTCTGTTACAAAGTCGACTTTCTCTTTTAGATACCCTAACTTTACCCCATCTTGGGTTCGAATTGTGATGCGCCTGTCATGCAAAAATGGCTGCAATCGCTGAGAGAAAAGGTCTCGCCCTAACTCTTTAATCCTGTCCTTAAACATATAGCCAACGACAAGGGCGGTAAAAACGGGCAAGGTAAAACTGCCATATTGTGACTGGAAGTAAAACGCCACCAAGGTCGCAAAAATCATAGCGATCCCGGCCGCGGCCGCGTTGGTTAAATGGGTTAATCTTTTTCCATCTTTAGAGATGTCTGCACTAAGAAACAAGACGCTGGACGCATATTTTTTTAATACAGAGGCTCGATAGAGGTAGGTTTCGTTTTCATCTGACATGTTTAATAATGAAAAATACCCATGATGTCGGCGATGTTTGGTCTCGCCCTCCACCCGATCAGATATCCGCATTCGAAAATCGGGTCGATTACTTTTCTTTGAGTAGGCTTCAACAATCTGAAACAATTCGAGTAACCCTTCTTCTACTAAGATGCTAATCGATTCATCAGTCAGCCGATACCCATTCAGTAAAGACTCGGGAACATGTGGCAGATTAAATGTCGCAAACATCTCTCGAAACTGATCGCTAATTGTCGCAGTCTCCGTTAGAAACTCTTCAACCAGTGTATCAACCACAAGGTGAACCTTTCCGTTTTGACTTACCTCTTCGATTCGGCTTTTGATGTGCATCAAGTGCTCACGTATCGCACTATTTAACATCGCCGCTAGCAGCTTAAGCAACGTATTTAGCTTTGCTATGCTTTTTGAGTCATTGATCCAATCCGGTTGGCCGATCAAAGTTTTAATTGCGCTTAAAGGTGAGACGTGGCTTTCTGTAAAGTCACGTAATAGCATCGAAGGGGTTTTTAAGCGTATGTAGTTTTGAACGTCTCGATAGAAATCCTTTTTGCTATAGGTATCGGCCGATAGACCCAGCGTGTGGGGGGAAAAAATGTAGGTTTCCACGGTGTAGTGTGTTTGGCGACCTTCGAGCAGCTCGTAATCAAGTTTAATTTCAACCTGATATTGGTCGTGAGGCTTGACAGCCTGTTGAATCGATTCTATTGCTAAATGCATCATCCTATCCTACCCAAAGTCTTGCAGAAACGCAGATTTTAATTGAAATCCTGCCTAAATTGCCCTCCACTTTATGCAATTCAACCCCTACATTGAACCCTTCTTAGGGGAAACAAGTACAGATTTTCGTATATAGGTTTTTGTCTGTAATCTAGATTACACTTTGGGTGAATAATAAGTTACTTTAATAGTCCTGAGGATTGACATTGACCTTAGTGGCTGGTAAACTCATAAGTGCATAGGCTCCCCCCCGAGGTGGTAGGTTCAACGCCCGTTGTTCCTCCACCTCACTTTTTTTTAGGGGCCTTTTTTTGTTTTATGGGGTAGTCATTGTTTAGGGTATACTTTTTTTCCTTTTTTAAAGAAAGGGTGAAGCAATTGTGCATCTAGGAGAAAAATTATCAGCGCGTGGCATGACTCTGTACTAGTAGAAAATCAAACTGCAGCTTACATTACCGGTTTAACCCACAGGGTTAGACTCCCAAAAGTTGAAAGTAAAAATGATAAATATCCTACGTTGCTACTGGTTCACGGCCGTCATGGGAATGAAGATGTCCCGTGGATATTCGCACGAAATATTCCCGATAATTGGCTGATTGTTTCGCCGCGCGCTATTGAGTTTGAACCAGAGACTGATCAGCATGAAACAGGATACTCGTGGATCGAAATGCCCCCAGTCGGTTGGCCTGAAATCGGTGACTTTGATGGGGCGGTGCAAGCGATGTCTGATTTTGCCGTGGCGTTACCCGATGTTTATGATGCTGACCCTGAACGGATCATCGCTTTAGGCTTTAGCCAAGGCGCGGCTACATTGTTGGCCACGGCCGTTCAGCATCCGGACTTGTTGCAAGGCATTGCCGCGCTGGTTGGGTTTGTGCCCGATTTAGATGATGAAACGATCCAGCGTAAACCTTTGCAAAATTTATCGGTTTTCATGGCGGCCGGAGAGCGGGATGAACGTATTCCCGTAGAGATTGCGACCCAATCGCGTGATACGGTACAAGCGGCCGGTGCTAACCTAGAGTGGGACATGTACAGCACCGGGCATAAAATGAATGGAAAAGGGATGCGCGATTTGGAAGCGTGGTTAGAAAATAAAATTAGTCAATTTGAGGATGATGGGGTTGAATAGGCATATGAGCACACTTTTTTCTTTTGCACCAGCGTACGAACACAATTTAATCGGGCATCCAGAACATGCTGGACGCGGAAAAGCGGTGATGGATCTTTTAACTTCACAGCAAGTTTTAGCTGATTTAGCGCTTGTTGACCCGGTGATGGCCACCCCTGAACAGGTTCGTCGTGCACATGCGCAAAATGTCATCGAGCGTGCACAGCAGATTTCTTTGCGTGGTGGTGGCCAAATTGATGCTGATACGTATGCGACCGATGCATCTTATGATCTTGCGATGGTCGCGGCCGGGGCGACAACCAATGCGGCGCTAGCTGTCGCAAATGGAGAGCACACCAACGGTTATGTGTTTGTACGCCCACCAGGGCACCATGCGGAATATAGTCGCTCGATGGGATTTTGCCTTTTCAATAATATCGCCGTCGCTGCAAAAGAAGTTCAAGCGAAGACCAACTGCAAACGGCTCATGATCGTAGATATCGATGTACACCATGGAAATGGGACTCAGGATATTTTTTACGGTGATGACTCAGTTCTTTTCATTTCAACCCATCAGTTCGGTTCATTTTTTTACCCAGGTACAGGGGCCGCTCATGAGCTTGGGCAGGATGCCGCTTCAGGGTTTAACTTTAATGTGCCAATTGTGGCAGGCGTAGGGGATGCGGGATACCTATCTATCATGGATCAGCTGATCGCCCCAGCAGCCCAGAAGTTTAAGCCAGACATGATCTTGATTTCGGCCGGTTTTGATGCGCATTGGCAAGACCCATTGGCTTCAATGGAGCTAAGCTTGACCGGATATGCTCAGCTGGCCCAAAAACTCGTCTCGATCGCCCAGGAAACATGTGAAGGGCGAATTTTGTTTGTTCAAGAAGGGGGGTATATGCTGGATGTCTTATCACACGCGGTCTTAAACTGTCTAAACGGATTGCTTGGCAACGATAAAATCGTAGACCCTTTTGGACTTTCTCCAGTGAAAGGGTCACCTGATCTTGTGAAGATGATCAAAGAATTACAAGTTCTTCACTTGCTTAAGTGACCCTAAATTAGCATAATTGTCCCATATTAAAAGACGAAAAATTTTAAGTTCATCAATTAAACTAAAGAGCAGAAGCTTTTTAGTTAACCATATTGGAGGAGCCTAAGTCAGAGGTGACGGTGAGTCAAATCAATCTCTATTCATATATTGAAGAAATCAAACAGCATTTTATTTCGGGCGATTATGCCCAAGTAGTTGCTCATAGCCGCCAAATCCTAAAGACTTACCCTCGTTATGTGGAAGCTTACCGATTAATGGGGTATGCACTTGCGGAGCAAAAAGCTTTTCAAGAAGCAGAGAATGTGCTTTATCGTGTTTTGAGTATCGATATTTCTGATTTCGAAGCGCATCGATATTTGGCCGAAGGCTTTGCAAGCACGGGACAATTAGAAAAAGCGATCTGGCACATAGAGCATGCATTTGAAATCGACCCGAATCATTTAGAGGTTACAAAGCTACGTGAGCAATATTATAGAAGAGCGACGGTTCCAGCACCGGTTGTAAATGGCATGTCGTTGGCCTCTGTTGCTCGGCTCTATGTAAAAGGTGGCATTTACGATCAAGCCATCGAAGAATTAAATCGCATGCTGGCCCATAATCCTGATCGCTTAGATTGGCGTACGCTTCTTGCGGTGGCTTATTGGCGCGAAGGTAAAAATACAGAGGCACTTAAGCTCGGAGAATCTATTCTTGAAAAGTTGCCCAACAATTATTATGCTCGGATGGTCATGGGTGATATTTGGAGGCAGAACGGCCGACTAGACATTGCGGATAGTCACTTAGACATTCTGCAACAAATTCTGCTGATTGATTATGAACATCGGGCATCATTTCCACTCGCTGCCCCGATTTTAGAGCAAAGTGAAAAGATTAGTACCGGCTTTTCAGTTACCCGGTTGCCAGCCGATGCGAGCGAAGGTTGGAGCTCGCCAACTTGGGAGAGCGATGCTGATTCAATTGAAGATGCTGATGAGACCGAGTTCGACGATGTCTTGTCAAGCCTTGAGTTAGCAGATGATGATGCACCAACTAAAAAGATGGCCCCGGTCACACCAGAAATTGAATATGACCGTGATGCACTTGGAACAGGCTCTCTCGATTCATTTACCAACCCTGAAGCGTTAGAAACAGAGGGGGGAGCAATTGATGAGAGCGAAGCAGAGTTGATTTTGCCTGCATCTGAAGAGCCATTTTCTTGGGATGGGGGAGATGATCCTGATCCTTTAACTGATTCTGAATTAAATCAGCTGCCTGATATTGATAATTTGATGACGGCCGAACTTGATTATGGTGTCGATGCGGATGACCCTACGGTAGAGTCGATTACTGAAGAGCTAAATGCACTTTCCGTAAATAGCATCGAGGAACTGGCGGAGCTCGATCGTCAAAAGCGTGCTGATACTGATAGTGAGGATATTGAGCACATCTTATCTGAAGAAGATTTCAATCTAAGCGATGAAGATTTTGGATTGGACGATGAATTTTTTATCGATTTAACTTTAGAAGATGTGCTGAATGAAGATGCCGACCTAGAAGAATCAACAAATCAGGTAGATGAGCCAGCTGAATCTATAGAACCTGCCGATTTAGATCTTGGCCAAGAAGACGCCCTGCCCGTCATGAATGAGCAGGAACTTGAGAAGTTTGAAGACTCCAGTGAGATGGCTGATCCTCCGATCTCTGAACTTGTGATTGAAGTGGATGAAGATTTAGCACAAGCTTTAGATGAACCTCCGATAGAGCCAGAACCGCTCGCGGAGAGTGACCAAACTGTTGCAAAAAATGACCTAGACTTGAATGATGACCTACCCTCTTGGGATAGCGATAATGATGCACTTGATTGGCTAGACTCAGACAGTGACAATGAGCTAGATGACGTATTTAGTGATCTTGAACTTGAAGAGGATCTTGGCGTTGCGTCCGAAGCTACAACGACCGATCAGATTACTGAAACGATTAAGGCGGAAGCTGTGCCGACTGTTGCTGATTTTGAAGATGTTGGTTTAGATGAAGTAGGTCTTGAAGATCCAGGACTTGATTTAGAAACAGAAAGCGGCTTCACAGACTGGTTAGAAGCGGTTGATGCTCCTGAGGAAGAGCCGCAGGAGCCAGCGAAAATTGAAGATCAAGATCTTGAGGCGTTGATGCTTGAAGCGGAAGGTTCAGATGATCCGGCCGGGTCTGAGCTCGATGGCTCTACTGATGCTATGCATAGCGGATTGTTCGATTTTCTATCTGACGATGCGAATCAGTTAAACCCTCTGCCGAGCGACACTCAGGATATTGTTGATCAGCATAATTCCGATTTGGAAGATGAGATTGATGAACCCGATTGGGAAATCGACTTCTCAAATGAAGATCAGGGTGAAGACGAGGAACAGCTTCAAGAATTATTTGAGCAAACAAATGATGTTGCTGTCGAGAATGAGGAGCCACTAGTTCAAGAGACCTCTGAATCAGCGGGGGATGACCCCTTTGACACATCTTGGCTAGACTTGGAACAGACAGAAGAAATTGACCTGTTATCTGAACCGGCCCCAGTTGAAGAAGCTGAGGATGTAGATCTAAGAACATACGCTGAAAACTTAGAAAGCGATTTTGATCTTTTAGCCCCTGATGACCCAGAGTCAGCTATAGATTTTTCTGAAGAATCTGACCCTGTGTACGCTTCAATTGAAAACCTTGGTAAAAGGATTCCCGAAGAATCTGATGAAGCCCAGGCTATTGAGTCGGAATCGGAAACTCCAGAATTAGATTCGGATGTAACTTCAGTTGAAGAACCAAATGTCTTAGAACTTGAAGACAATGATGTTCAAATCGGGACTGACCCTGAAGAGATTGCGGTCGAACCGGAAGAAGCGCAGGAAGTTGAACAAACATCCTCTCTGGAGTGGTTGATTCCTGGTGAAGAGGAATCGGAATTGGCTGGCTTAGATTCTTCAGATGAAGATTTAGAATGGCTTTCATTGCTCGAAGACGCAGGACCAGAAACAAAAGACCCAAATGCTGAGGCGCCCCCTAAGGTGCCATGGACAGGAGATTTGTCGGCCGCCGCAAGTGCAATCTTAATGCCAGAAGGCCAAAATAGTACGGAAGATTCAACGGTTGATGAAGCCCCTGACTGGCTGAATGAATTTCCCGAGTATAATACAGGCAGGCTACAGACCGATAAACTTGTAGAAGAAAATGTGATCGATAACGAGACACATGGTACAAGGAAAATTCAATTAGAAGACGATTCATTCGTTGAACCGGCTTCGGAAGATGAAAAACCGGATGAGGATGACTTTGAGGATGACCAGATATTTGCCCCGGTTGTCTTTCAAGAATCATCTGCAATGAAGCTGCCTGATTGGCTTTCAGACTCAACTGAAAGCGCAAGTTTAGGATACGAACCAGAACCAGGGTTAAAAGCGGATTTAGAAGCTGAAACTGATCAACCTGCTTCAGATGATCTTTTAGATATGTCTGACGATCAGATCGACCTACCCCTGGAAGATAGTAACAAATCAAACGATAGTGAATTAATCCTTGAGGATGAATTGGATATGGAATTCGATAAAAACGGCAATCCGATACCACCAGAAAGCCAAGAATTGGAAGATACATTAAATTGGCTAGAGGAATTAGCAACGCTTGATTTAGAAGGTGATATTTCTAAGTCTGCGGTGAACATAAAAAATCTTGCAACCGATGGGGCTAAGGAACAACAGGCGAAAGACGAATCTTTAAATGAAGATCCACTGTCAGACATTTTTTCTGGTGGCTCTGCTTTACATGCATTTGCTGATTTAGAGAACGAGTCTTCAGAAGCTGTTGCTGAAAATGTTGACGAACCAGATGTCTCTAAGGAGACCTTGTCTTGGCTAGATAATTTATTTGCACCTGCACGATCTCCTAAAACGGAAGAGGATGCGCCAGAGCCTGTTGAGCCTGAAAATGAGCCAGAAGAGGTAGCTGCTGAAGCCGAAGTGGTATCAGATAGTTTAGAAGACGAACTCTTCATTGAAGATCTTGAAGGTCTGGATCCTTCAGATCACGATAAGGTCGATGAAGTTGTTCAAGATATTTTAGGTTTTGCTGAAGAAGAGCCTGAAGACAAAGTTGTAGAAGAACTAGATGAGCTAGATTTAGAATTGCCTGCCCTCGAAGTCGATGAGCTGATTGAAGAAGAAATTGAGCAAATAAGTTCGAGTTTGGCCGAACCAGTGGAGGAACCTAAGTCTGCTGCTTCAGAATTAGATCCTAGTCTAGATGATCTATATATTAGTGAAGAAGAAATTTCAAATGCAGTAGAACATGGTGATGAGGTTCCCGGAATGGGAGACATCCCTGATGATCCTGAAGCACTTATGGCATGGCTTAATTTAGAGCCTGAAAGCGAACCAGCGGTTGATACTTCGATTACAGAAGCAGAAGCGGCCATTGATTCTTTTTCAGATGAGCTCGAGTTAGAGTCTCCTGAATTATTGGAGGATCTGCCTTCTACCCCTGACACTGCTCTTTTAGAGGCTGCTTTAGACGTTGAAGAAATTGACGGCAGCACCGAGCTTGAATCTGTTGCTGATGTTGTCGATGAGATCGTTGCCGATGGTACGGCCGCAATCGAAGAAACTGTAGCGACTGAAGACAAAAAATCAAGCCTCTTTGATGATTCAGAAGCCCTGACTGTTTCTGCTGATGAGATTTCAAACGCTGTAGAATTTGGTGACGAAGTTCCTGGGATGGGCGACATCCCAGATGATCCAGATGCCCTAATGGAATGGTTGGATCTATCTCCTCTTGAAAGTTCAGATGCTTCAGTTGAAGAAGCGATTGAGATGATTGAGTCTGCAGAATCTAGCGAAGCGGATTTGATTATCGCAGACCTTGGATCTGATGATTCTGAACCGCTGTTAGAGGCGAAAGGGACGACCGACGAGCTAAATTTAGAAAAACTAGTTGTAGGGGAAGAGCTTGACGATCTTTTTAATGATTTGGCTGGTCCCGAAGGGGCCGACATTGAAGATGAGGATCTTATTTTTGGAGACTTAGGCACCGGCCGACTTTCTGGCACTGATTGGCTAGACAAAATGACTTTTGATAGTGACCCAGCATTGCTGGGAGATGTACCCACTGTCTTGCCGACGGCTCCAACTTTGCCAGATGAAGAAGATCTAGAAGCTCTGACTGAAGATCAAGAGACACCGGCCGAGACAGATACACCTGCACTAGACACCGACATCTCTGATGAAGAGATAGCTGAAAGCGCTGCTGCTGAGGTTGATCAAATTGAGTCGATTGAAGATTTGCCGGATGATCCCGACGAATTTATGCGGATATTAGAATCCAATGTTCCCCCAACTGAAGCATCAGTTGATTTGCTTGATGAAGAACAAGCTGATGGGAGTATCGAGATTCCTGATTGGCTGCAAGTCGAAGCAGATGAGACGGCCGATCCGTTAAATTGGCTGGATGAGGCATCACCTAGTGGCGTGATGAATTGGCTAGAAGCTGAGGAATCTGCCAAAACTCAAGATGCAAGCGCAAGCGAAGACTCGCCGGTTGAAACTGAACCAGTTGCAGCTGAAGCAGCACCAGCGGTTGAAACGGTAGAGTCAGAGGTTGAGAAAGCTGTCGAAGACAGCGAACGGTCTATGTTTGATGATGTAGATCAAACTGATAGCGCTCAAGACTCTGAAGCTAGCATTGATGATTTGCAAAAAATGCTCGATAGCCGAGATGATCTGCCTGGTTTGATCCGTAAAATTCGGGATCAACTTAAAGTTCGTAATGACCCAGCGTTACAAAAGCTGTTGGGTGACGCGTACATGGAAAGCGGTCAATTGCAAGATGCATTGGATGCGTACCGTCAGGCACAAAGGTTGCTATAAATTAGGCTTCTTAAATAAAAATGAACCTGGATTGGATGAATTTAGTTGCGGGAACGGTAAAGAGCGGTTGGCTAACGTTTAAATAGCTATTATGATAGCAATGTCAATTTAATTTAAGTTGGCACAAAAAACGGGACACGAAGCATGTCCCTTTTCCCTAGTCTGATTTTTAATAGAAAAACATCGAGAAAGCAGTCATCCCTATGGGTTTGGCTGTTTTTTTCGTCTGTATAAATTTAGGAGTAATGAATAAAAATGGAACGCACACTTATTTTAGTAAAACCTGATGGGGTTCAACGTGGATTGATGGGTGAGATTATCGGCCGTTTTGAACGCCGTGGTTTGAAATTGATCGGGATGAAGTTTTTGCAAATGACAAAAGCTTTAGCTGAAGAGCATTATGCGGTGCACAAAGGCCGTCCGTTTTACGACGCATTGGTAGAGTACATTACGTCTGGACCAATTGTAGCAATGGTTTGGGAGGGCAATGATGCGATTGCTGCTGCTCGTTCAACCATTGGTGCTACCAAACCATCTGAAGCTGCACCAGGCAGTATCCGTGGCGAATTTGGTATGGAAATCGGCCGTAACTTGGTTCATGGTTCAGATAGTCCTGAAAATGGCTTGCTTGAAGCAGCTATCTATTTCTCTGAAGAAGAATTGGTTAGCTGGTCTCGTGCAACCGACTCTTGGATTATTGAGTAATTTAATTACTTAAAAAACAAAAAAGGCTTTTTCCTAAAGTTTTAGCTGGGAAAAGGCCTTTTTTTGTTTATATGCTTGAAGTTTATGTGAGCTCGGCGGCAATAACGCTTTTTTTACGGTCTAAATGCAGAGATCGCCAATTATGTAAACCATTAAACAAATAATTACGCACATCCAACTAAACTGCTAATTGAGATATAGGTAAAGAAGGACTAATTCAATCAGTGTAATTAGGATGTGTAAAGATGAATAACCTAGTATTGTCAGTTGATAGCGAGTATTTAATTAATCAAAGTCATTCGGAATTAAAAGCCAAGGCAGATGAAAAGCTTGGCATTTTAAACCAAAGCCAGCGCCCAAATGGATTGCGGTCTGGATTCTTTTCCCTTTTAGACATCGTCGTCAAAGAAGCTTCGGCCGGAAATAATATTCTTGGTGAATACCCCGGCTTCTTTCGAGCGATGATGGATGATAAAGAGCTTTACGATCATTTTGTAAAAGAAATGAGCGCCCAAGCGTAAAAGCAAATTATCCAGTAGGGAGCCTTCAATTAACCTACAGCCGGTGCCATTTGCCCCTATTTATTTTCATAAAAACAAATAAGCAACCGCTAAACTTAACCAAAAGTCGATTTCCTGTTTTTCATTAAGAGAAGGGTGACTAGATTTTAAGAATATCCACTCATTATGGCTGATATCTCCTTTCTTGAGAGAGAAAGTCGGAGGTGTAAGTCTACGGTAAGCTTGATGTAAATTTTGTCCAAAGGCGACGGGTAATTCTTTGTGCAATGTATACACATTTACTTTTGTCTTTTTTAGTTGTTTCGCTATACTAACGTGTACAATTTGTAAAGTATTTATCTTTCCGGAGAGAATTCTTTACAGTCATCTGTCCATAATATCAACAAAATAAGGAGAAGAATTAGATGAAAAACAAGTTTATACTTGGATTGTGTTTAACTGCGTTTGCAGTATTCCTCGTAGCCTGTGGTGGCGATGCGGGGCAAGCTGTTGCTGATCTTCAAGCAACCGTATCAGACCTAGAGAGCCAACTTGCTGATGCTAAATCAATGGCAGCCGATGCAGAAGCTAAACTAGAAGACGCGATGAGCATGGCTGAAGAAGCTGGCGATGGTGCTGCAATGGCATCTGCTGACACTTTGGCTGCTGTTCAAGATCGTGGCATTTTGAAATGTGGTGTTCCAGCTGGTGTTTCACCTGGATTTGGTTTCATCGAAGAAGATGGTTCTTACACCGGTTTCGACTATGACTACTGCCGCGTTATCGCTGCAGCGGTTCTAGGTGATGCTGACGCTGTAGAAGTTCGCCCAACAACTGGTACCGAGCGCTTCCCAGTTTTGCAATCAGGTGAAATTGACATGCTTTCTCGTCAAACCACTTGGACAATCAGCCGTGACACCGCTCTAGGTTTCAACTTTGTTGCTACAACCTATTATGACGGTCAAGGTATGATGGTTCGTGCAGACTCTGGTATCGAATCACTCGAAGGTCTAGACGGCGGTACCGTTTGTGTTGCTGCTGGTACAACCACAGAAAAGAACTTGGCTGACGTATTCCGTCAACTAGGTATCGCATACGAAGCTGTTGTATTCGACGAGCCAGATGCTCCTCGTTCAACCTATGATGAAGGCCGTTGTGATGGCTGGACCACTGACAAATCAGGTTTGGTTTCAGGTCTAGTTCAAATGAACGACCCATCAGAACACGTGATCTTGGCTGAAACCATGTCAAAAGAGCCTCTTGGCCCACTTGTACGTCATGGCGACGACAACTGGTTCGACATCGTACAATGGTCAACCCTTTGTACAATGGAAGCTGAAGAGCTTGGTGTGACATCAGCTAACGTTGATGAAATGCTTGGCAGCGACAATCCAAAAATCTTGAACATGCTAGGTGTTGAAGGTGACTTGGGTCAAGCTCTAGGCTTGAACAATGATTTCTGTTATCAAATTATCAAACAAATGGGTAACTACGAAGAAATCTACAACAAAAACCTTGGCCCAGATACGCCATTCAACCTCGCTCGCGGTGTGAACTCACTGTGGACCGAAGGTGGTTTGCTGTACTCTCCGCCATTCCGTTAATCACGTAGAGTTTTTTAAACTCTTTGCGGGGGCGAGATTTCTCGCCCCCGCATCGTATGTTTTTAGTGAACGTTAAAATGGTTAAATCGTTGTTAGCGGCGGTTTAACGGAAATAGATTCTCTACCTTTGCATCCAAGTCTATGCGATTAGGTTACACGGAAGTTAGGTTTTCAAGGAAGGTTCTAAATGGCTCAAATATCGGCCGATCCTCCACCCTCATCTGATACTCAAAAAAATATATTAAGTACGGTCATCTCTAGTATTTTCGACGTACGCGTTTTAGGTGTGTTGGGGCAAATCGCTTTTATTGTCTTAGTGGTCCTCGGGTTTCGCGCCATTTTTGCGAACTTTGGCGACAATGTTGAAAAATTAGGTGAGGCTCAATTTATCTGTCGAGATGGTAGATTCGACTATCGATGCGCATATGACTTCATGGAAAATGAAGCAGGCTTTGATATTTCTGACCCGCCTCTTACCTACGTCAATACTAATTCTTATTGGTACGCGCTATACCTTGGCTTTCTTAACACACTCCGTGTTGGTGTCTTGGGGGTTATATTTACAACTATTTTGGGGACGCTTGCGGGGATTGCGCGACTTTCGACCAATTGGTTAATATCAAAGATCGCGCTTGCCTATGTTGAGATCATTCGGAATACCCCGGTGGTCATTCAGCTCTTCATTATTTACTTTGTCATCATTCTATCCTTGCCGAAAGTTGATGACGCACTTCAAGTTTTTAACCTACCAATCTTTTTGTCTAACCGTGGTTTAGCGATGGCATGGCCGCAGCTGATGAGCTCTTCTGCTGTCTGGATCGCTTTTCTTGTCCTCGGTGCCATTCAGTTTCAAGTTACTTGGATCTACTTGGCCCGACAAGAAGAACGGACGGGTAAACCTACAAATCAATGGGGATGGGGCATATTCGGCTTTGTCGTTATTGCGATCATCGGATGGATTGTTGCGACCAATGTTGCAGATACCGAAGCGATGCTAACGCCAAAATCGTCTCTGATTCGTGAAGTTGATGGCATTTCAAAAGTCGTCGTTACAAAATCAGGTACGAACCACATTAGCGAGGTTCCACTACTGCCAGAAGATCAATTGGCTGAAGCTACACTAAATGTGTGTGTATTGCGCGATTCTAAGTCTGAACCAAACCTGACCCGCCAACTAAGAAGCCAAAAGGTTCCTTATAAAGTAATCCGTAAAGCAACGCCTGATAAAGCAACGACTGATTTGTTAGACGGCAAATGTACTGTCTTCGCCGCTTCTAAATCAATCTTAGCTGGTGAACTTGCGACGATTGAATCTCCTACAAGTTACAGATTATTATCGGTAGATGAGCAACCCGTTGTGTGGAGCGTCCCTCGTTTAGAAGGGTTTAACCTGGCGGGTGGACTTTCACTCTCGCCTGAGTTATTCGCCCTGCTAATCGGCTTGATCATATTTTATGGTGGCGGCCTAGCAGAGGTTGTTCGAGCAGGAATTTTATCGGTATCGAAAGGTCAAACAGAGGCTGCCCGAGCTCTTGGGCTGAACGAAGCCCAGCGATTAAATCTTATTGTGTTGCCCCAGGCTCTCAAGGTGATCATTCCTCCTCTTATTAGTACATACTTAAGCTTAATCAAGGACACAAGCCTTGGTTTGGCTGTTGGATTCCCTGACATGTATTTGATTTCACGAACAACGATGAATCAATCGGGTCGGGCATTGCAAATGATGATTGTCATTATGGCGTTCTATTTGTTAATTAGTTTGGTTTTCTCGCTGATCCTAAATTGGTACAACAGCAAGATTACCATGGTGGAGCGATAAACAATGGCTACAACTCTAAACCCCAATGAGTCGCTTAAGGATGAACAACGTTTTAAGCGCAGAAAAATAAATTGGAATTATTTCCTGCAAGACAACATCACCGGGTCAACTGGACTAACGGTGTGGATTGTATTTATGACGATTGTGAACTTATGGTTTTCGGTTCGTCAACTAGGTGCCGCCCCCGGCCGGACGATAGTCGTCTTAGCTGTTTGGGCAGCTTTAATTCTGATGGTTGTTGCGGGCGAGATGTTCGGCATCCGTAGTCGAGTCAGCGAATGGTTAAAAAACAATCTGCTAACGTCAGTTTCGAATGCTTTGGTTACATTGTTTTTAATGTTATTACTGACAATGGCATTTACAAGTTTCTGGCATTATGCGGTAACGACAGCAACTTGGACAGTTGCAGAGTCAAGTATTGATTTTCGTTCCGCCCAGGCTGAGGCTGGTGTAGAGATCGGTGCAAGCTGGGGTGTGATCTGGGGATCGCGAAAGCTCCTTCTGACCGGTTTGCTCGAACCACAGTACAACGGCCGGGTTATTACATCTGCCATACTAATCGGGGTCTTGTGGCTGCTGACATCGATTACAAATCGAGATAGGTTCGCCGAAAATAATGGCGTACAGATCCTGAAAAATATTACAAACATTGGCTGGTTGATTTCACCTTTTGCCCTCTATATATTGTTGGCCGGCATCGCATATGAAGGACCCTTTATTAATTTCTCAACTCTGATACGTTGGGAAATTGTGGTTCTTGCAATTTTTGGACTGTTATACTTTTTCAACGTATTGCAACTGACACCGCTCAATATCGCTATTTGGGTATTGGCGTGGCCCTTGGCTTATGTTATTTGGCGGTTCATAGGGCAAAATGGCTGGTATCCACCCATTAATGTTGACCAATGGGGCGGTTTGCTGCTAACAATTATTTTTGCGATTTTTGTTAACTTGGCATCATTCCCGGTGGGTATTTTGCTTGCACTGGGCCGGCGTGCTGATGTGCAGGGTATTCCATGGTGGATTATTTGGCCCGTTACGCTGATCTTAACGACGATATTGTTATACACAAATACGTTCGGAAACTGTTTGGGGACAATCCCCGCTTTGTGTGAGAACACAAACTTGTGGGCAACTTCTCGAAATAATATTGAACGAGGGATTGCACTGTGGCCGCTCATCATCCCATTGTTGGCGTACTTGTTCCAGCGGATGTACAACGGCAATATGGTACAAGCTGCAAGCGTTGTGTTTATCGAATTTGTCCGCGGTGTACCATTGATTACGCTGCTGTTCTTAGCAATCGTTATGGCACCCTTCTTCCTTCCTGTTGACGGTTCTGGCTCATTCAAGAAAGTATTTGCGGTAATGATCGGTTATACGATTTTCTCTGCCGCTTATATGGCCGAACTTATACGAGGTGGATTGCAGGCGATTCCGCGAGGACAATACGAGGCGGCAGATGCCTTAGGTATGAATGCGTTGCAGAAATACCGGTTTATTATTCTGCCCCAGGCTTTACGAATCCTGATTCCAGCTTTAGCAGGGTCGGTTATCGGTACATTCAAGTCATCATCATTGGTGTCATTGATTGGACTGTTTGACTTTGTGGGAATCGGCCGGGCTGTGTTCACCAACGATCAATGGCTTGGATTAAAAACAGAAGTTTATCTTTTCCTATTTATCGCTTATTTCCTAGTGAGCTCAATTGTGTCACTTTACAGCCGACGAATCGAAGAGAGTACGGGGCTGGGGATTCGTTAGGCGATACCCACTTCTAAGAACGACTAATGAATGAGAGATCAATAATTAGAAAAAAGGGTCTCTCATTTTTAAAACGCTAGGAGCTAAAGATTTAATACCCACAGGGGTAAATTTCCTAGAAAAATCTTTAGCTAATTAGGAACAAGAATATTTTGGGACAATTCTTAAAATCTTGTTCTTAGGTAATAAATCGAGGATATAAAATAATGGATGTAATGCAAGGTCCAGAAGCAACAAAAACGAAAGAAGCCATCGTCTGTAAAGATGTGCATAAATGGTATGGGGAATTTGAAGCCTTAAAAGGGGTTGACCTAACGGTCGCATCCGGTGAGGTTGTGGTTATTCTGGGACCATCCGGTTCTGGGAAATCAACATTTATTCGCTGCATGAATCGTCTTGAAGAACATCAAGAAGGACGCATTATTATTGATGGGACTGAATTGACCCATGACGTGCGTAACATTAATGAGATCCGTCGCGAAGTCGGCATGGTGTTCCAACAGTTTAACCTGTTCCCACATTTAACTGTTTTGGACAATATTACGTTGGCACCGATTAACGTACGGAAATGGACACGAGAAAAAGCTGAAGATTTGGCGATGCTGTGGCTAAACCGTGTTGGTATCCCAGAACAGGCAGACAAGTACCCTGGCCAGCTATCTGGTGGTCAACAACAGCGTGTGGCGATTGCACGGGCATTAACCATGCAGCCGAAGATCTTGTTGTTTGACGAACCGACATCGGCCCTTGACCCTGAAATGATTTCAGAGGTATTAGACGTAATGCGTGACTTGGCAGAAGCGGGTTATACGATTGTGGCTGTTACCCATGAAATGGGTTTTGCGCGAGAAGTGGCCAAACGGATCATCTTTATGGATGGTGGACAAATCGTTGAGATTAACAGTCCAGAAAACTTCTTCAATAATCCAACGCATGAGCGGACAAAATTGTTCTTGTCTCAGATTTTAAATCACTAAAATCTGAAATAAAGATCGTAAAAAAAGAGCGTTGTTAGGAAAACACCTAACAACGCTCTTTTTAGTTCTGACGGTTATTTGTCGGGGCCTTTACTTTTCTTTTAACTGTTGTAACCCTCGGCCGGATAGCTGGAGCAAAAATGGTTGAACTTGCCTCTTTTCCTCTTCAGTTGACATCGAACTTGTCCAGTTACGCATACTTTGGATTGCAGGAATATAAACCTTATTTTCTAATGATGGATCAATCGCTTGTCCTGTGATCTCAACATTAATTTTCATCGCATCACGTTTTAGAATATAGCTGTAAATTTCTGTGGATGAGGCGACCCACGCTTCATTGCTCCCTTCAGGGCCATAATTTTGCCAAACATGGTCTATCACAGTTTTGATATTGGCTTCTTTTGTGCCATGGGCCAAGCTGTTGTACCAAAATCGTTGACCACTGGACTGATTGTTTGACATCCAATCGATTGTGGCGATAACCTGTTCTGGTGCGAACTCGATTGAAATATCGCGGCCGATTTGAGTTCGATTGGTAAGCGTGCGGGCGGTGTTTGACCCAGCGGTAAAATCGCTGTCGCTATTAACCGTTAATAGGTAATCATTCCCTGTTTCTTGAAGGAGTAAATCAGTTTCTGCCATAGCTTCTGCAAAAGGCTGATTATAAGCGCTGGAAAAGTTGGGAGATGCAAACACCATCACGCGAAAGTCTGGTGCAAATGAGCGGCCGATGGCGGCTTCTAAATGCGCTTGGCCTTTAAGAATATCTTCTTTGTAATCTTCCGACGTTGGGGTAGATGTGTCGAAGCGTTCATGGTTCCATGAGTGGTTGCCTAGCGCCCAACCTTCGCTTAGCAGGGTTTGATTGTAGAATGGCTCGTCAACAATCCAATTTTCGTTTCGGTCGATGCGGTAGTCTTTTGCGATTGCAAAAATCGTTGCTGGCCAGGATTTCGCCCTAAATTCGGAGATGGCATTTTTAAGAAAGGTATTGTCATCAAAACCGTGTGACCATGCCCATTTTTTATCATCACGTAGGGGGGCAGGGGTGACTTTGCAAAGGTCGGCCGATTGGCTGCCGGGAGACAGGCTCAAGCTGAGCTCAGTTGCTTGGGTCGTCACAATCAGCTGGTTGCCTGCTTGGGTAAAGGGGATTGAGTCCCGACCTGAACTGAGTGAAACATCGGTGGCGTCGTTTACTTGGATCAAGAGGGTGGCGTCTTTGTAGTAAAGCTGTGGCACCGCACTTACATCTAAAATGATATTGCAGATCGTGACCGATTGTGACTGAATTTCTGCAGGTCGCAGGAACAAAAGCAGGAGCGACATGAAAGAGATAGATAAAACGAATAATTTTTTCATGACTAAATTTAGAGAACAATATCTGCGAACGCTACATCGGTAGAACATGATGGTCGTTCACTCTTTGATGGTTCAGAGTATGAGACACATTCTTATGACTGTAATTGGATGGTACGTTGAGGAGCAGGAATGAAACAGATAAACACATCTCGAATGGTTATTCCTGCTCGGCAGAGGATTTATTAGGGACAGCCTAAACATTCAGCCTTAATTTTGGGCCGATTAATTTTTTCACAGATTAAATTGTAAGGGTAAATGCTGCCAATACGACTAACAATAGCGATAGTTGTTCAGGAAATATTAAGGATTGACAATCGCTACCAACTTCTTTTGCTCCATCTCCCTCG
>JAHDEB010000001.1:105152-125761 GCA_020629055.1 Chloroflexota bacterium
AGCTTAATATCTTCATACCCTCTTATGATATCGGGTGCTTCGGCTAGCGCCGTTGCTGTTGCGTAGGTTATGGGTGAAAGATGCTCTAATTCTTGTTCAACCATCGCTTTGTATTCTTGAGGAAGCCGTTGCTCTTCGCGACGGACGGCCACTTTGCCGAAGATATCTAGCGGGGTGCCGCGCAAAAATTTCATGGCTGCGAGAAGTTTGAAAAACGGCCGGATCCAACTCCCAAGGGCGATTTTCTTTTGCATTCCCATGGCTCGTAAAAGTGGGGGGTGAAGCATAAATTTTACACTTGCATTGGGACCAAACTCATCGGTAATTGCGTCAGAAAATCTGCTTTTTAAATGCAATCGGGCAACTTCATACTCATCTTTATACGCCATCAGTTTGAAAAGATAGCGAGCAACCATTTCACTGAGTTCACCATTTCCTTTACCAGATTCGCTTGAGAGGACTTTGGCGACGAAATCGGCATATTCTTGAGCATAAGCCGCATTGGCATACGCGATTAGTTCAGGAACACGCAGCTCAAGCATTCGTTGCAATTCACCATCTGCACCTACTGACGAGACGATTTGACGGGCTTCGGCCGAAAGTGCGGGCTTAGGCGTCTCTTTTTGAGATGTAATAAACGTTGGGTCTAGCTCGCCACCGTTGATAGCGATCATACGGCCGACACGGAATGCTTGTCGATTTTGCTCGACGGCGGTCCCGTTTAGCTGTATTGCATGTTCAATGGCGACAGCCGTGATCGGCAGAATGCCCAACTGATAAGCAGCACCGATGACCATAATATTCGCTTGAATATGGCTGCCGAACAGCTTTTCACTCAAGTCGATCGCATTGAAATAGATATTTTGCTCAGCGTTGGTCACCATGTCTAGCCGTCTGCGCAGCATATCGATCTGAGGGAATTGAACCGCTTTATCTCGCACCATCGTGCCGGTTGGGGTTTTGCTATCTGATACAACCGCCACCGTATGCCCTTTTCGAGCTCGTTTTAGATTGACCTCGGTTGTGCCACTCAATAGGTCAAATACAAGGTAAGCATCTGCTTCATCCTTGCCGATCATGCACGACATCGGCCGCTTTTCTGTTGTAACACGGACGTGCGACACAACGGGGCCACCTTTTTGACTTAGGCCGGTTTGGTCAAGGGCATTGACATGCTTGCCATCTAGCATTGCGGCTGTACAAAGAATTTGATTGATGGTGACCACACCGGTTCCCCCGATCCCGGCCATGTACACATTTCCTTCGGATGGAGGCAAGGTGCGTGGTTCTGGCAGGTTTTCTAACTTCTCCCGTAGCCCAGCGGGAAGCCCCATTATTTTTAGAACCGGCTTTTCGTCGGCCGCGACAACTGTCACAAAGGCTGGGCAATCCCCTTTTAGACAAGAATAATCTTTATTGCATGAAGATTGGTGGATTTGTGTTTTCCGGCCGAATTCAGTTTCCACTGGAAACACACTCAGACAGTTCGATTTTACGCCGCAATCCCCACATCCTTCGCAAACCTCTTCATTAATCATGACTCGGGTTTTAGGATCTTGCACTTTGCCCCGCTTGCGTTCGCGGCGTAGCTCAGTTGCACAGGGTTGATCGTAGATAAGTGCAGTAATCCCTTCAACATCCCGCAGAACCTCTTGGGCTTCCATGAGTCGATCTCGATCCCAAACCTGAACCCCTTTTGCCCAGGATGTTTGGGCCGAGAATTTGCTTGGGTCATGGGAGACGACAATGGTCTGCACAATTCCTTCAGCATCTAATAGACGGGTCAACTCTGGAATATCCATCTCGCCATCGGCCGTTTGCCCACCGGTCATGGCGACCGCCCCGTTAAACAAAATTTTATACGTCATGCTGGCGTTTGAAGCCAAAGCCTGCCGAATCGCCATTGAGCCTGAGTGGAACAATGTTCCGTCACCGATATGTTGGAAAATATGGTCGACGTTGGAATATGGGGACGCACCGATCCATTGGGCTCCTTCACCTCCCATCTGTGTCACACCGGTTACACTCCGATCCATCAAAATAGAGAGCGTGGAACAGCCGATACCGCCACCCTGCAATGATCCTTCGGGGGCGACGGTTGAAGCGTTGTGAGGGCAGCCTGAGCAGAAATAGGGGGTCCGGGCTGGCATCGGGGCACTCATGTCTAACTGAATCGCTGGTGGTGGGGCAATTAATTGGGCCACGCGTGAGGTGAACGCTTCGGCCGGAATCTTTTTTGACAACCGTTTGGCCAATAGTTCAGTGATTTGATCGGCGTCTAATTCATAGTCCCCACGCACCAAGAAATCTCCGTTTTCATCCCGTTTGCCCACAATGTAGGGGCGTTCAACTTCGTTGTACAAGATTTCACGGATGAACATTTCTACAAAAGATCGTTTTTCTTCGATGACGAAGATTTGCTCTAGCCCTTTTGCAAACGTTTTGACAATCGTAGGCTCGACCGGGTATATCATGCCGAGCTTTAATATGCGGATGCCGTAGCGATTCAGGTTTTCACCGGTCATACCCAAAAGATGTAGGGCTTCCATCACGTCATAGTAGGTTTTTCCCGCACAGACAATTCCGATCCAATCGTCGTTTGATTTTGCCCTGATCTGATTGACATCGTTGACGGCCGCAAATCGGTGTGCAGCCTCTAAGCGACCTTCATATATTTCTTTTTCTTGGTTCAGCGAATGGGGAGCAAGCAGGGCCGGGTTTTGGGTCGGGGTCCACGGCCGACCTTGATAGTGAAACTCTGGATGTGAAATTTGAATCGGCCGTAGTTCAGCTGTTTCAAATGAGTCAGCTACATTGGTCACAAACTTTAATCCAACCCATGACCCTGAATAACGGGACATTTCGAGCCCGATCCGGCCGTATTCGATGACCTCTTGGACGTTGCCTGGGTACAAAACAGGCATCTGAGCATCATATAAGGCGATTTCAGAATGGGATGGGATCGTTGAAGATTTGGCGGTTGGGTCGTCACCGGCCAAGGCGAGCACACCTCCGTTTTTACCAACCCCGGTTGTTTGCGCATGTTTGAAGATATCGCCACTGCGATCGACCCCTGGTCCTTTCCCATACCATATGCCCAAAACCCCATCATATTTGGGCTGTGGCAGCAGATTGGCGATTTGGCTGCCAAGTACGGCTGTAGCGGCCAAATCTTCGTTTACGCCCGGTATGAATGTGACTTTATGTGCCTTTAGCAGTTCCTTGTTCCGTTGAAGCAGAAAATCATAGCCGCCTAAAGGGGATCCACGATATCCAGAGATAAAGGTGGCGGTATTTAATCCGGCCGCTTGATCCGCTTTGTGCTGATCGATCGGTATCCGTACAAGGGCTTGTAAGCCGGATAAGATAATCATTCCTTCTTCTTGGGTGAACTTGCTGTCTAACGAAAATTGAGTCGTGGGAAGCTTCTCTTTAGTCATATTCTGTTGAGTAGGGGACTGGTATTCGCAGGGGGGTGCGAAATCTTAGATAAATGCGAGTGCTAACGTTTCGGCAATCATCGCCGGCCGATCGGTACCTTCAATTTCAATTGTAACTTCAGATTTGAATAAATAGCGGCCGGTACCTTTTTCTGAAACATCCATCAACTTGCTACGCATGCGCACATTTGATCCGGCCGGTACCGGATTCAGAAAACGGATTTTTTCTGACCCATAATTGAGAACGTGCTTGATGCCCGAAGGCAATGTGCCGATTTGGGCTGATAACATGGGGACTAATGAAAGGGTCAGATAGCCATGCCCGATTGTTGTTCCCAGTGGGCTTTCCTTTTTGCAACGTTCTACATCCACATGAATCCACTGATGGTCTCCGGTTGCATCTGCAAATGCATTGATCATTTCTTGATCAACGGTGACCCAATCGGACACACCGATTTCTTTTCCAATAAATTCATTTAGATTATCAAATGTGTAGTTGTTCATGGGGTCTCCTATTTTGGTGTCGCTTGAATTTTAGTTGATTTGGTTCTATTCATCCTACCAAAATCTGGGAGAAAATATGGGTAAGGCTGAATAGTTGCATTGTTTTTTAGAGTAATTGTTAACAATCGATTACTCTGATCCTATGATTATACGGAGAAGGTAAAAAAATTGCTCCCAACTCGCGGATAGAATCTATAATGCTCTGCATGAACTTCTCTATTCTTGCCCAAGTAGATCCACATGTGACCTCTGTTTATTTGGTTATGGGGTATGCCATTATGTGGGTGATCGGATTTGTCTATGTCATGTATTTGTGGAGCCAACAGCGCAATATGGGGCGTGATATCGAGCTTATGAAAAGAATTGTCACTGAATCAAAGCGCAAAAAATCAAATGACTGATCAGCTTAAAACACCTGTTGAGGGGCACCCACCAAAACCGGAGCAGTCATCTTGGGATGGATTTATTCAAGCGGCCGGGGTTATTTTAGCCGTTTCATATCCTGTCCTTGCTTTATCAACCGGTTTTCGGGCCGTCTATCGGCTCTTCTTTAAAGAAGGGGTAACTTACTATTTGCCCCCAGCAATGAGCCTTGTGGCTGCGCTTAGCTACCTAATTGCGACTGTGGGTATTGTTTATAGGGAGAAATGGGGGCAGAGTGCCTGGTGGCTTTCTGTGAGTGTGTTAGGCTTCGAAACGGTTTGTACCGTGATTGTAGGTGTGTTTAGTTTTATTGAACCTGAGATTGTAGGCAATACGGTGTGGCGCTATTTCGGGGCCGATTATGGATACTTTCCACTCTTTCAGCCACTCTTGGGTTTAGCATGGCTCATCAATAAAGATGTTCGTCGTGCGTATGGGTTTAAAATTTAGCGGCTTTCAAACCAGCTCTTCAAACGATTAAATTCCGCTTTTGCTAAATCTATTTGCTCCTGTGCGCCATCAAGCGATTGGCTAATCCCCATATGCTCTAGCTCTCCACATACTTTAGATAAAGGGACCGCCGCCACACTCGCAGAGCCACCTTTCATTTTATGGGCCGCACCGCGCAATAAGTCAAAATCTTGACTGTTGACGGCGGTCGCCATCGAATCTAACTGCTCGGCCGAATCTTCTAAAAATAGCTCTACCAATTCTGGCAGCATTTCTTCAGCGTCTTCATTGTCCATACCTAACATTTCAGCGAACATGCTGATATCAACCGGTGCAGGGGCGCTGCTGCTCGATGCTACTTCGGCTTGGCCACCAGCTGCACCACTTTCAGCCATACCTACCATTTCTGTTTCACTGACCGGATTTTTGCAGGGAGTTTCTTGAATCGCTTCGATTAAGCGTTCGACGCGGACCGGCTTGCTAATATACCCATCCATCCCAGCTTCTAAATAACGTTCCCGATCCCCTTTCATCGCGTGGGCGGTAACGGCTACAATCCGCGGCCGGTCTTCCGGTGCAAAGTTGGCAATGATCGTTTTTGTTGCTGTGACACCATCCATCTCCGGCATCTGAATATCCATAAATATCAAGTCATAACCGTTCTGGGTTTGAGCTTTTACCGCTTCAAGCCCATTGACAGCTTGGTCGACTTCATAGCCCATGCGCAATAGCATGCGTGAAGCTACCTTTAGATTGATGGTGTTATCATCAACTAGAAGAATATTAATTGGATGCCGTTTGGCTAATTCGGAGTCAAATACGTGATTTTGAGACATAGTGGTTATCTAAAATTGGTCAGCAATTAGAGCTAAGTGAACGGTTAGCATCATCGATGCGGATTCGTGTTTCTAACTTGGTAATACCAGTCTATGTTGCGTTTCATGCGATGTCAGTAGAATTCTGGTCATGGTTTGCGCATATTCAGAGCAAATAGATATGCTAAAGGTCATGCGTACCCTTCGTGACCTCGTGAAAAATCGCACTTACACCTGAAATAGGTGCTTAATCAAGCGATTTCTCTAAAGACGAAGTCAGCGATGTTGGTCCGCCACAGCCCAGTTTCTATTAAATGTAGTTGTTTACCCTAGAAAAGGTTGGTGGTCGCTGTGTCTAATTTTCGCTGAACTCTTCAGCTAAAATGTCATGCATAATATCGAGCACTTTATTCAACTCAGCATCATTTAACTTAACATGGGTCCGCAGATGGTCCATCACATAAGCTTCTGCTTCGCTATCGATTTGGCGCAGCAACAAAAAATTTAACCATTCACGTGAGGCTTCGTCGTCATAGCATAGGAATTCTTTCATAAGTTTGTCTCCACCCCGATCGCTGTTCTAAAGTTCTTCAAAAGATCAGCTGTGGGTTTGTTTGATTTCCCTAATTAAAACGATTCGGATAAATTTGGTCTATGGCTCATGTGGTATGGGTAAAGAATATGGGAAGGACTTGAGGACGGATAAGAGGTTGGTCCCTTTTATGAAACAATTAAAGATAGTTGCAGTTGTATTGGCGGCCGGAAATAGCAGCCGCATGGGTACCTCGAAAATGGCACTGCCATGGGGAAAATCTACCGTGCTTGAAACGACCTTGGCCCATGTGCAGAAGGCGAATATCGAGGAGATCTTACTGGTGACAGGAGGGTATGCCGAGCGAGTTGAATCGCTCCCATTGGTGCAAGATATTCCTCGAGTACACAACGATAATTTTGCCACCGGAGAGATGGTTTCATCGGTGAAGTTGGCGCTGGCTACCCTGAAACAAAATGATAGGTTCTCGACTCGCTTTGATGCGGTAATGGTCTTGCCCGGAGATATGCCGATAGTGACCACGAATCTGCTAAATGAGTGTGTTGAAATATGGCGTAAAAACCCGACTCGCATTGTGGCCCCTGTCTATGCGGGGCAACGGGGGCATCCGGTAATATTTCCATTTATGCTCTTTGAAGAATTCGAAACGTTACCGGCCGAAAAGTCCCCCCGGGCTCTGTTAAAGAGGCATCAATCGCACGTTTTGCCTTTTGATTTAGAAGATCCGGCCGTGATAATCGACATTGATACCCCGGCCGAATATGAAAAATATCGGCCGAGATAGCGGCCGCCCATTAGCTTCTCCGTGCCTTCACGACCTCTGCTAAAACTGAAAGGGCGATTTCTTCAGGCGTTTTCGCATTAATGCTTAGCCCGATCGGCCCGTAAATCTTGTCGATCTCCTCTTGAGAAAATCCAGCCTCTAATAGCCTTGCCACCCGTTTCGCATGTGTCTTGCGACTGCCTAGAGCCCCGACATAAAACGCGGATGATCTTAAAACCTGATGGATGGCTGGGTCATCTATTTTCGGATCATGGGTCAGCAGCGCAACGGCCGTATTTTCATTGATGGTTATTTCCTCTAAGGCAAGTTTAGGCCATTTTTGAATGAGGGTGTCGACATGTGGGAAGCGTTCGACATTACCAAACCCCCGTCGCGGATCAATGACAATCGTCTTGTACCCTAGAACCTGGGCCAGTTGGGCGAGCGCAATCGCGATGTGAACACCGCCGATCATGACCAATTGAGGTGCTGGCAAAAATAGCTCGATAAACATCTCGCTACCGTCTGCAAGGCTAACCAACTGACTTTTTCCCGCTTTTAAGCCGGATAAGGCAACATCTATCGCTTCTTGAGGAGCTTGACCCGCGATGAGCTGTGTCCCGTCAGTGACAAATTTGGTGCCAACAAGTTTGTCGTCGGCCGAAGTGACAATCGTTGCAAGTGCTCCAAACCGATCCCCCGAAATAATCTCTTGAATCGTGCGATAGATCGTTTCATCGAGCTCTTCAACAAAAACGCGAATGTTACCACCACAGGCGAGGCCGACTTCCCACGCGGTTTCATCTGCTACCCCAAATTCCAGCAATTTTCCCTGCTGGTTTGAAATCGCCTCTACCGCTTGTTCAAACACCGCCCCCTCAACGCACCCTCCACTAACAGAGCCTGACATTTGCCCATCTGGCGTAATCGCCATCTTGCCGCCCGCTTTGCGTGGAGCGGATCCCCACGTTTGAATGACGGTCGCTAGCCCAACCGTTTGGCCTGCTGCTAGCCATTTATTGATATCTTCAGTAACTTCTTGCATCGTTTATTCCTCTTCGGAGTTTCGCTTGAAAGGGGCATTGAGCGTGGCTACGCTCAAGCGATTTATCTGTTTTATCGATAATTTAGGCAAACGCTTAAACGTCTGACCATTTTGTGATTATGCCGTGCAAATGATTTTTGTAAATCTATTGCTATTAAATTCCATTCAGAATATAATTTTTGGTCGATGCGGACGTTATCAACACGCTCCGTAGCACTTTTTATCCCACACATACTTTGACAAATTTGGATGTGCAAACTTTGATGCAGATGAGCAGATGTTATTTTCTGCCTGTATTTCGTTTGTTCCAACTTTGGATGATGAGTATGGACGTTAGCTGCTAATCAAGAATTGGACCGCTAAACTAACAAACAATAGGAGTTTGAAAATGCCTGTAATCTCAATGAAGGCGCTGCTCGAAACGGGCGTGCACTTTGGCCATCGCACTCGTCGCTGGAACCCGAAAATGGCTCAGTACATCTTTACTGAGCGGAATGGAATTCATATTCTAGACCTGCAACAAACGATTGTCATGATCGATGATGCTTATAACTTCATCCGTGACACCGTTGCTGCTGGCGGATCGGTTCTATTCGTTGGTACAAAACGCCAAGCACAAGACACCGTCGCGAAAGAAGCACTACGTGCAGGACAACCTTACATCAATCAACGCTGGTTGGGTGGAACACTCACCAACTGGACCACCATCCGTCAACGTTTGAACCATTTGGACAAACTTGAGAAACAACGCGAAGCTGGAGAATGGGACGGTCTTAAAAAGAAAGAACGTTTGATGTTAGAGCGCGAAATCAATAAATTGACCAGCCGCCTAGGTGGTTTGCGCAACTTGACCCGTCTTCCTGAAGCTGTTTTTGTTATCGACGTTAATAACGAAGATACCGCTGTTTTGGAAGCAAACAAAAAAGGTGTGCCGATTGTGGGTATGGTTGATACAAACTGTAACCCAGAAGCGGTTGACTATGTCATCCCAGCAAACGACGATGCGATCCGCGCCATTAAATTGATTTGCGGCCGTATGGCTGACGCTGCCCTTGAAGGGATCAATATGCGCCAAGACTCAGCGCTTGATTCTGGAAAAGATGGTGACAAAACACCAGCTGGATCGTTTGATGGCATCGATGAACTCGAAGACAGCGAGCTTCTAGGTGATTCAACACTTTCTCATATCGAGAGCATGGCTGAACCTGAAGTTGAAGAAGAAGCTGCATCTGAAGCCCCAGCTGCTGAAGAAGCACCTGCAGCAGAGGAAGCACCGGCCGCTGAAGCACCAGCCGAAGAAGCCGAAGCTCCAGCTGCTGAAGAAGCTGCTCCTGAAGCATCAGAAGATTAAATTCGCCCAAATATCCGATCATATCGGTTAATTTTTTACAAATTGAATTTAGGCGAACCTGAAACGGTTCGCCTTTTATATAAATAAATCCCAAGCGGAACTTAGATATTCCGTAGACTTGAATTGTTCAATTTTAGTTCTTCAGCTTTTTAGAGCCGCAGCAATTGAATGATGTAGGAGAATAGTAGGTCATGGCAAAAATTACTGCCCAAATGGTAAAAGAGCTGCGTCAAGCAACTGGCGCAGGCATTTTAGAGACGAAAAAAGCACTTGAAGCAAGTGACGGCAACTTCGATAAAGCGGTTGACTTGTTACGTGAAAAAGGTGCAGCACGTGCTGCAAAGCGTGTAGGCCGTGATGCAAACGAAGGTTTGATCAAAATGTATTCACATACCGGCGGCCGTATCGGCGTTATGCTGGAACTTAACTGTGAAACCGACTTTGTCGCAAAAAACGAGACATTTCTAGACTTGGCACACAACGTTGCGTTGCAGATCGCTGCGATGTCTCCTAAATATGTCAGTACAGAAGACGTCGACAAAACTGAATTAGATCGTGAGCTAGATGTTTTGCGTAGCCAAGCATTGGCAGAAGGCAAACCAGAACATATTGTTGAAAAAATCGTTGCTGGCCGCCTTTCTAAATTTTACGAAGAAGTTTGCTTGCTAGAGCAAGGCTTTGTAAAAGACGACAGCAAGAAGATCAAGGATTTGGTCACTGAAACAATCAGTGCGACCGGTGAAAATATTATCATCGGCCGATTTGCCAGATTTGAGATCGGCGAATCAAAAGAGTAAGCTGAAAGGGCGTAGATGAAAATCTACGCCCTTTTTTTAGACATTTTTATGGGAAGCCTACAACAATCGTAACTATACAGATATAGGTTACCTACAATCTATCATTAAGGAGATTTAAACAAGATGGCAAAATTAAAATATGATCGAATTCTTCTTAAACTCAGTGGTGAAGCGATGGCCACTGACAAAGGGTTTGGTTTAGACCCGACCCGAGCCGCCTACGTGGCATCGGTTGTCAAATCTGTACACAGTCTTGGGGTACAGGTTTCCGTGGTAATCGGGGCCGGCAACTTATGGCGCGGTGCGATCGGTATGGAAATGGGGATGGACCGAACGACGGCCGACCATATGGGCATGATTGCAACTGTCATGAACAGTTTGGCTCTACGCGATGCATTAGAACAAGCGGGTGTGCCAACACGCGTGCAAACCTCTATCGAAATGCGGGCGATCGCAGAACCATATATCCGCCTCCGTGCGATTCGACACATGGAAAAAGGACGGGTTGTCATATTTGGTGGGGGCACCGGGAATCCATATTTCACAACAGATTCGGCCGGGGCATTGCGAGCCAATGAAATCAACGCACAAGTATTGATCAAAGGGACAAAAGTAAACGGCGTTTATGATTCTGACCCGATGAAAAACCCTGAAGCGGTCAAATACGATCAGCTAAACTATATCGATGCGTTGAACTCACGACTCAAAGTGATGGACTCAACCGCTATCTCCCTGTGTATGGACAATGAAATGCCGATCGTTGTTTTGGATTTATGGGAAAAAGATTCAATTAATCGGTTGCTGATGGGTGAAAATGTTGGGACACTAATTTCTCAATAACTTCCCCGATTTAAATAAAGCGACTAAGAAGTTGAATTTCCATTGGCCTATGGTACTATCGACCTTGATTAATCAAGAATTTTTGGTACCCTCACTCCAGAGTAAATAGTATTCCAACAAAGAGAGAAAAAACATGATAGACGAACTATTGCAAGACGCAGAAAGCCGCATGCAAGGGGCCGTTAACGCTTTGCAAGCTGACCTAGACTCTTTTCGAACAGGTCGGGCATCACCTGCCTTACTAGACCGATTGGTTGTAGAAATCTACGGTTCACCACTTAAATTAAATCAGCTTGCTGGGGTTTCGGTTCCCGAACCACAACAACTTTTAATTAAGCCGTATGATGCTAGCTCCGTTTCGGCGATTGAACGTGCCATTCAAAAATCTGACCTGGGTTTAACCCCAAACAGCGATGGTAAATTGATCCGACTCAATATCCCCCCCTTGACTGAAGAACGACGCCGTGAATTGGCCAAGCAGGTTGGAAAACGGGTGGAAGAGTCAAAAGTTTCGATTCGAAATGTTCGCCGCGATGTGCAAAATGATTTTCGTGATATGAAATCAGAAAAGATGATTTCTGAAGATGAAGAAAAAGCTGCACATGAAAGCTTGCAGAAGTTGACAGATAAAATGGTCGCCAATGGCGAGGCTGTTGGTAAAAAGAAAGAATCTGAACTGTTGCAGCTATAACATCTTGTTGCGCCACTATTTGCCTAAGCAAACATATAATTGACCGGTTTCTTAACTTTGAGCACTCAAGTGCTCTTGTCTAAATCTCGTTTGCTTTACATTTATTAATTGATAGTGATATCTGATACATTCATACTAAGGATCAATTAAGATGGTATTAAACAAAGAAAAACTCGATTTAGGTGGACTTAAAATCCCCAAGCATGTAGCTGTCATCATGGATGGAAATGGCCGGTGGGCCAAAAAGCGGATGTTGCCCAGACAAGCGGGCCATCGTGCTGGGGTAGAAAACCTGCGAGAAATTATCGACTCTTGCATTGAGTTTAATATTGAAATTCTAACCATCTACGCCTTTTCTACCGAGAATTGGACTCGACCTGAGTCAGAAGTTCGCGGACTAATGCGTATTTTTGCCCGTGTTTTAGATCAAGAGATTTATGATCTACACGATCAAGGAGTTCGGGTTTCCCATATCGGGGATTTGAATGGGGTTGCACCGCTTTTGCAAGAAAAGGTCAACCGGGCGATCGAGTTAACCAAAGGCAATGATCGTCTTTTGTTGAATGTTGCTTTTAACTACGGCGGCCGAGCTGAAATTGTGCATGCGACCCGCCGAATCTTGGCCGACGGCCTTTCGCCCGATGACTTAGATGAAGAGACATTTGGCAAATATCTGTTTACGGCCGGTGTGCCTGATCCTGATCTTCTGATTCGGACCAGCGGCGAGTATCGCATTAGCAACTTTTTGATCTGGCAGGCCGCCTATTCAGAATACTACCTAACACCGGTGTATTGGCCCGATTTTGGCCGGGCAGAGCTTTATGAAGCATTGGTGTCATACACCGGCCGAGATCGGCGTTTTGGGGCTTTAGCAACCTAGTGTTTCCACTAGCGTGATACGATCAATGAAAGAATTGCAGAAACAGTTAAGGTCACGACTTTCTCAGCAAATTTATCTATCGTATCATCTTAGTCGTGACACTAGCTGCGCCAACTGATTTATGTTTTGGCAAAGATTTTTCGTCGTCATAACCGGGGTTCCTACCTTTTATTTGATCATATACTTTGGGGGATGGCCTTTCACTCTCATTCTGTTCGCCCTTATGCTGCTCGGCTGTTATGAGTATGCACGGATGGCTTTTGGGGAGAAGAACCAAATTCATTCAATATGGTTGATGGGCGCAGTGCTTCTCGTTTTATTGGCAGAGAAGTTTCATTTTTCCCCAGGCGTTGACTTTTATATTCAAATCGCATTTTTCTCGTTGTTAGCCCTTTCTTTATGGGGCTATGAGCGGCGGAATGCAACTTTTCCCCATAATCACCTGATCAAAATGATATTCGGATTTGTCATTCTTGGTTGGATGGGGCGCTATTTGATCCGGGTTCGAGCGTTAGACATAGACGGTAGTGCCTTTTTAATGCTGATGTTTGCGATTTGGGCTGCAGATGTAGGTGCATATATTTTTGGTAGCCTAATCGGCCGTACCAAACTATCACCCAACATCAGCCCTGGAAAAAGCATTGAAGGATACTTATCAGGTATTGCGTTTAGTTGCCTGATTACACCGCTTTTTGGCCTGTACTTTTACCCCCATTTTGATACCCGATCTGTATTGTTAATCGCTTTGATACTAGCGATTTTTGTTCCGCTTGGTGATTTGTGTATGTCGATGTTAAAACGCCAGGCTGGAGTGAAAGATTATGGCGGTATCATTCCGGGGCACGGCGGCATTATGGACCGCTTAGACACCATCTTGTGGGGTATAGTGCCCGGATACTATCTGCTTTTTCTATTTGAGTTGATCTGATAGTAAAACTTTCGTACATTGTTTCATGTGTGTATCTGTAAACTGTATAATTCTGTAGGGTCGCCAAACTTTCCATCATCAGCCGTTATTAATTTTTAAAAACTTTAAAGGAATTAAGCATTGTTCGTTTAACACCAATCATTAATTCCTATAGCTGGGTCTTCCCCAATTATTGCTAAACGCAATCCATTAAAGAGGTTAGTTCATGTCCAACAATATGAAATTTAAGAGAAAGATTGTAACTATTGAGCGTTATATTCTTGAAAATCAACCAGATTATGCCCGAGGTGACTTTACAAACCTGCTTTACGATATCGCGATGGCAGCCAAGTTGATCGCGAATAAAACAACTCGGGCCGGTTTAGCCGACATTTTAGGGTCGGCAGGGGAAATCAATGTGCAGGGGGAAGAGCAGCAGCAGCTAGACGTTTATGCGGACCGTACAATCTTCCGTTTGTGTGACCACACCGGCCGGGTGTGTGCAATGGCATCTGAAGAGCATGAAGAGATTCTCGAAATCCCTAGTGAGTTTCAAAAAGGGCGCTACGTATTGGTTTATGACCCGCTAGACGGTTCTTCAAACATCGATGTGAACGTTTCTATCGGAACAATTTTCGGGATTTATCGCTGTGTTGACTGGGCCAATCGCGGCCGAGTCGAAGACTGCTTGCAGCCTGGGCGTAAGCTATTGGCGGCCGGATACGTTTTATACGGCTCTAGCACCATGTTGGTATACAGCACCGGACAAGGGGTCCATGGTTTTACACTTGACCCGCACATCGGTGAGTTCCTACTCTCCCATCCAGACATGCGCTTTCCAGAACCAAAATATTACAGCGCAAATCATGGGTATATGCAACGTTGGACCGAAGGGGTGCAAGAATACACCAAATGGCTGCAAGGTAGCTCTGAAGAGGATAAAGACGCCCCTGAAGGTTTGTCTGAAAGGTACATCGGCTCGCTTGTAGCAGACTTCCATCGCAACTTGCTAAAAGGTGGTGTGTTTATGTATCCCGGCGAGAAAGAAAAACCGAACGGTAAAATCAGATTGCTCTATGAAGCAGCACCCTTAGCTTATTTGGCCCACCATGCTGGCGGTTACGCGTCAAACGGTGAACAAGCTATTATGGACCTCGTACCTGGAGATTTACATGAAAGAACACCATTTTTCATTGGAAATACCAGATTGGTCCAAAAAGCAGAGGACTTTATTAAACGAATTGATAAATAATCTTTTATCTTTTGATTGACCCCTTGCCTGTATCACGTTATACTACCGGTGTGGTTTTTATAAACCGTTCCCCGTCAAAATAGTTTTGCAACAGTATAATGGTCGATTTTGGACTTACTCAAGCATGTTGATGGTCGATTTAGATAAAACTACAAGAGCTTATTAAATCTATTTGTTCCCAGCACGAAGATTGTTTTAGATGAGTAGTTTGATGGAACCCGATTGCGATTCCTGCGAATTTATTATTTATAGTCAATAAGTACTGATTTGGGCCTTTGCGAGATTTGATAAGGTGAATGTTAAACTTAACTTGATAGCCTTTAAGGACTGTGCGTTCTTCCTACTTTGGTTTTAACCTTCCAAGTTATTTAAGATTAGAAGCTGTAATTATTCAACTCCAATTCCAATAAGCCAAACAAAGATAAATCAACTTGTGGTTTCATAGTTGCACAGCGTGTGTTTTGTGAAGACAAGTCTTCTTTGTAAGGGGAAACTGGGCGGAAAAGCGGTAGTTATAGAAATTTCAAGAGAATCGATTTTCGATTCGCAGAATACCTAGAGGAATCAATCAACAAACGACGGCTGGATTTTAACCAGCTTTACTCCCTCAAAATTGTCTGGAGATAGACATGGATTACAATATATTAGAGAAAAAAACGCTTAGCGAACTTCGAATGTTGGCTAAGGAAATTGGTGTCAACGGCTTTAGCACCATGAAAAAAGGGCCACTCGTCTATCAAATATTGCGTACAGAAGCGCAAGCGAAAGGTCTTGATTTTCGTGGCGGCGTCTTAGAGACGATGACAGAAGACAAGCAGCCTATGGGTTTCTTGCGAGCTGGTGCCAACTACTCACCCAGTGACCGTGATATCTATGTGTCACACTCGCAAATTCGCCGACTAGGATTGCGTCATGGCGACATGGTGATTGGCCAAGTTCGCGGTCCAAAAGATAATGAAAAATATCATAGTTTGATTCGGGTGGAATCTGTAAATGGATTTGATCCAGAACGTGCGAAAGGGCGCCCTCGTTTTGAAGGGTTAACCCCGATCTTCCCAGAAGAAAAACTAAAACTTGAAACAACCCCAAATATCTTATCAACCCGTTTGATCGATTTGGTATCACCCATCGGCCGTGGCCAACGTGGTTTGATTGTTTCACCACCTAAAGCGGGTAAAACAACCGTTTTAAAAGATATCGCGAACGGTATTTCAGCCAATTATCCTGAAGTACATTTGATGATCGCATTGATCGGTGAGCGGCCGGAAGAAGTAACTGACATGGATCGCTCGGTTGAAGGTGAAGTCATAAGCTCTACCTTTGACGAGCCGGTAAAAAACCACTGCCGTGTCGCTGAAATGGCGTTAGAACGTGCCAAACGTATGGTTGAATCTGGACGAGATGTTGTGATTTTGCTTGACTCGATCACACGCTTGGCTCGGGCTTATAACCTCACCCTTTCACCCAGCGGCCGGACACTTTCTGGTGGACTTGATCCCACAGCCCTTTATCCGCCAAAACGTTTCTTTGGTGCAGCCCGAAACCTAGAAGAAGGTGGCAGCTTAACCATTATCGGAACGACATTGGTAGATACCGGTAGCCGTATGGACGACGTAATTTACGAAGAGTTCAAAGGTACGGGTAACATGGAATTGATGCTTAGCCGCCGGATGCAGGAACGTCGTATCTTCCCAGCATTTGATATCGAACGTTCAAGCACACGCCGCGAAGAACTATTGCTTTCAGGTGATGAGTTGGCACGTGTTTACACCATGCGTCGTATGTTGGGCCATCTAATCGACACCCCAGGTTACGATTTGGCGAGTGCAACCGAAGCGATGATCCAACGGGTGCGCGAAACAAACGATAACTACGAGTTCCTCGAAGCATTGACCGCAAATATGTAGCTTAAGCGCATCTTTTAGTCTAGTTAGACATCTACGATGTTTAGACTAGAAATAAGATAAGGTGCGACTTTCGAAAAGATAAAAAAGGGCGATTTAGATTAGATTCTAAATCGCCCTTTTTTTATTGCCCCATTGTAATTATTCAAGACCTTAACTACTTGCGCCAGATTGGGCCAGTTTTTAGCTTATCTTTTCGAAGAACACAGACCCTTTTGTCAAACTGGACCAAACTGCTGAATAATTACGCCCAATCTAACTCATCTAAAACGGTTCATCCAGGTTTGCCAGCGCCTGCGCCACCTTAAGCGCTTAATTGGGGCTTGCAAGGCGCTCCAATTAGTCAATGACTGATTGAACGCCTGGTCGCTTAATCCTGCTGAGCTGTATCGGTCTGTTTCAAAATCATCGACAAGCTGCGTGATGTTATGCGATAACGCTTGAACATCTATTTTTCCGGCCGACCCATCTAACCAACGATCTAAAAATAGCCTTAACCCATCCCCAAATTCGGCCACTGTTTCACTCTGGTTGATCGGATAACCAAATCGATCTGCAGCGCGTTGCAACCATCTAAACGCCTCTTCTATCGATTCAGGTGGGCGTCTATTTTGTATGACCGTTATGGCGATAGCCAAAAGCAGTAAGGCGAGGCCGATCAGTGTCCACCAAACCCAGGACGCCACAGTGGGTTGATCTACCTGACTTTCAGGGATTGACGGTGGCTCTGGTAAATCGGGCAGTTGTGGGTCGATAATGGTTTCAGGTTCGTTTTGTGCTACCGATTGATTGTTGTCAGTCAGCGGGAATGATGCGGTTGGCTCAAATTCGACCCAACCAACATCTGGAAAATAGATTTCCGCCCAAGAATGCCCTAAGTCCTGTGTGATTAAATATTTTCCATCCGGCCGGGCTTGCGGATTGAGATAGCCGATTCCTAGCCGAGCTGGGAGGCCGACGCTACGCGCCATGACAACCATTGAGCTTGCATAAAGGTCGCAATATCCTTCTTGTAGATCGAACAAAAAATAATCAACCGGATCAACTCCTTCTGGGATCGGTGGGATTTCTAGGTTGTAGGGGTATTGTCGTAAGTATTGTTCGATTAATACCGCCTGCTCAAACGGGGTGCTGGCATCGGCCGTAATCTGTTCCGATAGGGTCAGCACCCTTTCCGGAATAGAAGCCGGGAGCTGCGTATAGTGAATGTAGAAATCACTATCTTGATCCTGGATGGTGAGCTGATTTAAGACAAACGGATTTCGGTTTACGAGGGTACTGGTCGCCGAGTAACCGGGTTGATAGGTTTCCGTCGGATTGCGGACATGGGATAAATCGTCTGTTGGACGAACGTAAGCGTTAACCGGGTGGGCGAAGCCAGTGGGGATCCCCAATGTAAATAGGTTTGAAAGTCGGCCGTCGGCGAACCAAGTTATTCTCTGTGAGACCATGATGTTGCTTTCATTGACATAGATCGGAACTAATCTAGGAACCGACTCTTGTGTTTCTAAAGGGACGATTTTTGGAGTTAATGATTGACGCCACCCTCTGCCGGTATAAATATCAAAGCTGCCGGAACGCCAATGCTTTGGCCCCAGGACAGGCTTTTCGAAATCAACTTCTGCCAAAAAGATCGGCGTGTCTGCCAGTTCGGGCGCATTGCCCAACAGATAAGATCGAGGCATGACCCCCACAGATGCCCCAGCTCCACCGGCCCCCTCTTGGCCGCCGCCCCCGGTATTGGCTGTACGTACGCCCGAAAATATCTGGGCAAAGGTGTCGTCAAACGCTTGAGCAAATGCGGACTGTTGAAAGCTGCGGGCGATACTTGAATAGGGGAGTGCGGGTAAAAAAATACCGGCAAAGATTAAGGCTAAGGCGATGCCTGCGGTGACCAATGAATTGGTCATGCGCATGTCGGCCGAGTAATCTATGTTTTCGGCGTCCCACAATAGTTCATGGAACTGCTGACGCCATAGGGCCAAATAGATGATGCTGAGAACAATGATAAGTAGGATCGATGCATTTTGATTGCCTGAAAAGAAGTTATTTAGCCCAATGAGTAACAATAAGAGAAATATGACAATAACCGGCTGCTTTTGCCGATAGATGGCCCAAATTGAGATTGAAACGACGATCCCTACGAGCAATGCGAGCCCCAATGCGAAAACGATCGTTTCAGCTGACTCCTGTTGATTGTTGATAGCCGCTGTCCACCCCGATATTCGTGCCCAAAAAACGGCCCAATTTAGATTAAATTCACTTTGGAAAGTCGCCCAATCTCCATTAATCAGTAAGAACGGGCGGAAGCCGATGAAAGCCAAACCGCAGGGGATAATGAGATAGCCCACTATGATGGGCCAATGTATCCACGGCCGAACATGAGTGCGCCAAATAAAAGCATAAGTTATAAAAATCGCGCTAAAAAATGGAACCCAGATGATCCTGATTTCCGGAACCCAGTCTGCAAGATGAACTGATTGAACCCCTAGCGTTAGGATGATTAGGGTTAGGCAAAATATCACCCATCCTTCTTGGGGTCTAAAGCGATTAATAAACCATGTGATCAGTCTATCCATCAGTTGCCCTCACTCGGCCGCCTAACGGGGTAATTTTGAACTCATCCGTGGTAGTTGACTCTAAGTTAGGCAGTTCAATATCCCCTCGGCGTAATATTTCAGCGGCCGGGCCTAATTGTTGGATCGTCTTTTGCATATGGTCGGCCGTCTGTGATGCTGATCCGTGTTCCGTAAAGCTGGGGCCATCTAGCAAGACGACCGTTGTTTTAATTTGCTTGCGGCTTAGTTTTAATAGATTGGGTAGCCAATCCTCATTGATATTTGGGGTTATAACGATGAGGGCCGACCCTCGCTTGATGAGTTGCTGAATATCGTCTAAGCCCTGCTGGAGATCGGTTTCACCATCGGCCGAGAGTTCTGCCAGGGTGCGTAAAATGCGCCAATGCTGTTGAGTCCCCTTTAAAGATGTCAGAATCGAAGGGCGCTCTCCATAGGTGGCTAGTCCGACTGCTCGATTACGGGCCAATATGCGCGTTGTCAGTGCGCTGGCCAAAAGCACCGTGTACTCCTCTGTGCTTTCCATCCCACTTCCCTCATGCACATTTTGGTCCAGATCAATCAGAATCCATGCGTCACCTGCAGCTTCGATATCAAACTCACGCACACTTAAATTCCCGGTTCGGGCCGTGGTTGGCCAATGAATCCAGCTTAAAGGGTCCATTGGCTGATAGTTTCGCACGGCCGAAACGTTGTTGGTTACCTGCATGGCTCGGTCACGCCCCACGATATCCCCTTGCCTTAGCCCGGTTGGCAATGTAAATGTCAAATCTGCATTCAGGGGAGGATGAATAATCATCTCCTCTGTGTGGCGATAATGGATCTGGACTTCAAAGATGCCAAAAGGGTCGCCGCTGCGTAGGCGCCACGGTCCGATCGTAAATCGCCCACGTTGTAGGCAAACGGCCGACTGCCGCCATTTATACTCTGATCGACCGTTGACTTGGTACGCCACACTGGGCTCATACCCCGGAATATTTGAATAGTCGGTGAGTTCGACCCACAAAGCGGGTAGAATGCTCGAATTCTCTAGCTTAAAGTTTTCAGATAAATGGTCTCCAACTGAGATCCAGCCCCCTTGTAAAACTCGCTCTCCCGTTAAGTGGAGGTGCAGTTCTCTGGCCCACAGATAGCTGATTAGGTAGATTCCACCCAACGTCACGATGAGCACATTCCATGTACTGCTTGGCAATAAGATCGCCAAGACCATCACGACGATTAATGGCACAATCGACCAGCGATTTTTCCAGACAATCGTTTTTTCCACCTCTGTGTCGAGCATCAGGTGATGTTAGTTGGTTTTGCTTCGCCCGCAAATAGGATCCGTATTAGAGTTTGAGATATGGATCTATATTTGGAAGCGGGTAAGCGCAACTTTTCAACCTAGAAAACCTGTCAGCTCTTTATTTTGTTAGATA
>JAHDEB010000053.1:0-2715 GCA_020629055.1 Chloroflexota bacterium
TGACTATCACGCATCAACGATTTTAATATGGTAAACGACGTGATAAATGATTGTTAGGAAAAAAGATAATGCTACCCTCTGTTGACCTGTTCCCCGCCGCCGAAGAAAAATTAACCCTATGCAATGGCCAGCAATTTAAGGCACTTGTAAATGCAGGTTTAAACAACCTTGAAAAGAACCAAAAAATCGTAAACGAGCTCAACGTGTTTCCTGTGCCAGATGGTGATACCGGCACAAATATGTTGCTGACAATGCGTTCGGCCTGGAAAGCGGTTCAAAGCAGCGACGAGATGGACATTAGCGTTATGGCAAAAATGTTCTCACGCGGGGCGTTGATGGGAGCTCGGGGTAATTCAGGGGTAATTTTGAGTCAGATTTGGCGCGGCATCGCCAATTCGTTAGAAGGTAAAGATCTCATGTCGGCCTCCGATTTGGCCCAAGCGTTTCATGTCGCACAAGAAACAGCCTACAGTGGGGTGATGAAACCGGTTGAAGGGACGATTTTAACCGTTGTGCGTGAAGGGGCTGCCGAAGCTTTAGATGCTGCAGAAAAAAGCCAAGATGTTCGCTTTATTTTGCGCCGCACCTTAACCCGCTGCAAACAAGCCTTAGAACGGACACCCGACCAGCTGCCGATCTTAAAACAGGCCGGGGTCGTTGACTCGGGTGGCAAGGGGCTTGTGTTTATTCTTGAAGGGATGTACTTGTTTTCAATAGGTGAATACAGCATCGATGAAGCGGCCGCCGAAGGTGGCGACAATTTTGATGAAGCGGTCGCATCCCTAACCTTTCAAGAAATGGCGGTGCCAGAAGGTGGCGTGCTTGAAAACCATTATGATGTCCAGTTTATTTTGCTGGGCGAAAATCTAAACGTCCTTGAAATTCGGAATACGATTGACGCGATGGGAGACTCGACCGTTGTTGTGGGTGATGAAACAACGGTCAAAGTCCATATTCATGTCGACAACCCCGGAGAGCCATTGACCTATGGGACCAGTTTGGGTGAAATAACCGACGTTGTCGTCGAAAACATGCAGATGCAGATGGACGACATTATCGCTTCTGGCCAAGTCCATGAAAATGCAGAAGGGGTCAAAATCGGCGTGGCGGCGATGGCAAAAGCGGCCGACGTTAACAAAGTGACTGTGGAGCCGGGGCAAATCGGTGTGGTCACCGTGGCGGCCGGTGATGGGCTCGTCAATATTTTGCGCGGGATGGGGGCTGCCTCTGTGGTAGAAGGTGGGCAAACCAACAATCCCTCAACCGAAGAGCTGTTTGCCGCGATTGAAGAGATCCCGACCGACAAAGTTGTGCTCATGCCGAACAACAAAAATATTATCTTGGCCGCTGAACAGGCGCGTGACCTGAGCGAAAAAGAGGTTGTGTTGATTCCGACCCGCACGGTGCCCCAAGGGATCGCTGCGATGATGGCCCTGCAGCCAAATGGGGAGCTCGCGACCGTTTCAAAAGCGATGCAAAGCCAAGTTGGGGATGTCGTAACCGCCCAGATCACAATCGGAACCCGTACCGTAGAAATTAACGAGGTTTCAGTTAACGAAGGGGATTTCATCGGCTTAGTAGACGGAGAGCTTTGCGCATCGGCCACTGACATCAACTTAGTTTTGCGCAATGTGCTGTTGCAGGTTGATGAGATGGACGAGAAAGAGATCGTTACACTCTATTATGGCAGTGATGTAACCGCCGATGACGCGGCTGAAATCGCTGAGAAAATTGAAGAGATGTATGACGAAATCGAGGTTGAAATCCAGTCAGGCGGCCAAGCACATTATCACTATATTTTAGGCATTGAATAAAAGTAACGCATGATCAAATGCATCATTTTTGATTGCGATGGAACCTTAGTCGACAGCGAGTTCCTCGCTAACTTAGCCCTTGCACGCCTACTAGAGCAATATGATGTTGTGCTAGACCCGGCTGAATTGATGTCTCGTTTTCGCGGCTGGAAATTGGCCGAGATACTGGACACCATTCAAAAAGAAGCCGATATATCTCTGCCATCAAATTTTGTAACAGCCTATCGCCAACTCTTTTCTAAACTTAGCCGAGAACAGCTAGAGCCGATTGAAGGAGTCAAACAAACGCTGGATCAAATTCAACTGCCGATGTGTGTTGCATCGAGTGGCCCGATGCACAAGATCGAAGAATCTTTGCGACTGACTGAATTAGACCATTACTTTGATGATCTTTTATTTAGCGCATATGACATCAACTTATGGAAGCCTGATCCGGGGCTGTTTTTACACGCTGCGCAGATGATGGGTGCCAAACCGGAAGAATGTTTGGTCGTTGAAGACAGCAAAGTGGGGGTGCAGGCTGCAATTGGGGCCGGAATGCAGGCGGTTTATTTTTCTAAGAATCCTGAGCCTGAATTAGTTGGGGCCGCTTACCATATCGAAACGATGCCGCAGCTGCTCGATTTGTTGGTTTAGCCGGTCTACAAACCAAAATGGGCTTAAACGGGATAGAGAAAAGTTAGGTCTTTGAAAAAAACGTGGTATCGTGCTGCACTACATGAATCGTTTTATCGTCATAATTCGTAACTATTCCGGTGTTTTGGTTTGCAGACTAGGGGTGAGGAGGAATCCACCTCCCCTAACCCCTCCTCATAGGAGGGGGACCAACCAGACCTGTATAGCCACCATAATTCTTTTGTTTTGCCTCATTGGGCTTTTCGGCTGTGCTGGCAATGCGCCA
>JAHDEB010000053.1:2815-31936 GCA_020629055.1 Chloroflexota bacterium
CATAATTCTTTTGTTTTGCCTCATTGGGCTTTTCGGCTGTGCTGGCAATGCGCCACAGTCTGTAGAGCCCACACTGTCTGCTACCGTCCCACAGCAAGGGGCGACACCGGCCGAACTTGCTGAGGTTGAGACTGAGCCTGAAGAAGAACCGACGCGAATTCGCCCACCAACCGCCACGGTTACTGCGGTGGCGGTACCAACTGAACCGATTCAAAATAATGCCGATCAACCGTATCCTGATCCACCAACGGCCGAACCGGGAGAAACCGCATATCCGGTCCAGCCGACAAGCCCACCGGCAACCCCGATCGAAAATAATACCCCCGAACCTTATCCAGTTGGAACACCGACGATTGTGAAGAACTTTTTGCCCTCTGTTTCAAACCCGGCAGAGACGGCAACTCCGCTGCCGACTGAAACCCCGTTACCTCCTCCAACCGCAACCAACACGCCTACCCCGATCCCTACATTAGATTTTGCGAGTGTACGATCACAGATGAACGGCCGTGGGGTTGAACTGGTCACTGCAAAAATCGGATTTCACACCGGGCCAGGAGGCAATCGGGATGGATTTGGTGAATACATGCGTCGCCTTGACGAGGCTGGGGTTCCGTTTTTCTTGAAAAGCGTCAGCGACACGGCCGCATTGCTCGAAGCTCAACAGCTTTCCGAAGCCAGCGGCGTGCCGCATGTGTTGGTTTATCGCTGGGCCTCTACCGGTTACGACGTGCCCGACTACACACTGTCACCCGCTGCGGCTGCGCAGAAACATTGGGACCTGCATATGGAAAAGTGGCCCCCCGAGCTGGATAAAAATCGGGTCTGGCTAGAAACGATTAACGAGGTTGATAAAGAGCGCAGTGAGTGGCTGGCTGAATTCTCGATTGAAACCGCCGCGTTGGCAGAGGCAAATGGGTTTAAATGGGCCTCTTTTGGCTGGTCTTCGGGTGAGCCTGAGAACTCCCATTGGCAGGGGCCGAAAATGCAGGAATTTTTACGCTTAGCGGCGTCACGGCCGGATACATTGGCGATTGCGCTACACGAATACAGCTATCGGCAACATTCAATTCAGGCCGATGCGCCTTATTTGGTTGGCCGTTTTCAATCACTTTTTGAAATTACCGATGGGATGGGGATCGCCCGGCCGACGATTTTGATTACCGAGTGGGGGTGGACCTATGAAGATGTGCCAGATGTTGAAACGGCTCTTGAGCATATCGATTGGGCCAACAGGCTATACGCGCCGTACCCACAAGTGAAAGGGGCGGCCATATGGTATTTGGGGCCCGGTTATGGTGATATTCACAATCAGACTCAAAAGTTAATTCAACCGGTGATGGAGCAGGCTTTGACAACGGCCTACGAACGGCCGTTGCCAGATAATTAGTTATTATTCAGCAGTTTGGCCCAGTTTGACAAAAGGATCTGTGCTCTGCGGAAAGATGCGCTAAAAACTGGGCCAATCTGGCGAAAATAGCTGGGGTGCTGAGTAATTACGATAATCAAACGAGATCGAGCCGTTAGTTTTCGACCAATTCTTCTTCGATCAAGTAATCGTAGATCTCATCGGCCGCAACGATATTGCCCGGCAGCTTCCAGTGGCCAATCGCAAATTCCGCGCCGCTGGCGAGCTCGTCTGCAAAGGCCGGCCGTAGGGTAGTGCAATAGAGTTCACTTTGTCCTTCGCAATAGTCAAACATAAACTGCTCCCATTCAACATACGATTTGTCTTCGGTTAGTTCTTCACCCCACGGCATATAAACGAATACCGGAGTGGCACCAATCGCTAGCGTTTCCTTGATCATTGCATCAAGAATGGCGCTCGTTATCTCTTCTTCTTCCGCTTTCAGGCGGCCGGACCGCTGGCGATAAATATCATAGAAAATGCGACCAACATCGGCCGTGCGGATACGATAGACGCTTTGTTCCAACACCTCGTTTGGTTTTGGAACCGGCACATTTGTTAATACCAGCTCGCCGTCTTCAAGTTCAAACATCGGTTTGGAAAAATCTCTAAACGTTAGGACATTCCGAGGCACATCTGTTGATAAAAACCCAAGAATCACGATGTCCGGCTCATACTTGATCCCTTCTTCCTGCAAAAATAGCAGCATTTGATCGTGGCCATACCCGTGAACCCCGAAATTGATAACCGTTTGATTCGGCAGCTTTTCATCTAGCAGATAGGTGTAGACTTCGTCATCGTTTACATTTTCACCAAAGGTAAATGAGTCACCCAAGATCAATATTCGCTCTTCCCCTTCAGCTTTTTCATAAGGAACATCATAGGTCATCCGTAGCCCTTTTGAATTTGAAGAGATGGTGATGTCGTCGACGTCACTTGGGTATTTTGTTAGATTCGGTTTCATCACCCAACCTTTGGTCTCATCATAATCATCGTGACTAAAATAGATATCTACTCCGGCGGTTTTATGCCGATCAACCCACCAGTAATACCATTTAACTTCGAATGCATCGTCAAACGGCAACATGTAAATGAATTGGGGAATCGTAAAAAGAATTCGAAAGGCAACTTCAAAGAAGATAAAAAGAAATGCAAGGTAAGCGGCCCAGCCGAGGGTTTTCTTGATCATGTTCTACACTCGTTAATTAACAGAAGGCTATAAATTATAATTTGGCTTTGATCTTGTCTGCAACTCGAATGGCTAAAGCGACCAAGGTTAAGGTTGGATTGGCGTAGCCGACAGTGGGAAAAACAGAGCTGCCGGTGATATACAGATTATCAATGCCATGCACCCTGCAATCTGGGTCTACAACCCCGTCTTTGGGGTGGACACTCATCCGAGTGGTGCCGCTGGGATGGCAAGCATCAGTGTAACCTGGGTCAGTTTCAGGGTCATCTAAAACCGGGCTTTCTAGCCACCCTAGCTCAGTTTTGCGCAGATGATTGTCCAGCTCTTGGTGGAACCGAAATAAACTGCGTGTCGTTGACTCTCCAATTTCCCATTTTATGGCGGTTTTAGCCTGGCCAAAACGATCTTTTTTGCCATTTAGCATTATTCGGCTTTCACGATCTGGCTCTTGCTCTAACTGATCCATCAAAATGAGGTGGGAAAATGTAAGCGGCCGGCCAAGCATGTTTTTTACCCCTGTAGAAACAAGCTGAGGCAGATGGGAAATAACTTGTAGAGAATCTTTTGAACTTATCTCTTTGAAATTCTTTTGCTTGGCTGAATAGAAAAGCCGTTTTGAAGCCAAATATGCTGGCGAGATCTGCTCTTTGTAGATCGAACGGAAAACGGTGCCATGGTTCAGCAGATTCTCTTTCCGCTGAATCTCTTCTGACAGGGTGAGCAGCAGCTGCATATTCCCTTCAGGTGTAATCGTTTCATCTAAATGCTGAACCATACTGCGCCAATTTTTATTCTTGAAATTGACGTGCAATTTGGCTTTACCATCAAGCCGAGGGTGATCCATATAATACCGGCCGACGTTATCATGTTGATTCCCTAACCCATGCTCACAGTTTTTCTGCGATAAAAGCAGCAGCCGACTGTTTTCAATCGCCCCACCTGCTAAAACGATCGCCTTTGCTTTGATCGTCAACATGTTCCCTTCAGAAGAACGTACGATGACCGTTTCCGCATGGTCATTGTTTTCAGATGGGGTGATTCCTTGGGCAAAGGCGTAATAGCATAGGGTGACGTTGTTAGAAGCCTCTATTTCTTTGTGATGGGCGATCGCCATATCTTTCGGATCTGACCACAGAAATACCCGCGGTTCGATCGCGGTAGAGTCGAAGGCTTCGGCCGTCTTTGATTCATGCCAGTATGAAGGTTGGATCGCGTGCTGATTGCTGACTTTTAAGGTGTCAAACGCACGTTTGTTATATTTTTCTAGCTCTTCAAAAGAGATCGGCCAGCCGCTACCGTTTACCCAAGAGCGGTCTTCTAGGTCGATCGGTTTGAGCGGGGTGCAGCGGCCGTACCAAACAGACGTTGTCCCTCCCCACTGTCGAGTTCGGGTAAATTGCCATTCCCCTTCGCGGCCGTTCAACGCTTCATAGGTATAGTCTGTTTGAAGTTCTTCTTCAAAATCAATCCCACCAGCTTCCAGCATAATAACCGTCTGCTTAGAACCGATAAATTCTTTCGCAACGGCGATCCCGGCGGCCCCTGACCCGATGATGCAGACGTCGTATTCTTCAACTGTCTCTGTATTTAATGAGTTCGCATTCAAATATGGCATAATTTAGCGATTTCGCGCTTTGTTCTATAGGCTAATATAAAAAAGAAGATTCTTCCTTAGTACTTTTAGTATGTTGCTCGATTGTGATAGGGAACAGCTTAGGAGAAACCCCTTTGAATAGTTGAATGGTAATTGTTCTCCATAAATCTCTCGTTTTTGCTTAAGAAATGAGAAAAATAACGCGAAAATAGCGATTGGCGATCAATTGTTTGTGAGCAAAACAATATATAAAAAGGGTGTTATCGGCCGCCCATTTGTGAAATGGTTCACAATATACTTTTAGTAGGTTTTTAGCTCAACAAGAGCAAGGTCAGAAGAATTCGAACTTTTTGATTTTGGCTCGTTATTTACAAGAGTAAACGCGAAATACCTACTATTAAGGAAACACATTATGAAAAAAGTAAACCAATTATTTTTCTTGGTCGTGATCATTAGCGCGGCCGCATTTTTAGCAGCTTGTGGCGGCAGCGAGCCACCCGCACCACCCAAACCAGATCCGGTTAGTTTCAATTTTGTGGCAACAGATGCCTTTGCATGGACGCCTGATTCGATTTCAGTTCAGACGGGCCAGGAAGTGACGATTGTCGTTGATAATCAAGGTGCTTTGGAGCATAACTGGATTTTGGCAAACAAAAATGTTGATGTGGCAACCGCTTCAGATGCCGATGCATTGTACGGTGCAAACGTTGGTTATGTTCAAGGTGGCGAGTCTGGTGAGTTAACGTTTGTGGCTCCTGGCGCTGGTGAATATCTGTATATTTGTACAGTCGCAGGTCATGCGGCCGGTGGAATGGTGGGGACCCTCATCGTCGAGTAAATGCAGACTACCGTTAAAAATAAAAAGGCTCAGTTTGAAAAATCAAGCTGAGCCTTTTTTGTTTTGTTTCGCATCTGTTCTCATCTTAGGGAACAAGTCGCCGAACCGCATCATCAAATGTCGGGTAGCCACGCAACAGAACCGTCGCTTTCCAAGCACGCATACCGCACCATAGACCGATAAATGAAAGCAAGATGTTTCGGTCCCCCATATCTACGATACCTAGCCAAGAAACCATACTATTTGAAAACGAAATCAGGCTGATTGAAATCAGGAGCAACGCGGCCGCACGGCTGGTTTCTTTTGATAGCAGAATGCCTAACGCACCGATGATGACACCTTCGACGATCAATAGTTTCCCTTCGTAAAGCCCCATCGCAATATAGATGACGGAGATGACAAGACAGGCGATGTAGACTTCATTTACCATTTGCCATGCTCGAAATGAGAGAGTTTCTCTGCTTTTAGGGTTATGATCGGGCGTTGGAATAATCATGGTGCTGCACTATCTATCGGCCGTATGACCCTATTGGGTTCCAGTGTTTTGTCAATTTATCCTTGACGTCAGATTCGTTTCTTTCTTGCATTTGTTAAATCGACCCAGACTGAGCAAAACATGATGCATAGAAAGGAACATCGAGAAACAGATGATTCGGCGAACGGGGTGCTGATAATGGTAAAAAAATCAAAACCATGCCGTTACATCTCATAAAATTTGATGTAGGCTTTTTCCAAATTCCTTCATTTGTCAGGTTACCAAAGTACTAGGAACAGGTCAATCTTTAGAGGTTATGGATTGGTTAGATTCCTAGTTTGATTGCTCGGTAAAGCAGGGTGATATCGATTAAAAAAAAATTGGCCGATGACCGCAAAAAAACTTGACGTTGGCAATTAATGCTGATATAGTCCGCTGGTCATGCAAAATATTGCTTTTCGTCTCCCTTATTTCTTTTTTTACTTTAGCAACTCTCTGACGCTGCGAGCTCAGGAGTTTGTTTCTGCTTAGAAATAGCGGAGGCTGACAGATGGAGAAGAAGGACGCGGCTCAATGAGCCGCGTTTTTTTTTGCTTATTTTTCGGTAGTTTGGAGATTTGATGAGTGGAAACAACCCCATGATGGTGCGAGGTGTGCGAGGTGCTATTTCCGTTTCGAAAGATGATTCGGATGAGATTTTAGATGCAACCCGCCGATTGTTGATGACAATTATTCATCAGAATGAAATCGATTCTGAAGATATTGCCAGTGTCTGGTTTACAACGACACCAGACCTTGTCAGTGTTTTTCCCGCAATTGCAGCTCGTCAAATAGGCTGGACCGATGTGCCATTAATGTGTAGTCATGAAATGGCTATTGTCGGGTCGATGCCATTGGTTGTTCGGGTGCTTATTCACTGGTGTACAACCAAAACCCAAAAAGAGATAAACCATATTTATTTAGGGGAGACGGTACGGTTACGGCCGGACAAGGTCCACGTGCCGCCTATCGATGACCAAGAGCTAACTACATATCTTTTAGATAAAGGATTGATTCGGGTGATGCCGGTCGAGAAAATAAATCAAAAACATGTTTTTAATGGTTCTTCGCTAACGGTTAGTCAGGAGAACCAATCAGAATGGGACGATTAATTGATTTGTCTCAAATAAAAATTTGATGCACTGGGTGTATTGAATTTTCAAAAAAGGGTTATTAACACGATGAGTTGACCTGATCAATCAGCTTTTGTGGATTTAGGCCGAAAAAGAAGAGAATTTACGATGATTTTAATTTTAAAAACAACAGCCTCTCAACCAGAGGTAGATGCCATTATGGCACGTATTGAAGAAGCGGGTTGCCAAGTTCATCCGATTGTAGGGCAAGATAGAACCGTAATTGGTGTGATTGGTGATGGGACATCGATCGACCGATTCCAGATCGGCCGGATGCCGGGTGTAGAGAAGGTTGTTCCGATTACGAAGCCTTATAAATCGGCCAGTCGCGAGTTTAAACCTGAAGATACACAGTTTGACGTCGGTGGCGTTATGATCGGTGGCAAAGATTTAGTCGTCATGGCGGGTCCGTGTTCTGTTGAAGGTCGCAGCCATATGGTCGAAATCGCACACGCATGTAAAGAAGCTGGCGCTACGATTTTGCGAGGCGGTGCGTTCAAACCACGCACATCACCTTATGCGTTCCAAGGTCTGGGTGAAGAGGGTCTGCGTTACTTGGCCGAGGCACGGGAAGCAACCGGTATGCCGATTGTGACAGAAGTAATGGAGCCAGATTTGGTCCCATTGGTTGCAGACTACGCTGACATTCTACAGATTGGTGCGCGTAATATGCAGAACTACCCGCTGCTCAATGCGGCCGGCAAGTCGATGAAACCTGTCTTGTTAAAACGAGGGATGACAGCCACGATGAACGAGTGGTTGTTGGCGGCCGAATATATTTTGCAACACAAAAATCATCAGGTGATGATGTGTGAACGTGGGATTCGGACATTTGTTACCGAGACGCGCAACACATTCGACATCAACGCGATTCCAATTCTAAAACAACTGTGTCACTTGCCGGTCATTGCGGACCCAAGCCATGGGACCGGAAAATCTGAATATGTAGCGGCTGTTTCAAAAGCATCGGTTGCTGCCGGGGCGGATGGATTGATTTTAGAAGTTCATCAAGAGCCGGACCAAGCATGGTCAGACGGCCGTCAATCGCTAAAACCAGAGGCGTTCGGCAAACTGGTATCTGAAATGCGGGCGATTGCTCAGGCTGTAGGTCGCGATATTCCAGAACCGGAACGTCAAGCGGAAATTAGAGACATTGTCATGAGCGGATCTTAAAGCTCAACAGACAATTGATTCAAATGAAAAAAGGGTGTCATGAAAAATATTTTTCATGACACCCTTTTTGCTTTTCTAAATAACTTGAGTTTCGTTTAAGCGCTTCGATCCCTGTCAGCGTCAGCATGACTGGGATCTTTTGCTCAAACAAATTGATTTCATTTGAAATCCCGATCATTTGGGTCTCGTTTTGACCAGAATCAAGACCGTTCGCCCAAATGACAGGGAATCGCCCCGCTTGACATTTAATACGGTATCTCAGGTTAAATAAAGAGCCTTGGCTATTGGGCCATAATCATTTTATGGATCGATTGGATCCCTTTTGCCACGCTCTCCTCGGAAACCACAACGCTGATCGAGCATTCTGAAGAGCCTTGAGCAATGGCGATTACGTTGATCTCTGCGTCACCCAATGCGGTTAAAAAGCGGCCGGACACACCGGGAATACCGCGCATGCCGGAGCCGACAATGGTCAGAATGGCGACATTCTCATCCGCTTTGATACATTCGATATTACGTACTTTGATTTCGGATGAAAATTCACTGTCGAGCTTGCTGACCACAGCGGCCGAAGTGCTTTGAGGCACAACAAAACAAATCGATTGCTCGGACGAGGATTGAGAAATGAGCAAAATGCTGGCCTCGGTTTCTGCCACAGATTTAAAGGCACGGGCAGCGACCCCATGGACGCCCAACATGCCGCGCCCTTCAACCGATATCATACTTAGCTGACGAATGCCTGTTACCGCTCGAATATGCCCTTTTTTCAGGTCTCGCTTTTTGACAATAACTGTTCCAGGGGATTCTGGATTGAAGGTGTTTTTGATGCGTAGTGGAATACCATCTTGCATGACGGGTCTCATCGCCCGTGGGTGTAGCACTTGTGCACCGTAAAAAGCGAGCTCTGATACTTCTAGATAGGTGAGTTCAGGAATCGTCTTTGCGTCTGGAACGATACGCGGGTCGGTAGACATAACCCCGTCAACGTCGGTCCAAATCCAAACTTCTTTCGCCTGTATCGCCCGGCCGATAATCGACCCGCTATAGTCAGACCCACCCCGGCCCAGTGTCGTGGTGATGCCATCGGGCGTTGCACCGATAAAGCCGGTCACAATCGGCGTGATGCCTTTTTCGAGGAGAGGGAGCAATCTGTCATTGGTTTGCTGATTTGTTTCATCGATGAGGGGGGTTGCGTTGGTAAAGTTATCATCGGTCACGATGAGTTCAGTCGCATCGATCGGTTCGGCCGGCGTGCCCCGTTCGCTCATGTATGCGGCCAAAATACGGATACTCATCTGCTCTCCCATTCCACCGATCGCATCAGATGCGCGGGGGGAGATCTCTCGAAGGAACGAAATCGCTTGGCACATGTTGCTAAAGTGGCTCAAAAAACGATTGATCTCTTCTTTTAACGCCATTCGCTTTTCACCTGCAGGAATCAGTTCATCGATCGCTTCGAAATGAATCGCCCGCAATTTTGGTAAGAGCGCATTCACCTCTTCCATGTCCCCTGTTAAAGCCGCTTTCGAACCGTTTAGCAACAGGTCGGTTACTTTTACCGGTTTTGATCCCATCGCTGAGGCAACAACCACCGTGCTGCCCCATTCCGCCTTAAATTTTTCAATGATTTCGGCCGTTTGTCGCATCGCCTCTGCGCTACCGACAGACGTACCGCCAAATTTCATCACCAATGTCATTATGACCTCTCTCTTTTGAACCTGTATTTTTGGCGCGTTAACCTATAAACGGGCCAATTGAAAGGGGATTTTACCCTCCGATCGATAAATTCGATTGAAACCTTGCTTTTTTGTTAACTCAGAACCGGCCGATGAGCTCATGACCCGTACAACGGGGCATCAATTTAGACCAATAATTACGCCGCGCAGTACTGGCGATTTATTCATCCAGAGAGATGCGAGTGATATACTGCAAATATGACTTTGGGTGACAAAATCTCACAATTCCCTCGCTTCGCTGCACTACTTATTTTTGCGCTTATGCTGGCCGCCTGTAGTGAGGCTGTGGCTGAAGAAGAAAAGATCGATATTGTGATTGTTCAGAACAATTGGGGCTCCTCACAGGTGAATGCAGAAGTTGCCAAGCAGTTGATCCACTCTGAACTCGGTTATGAAGTAGAGGTTGTTTCGCTGGATGAGAATGCCCAATGGTCAGAGATCTCCCAGGGAGACGCGCATATTAGTCTAGAGGTCTGGCCATCGGCCCATCAAGACAATATGCAAGAGTTTATCGAAAAACAACGCACCGTTAGCTATGCGGGGCTCCTTGGCCCTGTTGGGCGGATCGGCTGGTATATGCCGGCATATGTCTTAGACAAATTTCCGCAGGCTGCTACATGGGAAGGGTTGATGGAACCGGAAGTTGCCGCCTATTTTGCGACGGCCGAAACCGGGGAAAAAGGGCAGATTTTGGGGCCCGGCCGACAGGATCGCACCCATGAAGGGGCGATTATAAGTAACTTAGATTTACCGTTTGAGGTTATTTATGCTGAATCAGAACTGGGGATTTTGGCCGGGGTTGAAGCTGCCATCGATCGGGAAGGGCCGATTTTATTTTATTTATGGACCCCCCATGTGATTCATGCAGAACACGAGTTGGTGGAAGTGGAGCTACCGGAGTTTTATGTCGGTTGCCATGACAATCCGGCCGCAGTTGACTGCGGATATCCGAATGAGCAGCTATTTAAAATCGTATGGGGAGAGCTGGCCGTTGAAGCACCGGAAGTCTATACGTTTATCCGCAATATGCGCTATTCAATAGATGATCAAATCAGCATGTTGGCCGAAATCGAAGAAAGCGAAATCACAGCCGAAAAAGCGGCCGAACATTGGATAGAAGCGAACGAAGAGGTTTGGAAAAACTGGTTGCCGTAAGTTTCACCAAGGCTGCCGGTTTGTAACTGTACAGGAGGTGTTAATATTCTCCCTAGATTGGGCCAGTTTTTAGCTAGCTTATTCGTTCAACGCATCACCTTGTGTCAAACTGGACCAATCTACCGAGCAACGTTGGTCGTCCTGTATAGTTATCGGGCCAACAGCGGCAAAAACACCTGCCGGACACAATCGGCCGTGTTGGTTGTGCCAGGCGTGGCGCAATTGCTAACACCCCAAGTGGCGTCTATCAAGCGTAAAACCGCTCCATCCTCAAGTTCGGCACCGTAGCTGACCGAGTCTATTAATATGTTATGCGGGGAATAGATGCCGATTGTGTCACCTGACCGAACCGGTTTAAACGCTGCATGCAACGGGCCATTTTCAGGATTATCATCGAGTAAAAATAGAATGTAATCTTTTGCTGGTACCGTGACACCGGCCGGTATGGTGTAATCGTGTGGGAAGAAGAGGTCATGGGCCAATTTATAGCCGGACAAATCAACCGGTTCATTTTGCCCGTTATAAATTTCAATCCATGGAGATTTTCCACCAATTGTACCAGGGATAGAAATGCCAGACACGGTGCTATTGGCCACAAGTTCTGTGATGGTTAGTGCGGGGGGCACTGCAAATTCGGGGAACGTTTCCGGCTGCGATGTGTGGTACATAAAGCGATTGAGGTTCGCGGGCGCGGCCAGCGGATATTGGGAGACGGCACCTTCATTGTCGGTCGCTTCGATGTAGTATTCAACAATCAACCCTCTTTGTAACACACCCGGAATCAGCGCGGAATAATTGTTCCCATTGGCCGTCATGTTGGCTGATAGCCAAGAGCCATTGGCGAAGCGATAATGCAGCACAACGTTGGAGACGGAGCCGTCATCATCGGCCGTGATTTTGATTTGAACCGGATTGCTGGTGCTGGCAATTGGGTAGCGGGGAGATTGCGAGAAATCGCTTAGCACCGGGGGTGTTCGCCCACAATCGTTGTTGGTGCGGCCGGGGGAATGGGAATCTAATATCTGCCATGCTCCGCCATCTTCGCAGCGGCCGATCGCGACATCGGTTGTTTGTTCTTCAAACGTGTGGCTGTCAATTTCTTGGTTGCCAAAGCTTTTACGTTCAAACAGACCGAACGCTTCGCCACCTTTCGACAGCTTAAAGCCTAAATGATTGTCCCCTTGTTTCCCGTCATCATCGGCCAGAAGCAGCAGATGTTCGCCTGCTCCGATGATCAGTTGATCGGTCGCTTTGCCCAGCCTGAAATCGGTGGTGTTGGTCAACGTATCTGTCGCGTACATATCTGCTAAATTAACCGCCCATGGGCCGGGATTGTAGATTTCTACGTAGTCGGGTGACTCACCAGCTTCATCCGGGTCGAAATAAACGCCGCTGTTCGATGCCATGATTTCATTGATGTATAAGACTGGAGATTGGTAATCGACGACATATTCATGCACATTCTGGGGGGCTGGGCTCGGGTCAAAGCCAATGAGCTGATCTTCATCTGTGGCGGAAATATAATACTGCACCCGGCTGCCAGACGGCCGTGGGCCAATCGACGCTTGCCATACATTGTTGCTTAGCGCGGTCATCGGGACCGTTGCAAATCCGTTTCCGTCTAATTGATAGTGCAACGTCACGCTAACGTCTCCCTCGTCTAGAACGGTCGCCTGAATCGAAATGCTATCGCTGGCGCTGACAGGGCTAGGTGAATGGTGCACGTCTTCAATGGTGGGGGCATTGTTTGTATTGGCAAACCCGTGGGTTCCGGCCGCCACATTTTTGATGGTCTCAGTCCCATCTGGCAGACGAACAGCGGCCGAGCCATCGGCTAAATCTGCCCACTGGAATGAATCGAGCAAATTTCCTGCTGCATCTGACAAATAAAGAGAGCCACTTGTATTTGGCAATTCAAAATTGAGATGAGATGCACCTTGCCCGGTATCCCCATCTGCCCACAACACCGTGTGGCCAAGAGGAGGCACAACGATTGAACCATTGATTTTATGTTTGGTTCGATTGCCGTTGTTGTCACTCAAATACATTCCGTTTAGATCTACCGGTAGCAGACCGAGGTTGTAGATTTCCAGCCAATCATCGTTGCAGCCGGATGGTCCATCACAAACGGCGCCAAGATTATTTGCAACCACCTCATTGATCTTTAAATAAGGTTGATCATAGCTGCTGCAATAAGCCGGTATCTGGCTGTTTAAAAGGGTATTGCGTTCATTGATGTAGGTTTCAAAATCAGCGATGAGTGTGTCGAGCTGCCCGTTGTTTTCCCACCCTATTTTTAACCAATCTCGTCGGGCGTCGGCCATGATCTGACCCAGTAGCGCCTCGACTTCGGCCGTTACATTGGCTTCTGACAGCGTGCTGCTGCTCAACGTTTGGAGCTGATGGCAAAAGTATTGCCTGTATTGGGGAACATTGACCCCACGTTGGGGCAAAATTCGATCCGATTCCATTCCTAAATCGATGCTGGTACCTGGATTAAAGCCAAAATCAGATGGGGTTGTGCCAAAGGCGAAGTCGAAGTCCCAAGGAATCATTTCCCACGTGTCTTGTTTGGCATCATAAAGCAGATAGTTGTTCCCATCAAACGCATCAAATTGTCCAGCCCAAACGGTAAACGCATAAATGTCTAAATAGGTTTGTATGTCAAACTTGTTTTGAATTAGCCATGGAAAAAGGTCGTCATTGGCGCCGCTTAAAGATTCGATTAAATCGATGATTTCAGCATGGCCCGTCGTGCGTTTGTTATTTTTCTCATAAGCGACTTCATAATCCGCTTCGCTCGCCAAATCTTGAAACAGGCTGGTTTTGGCTTTATAGATGACGGTGTCATCATTTCGGCCGGTGCGTGCCATGTAATTTTTATCAATCTGCTCGTAGTCGTTATAGACCCCCATGTAGGTGCCGTTTACAAAGAGCAGTGCAAATTGATGCTGGGCCGCGTCTACACCGATGGAATTGAGTAGAGAATAGGAAAGTGGGCCGCGGACATAGCTGAAATCCATATTGTCTGCATTTAGGTTGAGGGTGTCTCTGCCGATGATTGGAGAGTTTCCATCGAACTTGATTTTCCAATTTTTCTTATTGGTGCCCCGACTGCCTGCCCCACGATATCGAACCGAGACATCATAGGTTTCTCCCTCGTATTCCAATTGAGCCAATGCGGAATTTTCGCTAAACGGAAAGGCATACATAAATTCCCAATCTATTGGCTCGATGGTTAGATTGAAGATCGGCAATGTCGCTTCTGAAAGTGGGATTCGTTGGGCGGTTGCGGTATTTGACCGGCCGCTTTCGAGACCAAATGCATCTATGGCAGATACTTGATATCGGTATGCGATCCCTTCGACGGCCGTCTTATCTTGGTAGCGATCGATATAAATTGGTTGAGGGTTTATTTTTTCAAAAGGGCCGTTATCGACTGAGCGGTAGATGTTGTACCCGTGCAAGTCGCCAGATGAGACCGGCTGCCAGTCGATTTGGGCCGCATCATAGCTGTTTTGCCCGATCAGTGTTTGAGGTACAGAGGGGGCCACTTGGCTACTTTGGGCCGGTTTGATTTCTAGCGCGGCGATGCTGGTGACCCCTTCAACGACTTGAGCCTCGATGTTTAGCTCGCCATCGGTTACAGATGTAGCAAAGCGATAGGTTAAGGCATAGTCACGGCCGACATTTTCGTAAATGTCTAATTCATCAACCAATGTGGCTCCTTCAGCTTTTAAGGTGACCCGATTTAATCCGGGGCCATGTGCTTTTTCTTCTCGAAAATAGAGGGTGACGAGATAGTCTCTGTTTTCGATACCTGACGCACGAAATTCTGTCCAGCCTTGGCGTTGGGTCGCAAACACCGGTTTGATGTCGGTTCCACCTGTGGCATAAACATCAAACCCGACAACATCTGCAAATTTGCCGCCAAGGAACCCCCAAGATCCGGCCGACCAATCCTGATCTGCCAAAAAGGTTTCACCGTTGTCCGATGTATAGTCGGCCGTGCTGCCGGCGTTCACGCGCAAGGGAAAACTGACCGATTGATCGGTTATTTGCTCGTAAGAGGCGCTAACCCCAATAGAAATGCCAAGTAAGAGGCACAATGTAAGCAGGACAGAAATGAAAGATTTAATTTTCATGTGAGTTAAGGAACGAACCTGAGGATGATCTTCGCAAGCCTACGGCGCTTTGCGGGTGAAGGGGAGATACACTTTGTGGTCGTCTGCGATAATTTTGTTTTGTGGTTCTGGCATTGAAAACGAGAATCCGACCTGTTGGTTGTTGTTAAACGAGCGTCGGCCGTCTGCATCACTTGATTCCGCGACGTGATAACCGGACCAAAAGACGTCAATCCCTTGACCATAGTCAAAAATCTCTACAATGCCATAATTGTTGTTAAGTTGGGGGGCCAATTGTTCGTATGGGCCGCCACGATAAACGGGATTCGAGTCTAATGGCCCTGCATGGAAAACGGGAAACAAGTTTTTCTTCGCATCGCCAAACCGATTATTGCGGCCGTCGTCAATCGCAAGAATATGTGCATCGCCGCCTAGCATCGCGATATTAGAGATCTCGTTTTCTTCAATGAAGTTCGCGATTTCGTTTCGCTCTGTTGAGTAACCGGCCCAAGTGTCAGCGTCTTTTTGACTGATCCATGGGACATTATTTACCCAAATTGTTAGCGGATTATCAAACTTCCCTCGCAAAAGCTCATTTTTCAACCATGCTTTTTGATCTTTGCCCAACATCGACTTGTTCGAGTCATCAAATTGAGAGCTTGGATCACGGTTCGACCGGCCGTCAGTAACCACAAATTTAATTCGGCCTACAACAAACGAGTGGTAAATCGCCCCTTCCGCTTTTGGCAGCGGATAATGAGGCACGCATTGACGATAGGTTCGTTGAGCGGCATCTGCTGAATTTGAATTTTTATCCGCATTGTCACCCCCGAAGTCATGATCGTCCCACATATAAACTGATGGGACTTCGCTATACATGGCTGCTTGAGTCGATGAAGATAAAGCTTTTCGATAGGCTTCACGATAGAGACCTTGAGATCCGATCGTTATGTTTTCGTAATGCAGATCCCCCAACTGAAGGAAAAATAGCGGCTCCTGCTTGGCGATGTCTAAAAAGATAGAGCTTTCAGACCCTGTTTTACAACAGTTGCCAAAGGCGAACTTATACGAATAGACGCCAGCACGAGGTGTTTTAAAGCGCCCCTGCTTTCTAAGAATAACGCCGTTGCTCACAACCCAATATAAGTAGGTCATGTCTGGTTTTAAATCATTTAGGGTAAATGACGCGATATTGTTTGTCTGTGATGAGCGGTCAAGTAGATCGAGCGGCTCGGTCAGTAATTCAGACCCACTTTCATCTTGATACAAGATTTGTACCTTGCTGCTGTACTTCATACTGACGTTGATCTTAATAGAAGAGTGGGTCAACGCACCCGACCATACGTAGGCGATGTCATTCGTGACTAAAGGGGATGATGTTTGTAAGCTCCTCTCAGATTGTTTTTTTGGAATTAAAGGAGATGCTAGCCAGCCGCCCAGCGTGGCAAGCCCACCTTTAAGGAGTTCTCGTCGAGGATTTTGATCTTCCATATTCTTGAAACTTTAAAAACATTCCTGCAACATCAGAGATTGCGCACGGCCGTTTGCATAAGGACTTTGCAAATTGAGAGAATGAGTCGCACGAGCTGTATCAAGCTGGGGATGATGGAAGCGACATTGGAGAATGGCGTTACCCTTTATGTTTTGAGGGGATTAGAACATTGAGGCGGCGGTGTTCAAAACAAGATTAGGGCGGGATGTTAGTCGAGGTCGATGAGTTTCCCGGCTTTCATTTTCTTAATTTGTGTACATAGTTTTTCCGCTTCTGGCTGGTCATGCGTAATCAGAAAAATGGTTGTTGCTTTGTTTTGGTTCAGATCTAAGAGGAGTTCATGAATCTGATTTTTTGAATCTTGATCCAGACTTCGTCCTGGTTCATCTAAAAAAAGAATCTCAGGCTGATGAAGTAAACCTCTTGCAATGGCTAAACGTTGTTTCATGCCGCTTGAATAGCGGTCGAAGCGTTGTTCGGCCGCGTGTTGTAAACCGACCGCTTGAAGCAACTCGTCTGTGCGTGATTGAGCGGCGCTACCAAAAACGCCGTACAGTGCTGCAAAGAAAAGTAAGTTTTGTCGGCCGGTTAAGCGCCAGTAAAAACTGCGCTCGTCGGCGACGACTAACCCGACACGGTTGCGAATTTCAGAGCCGTGTTCCAGATCAAGAGGTATGCCTGCAACGGTTGCACTGCCAGATGACGGTGCAATTAACGTGCACAACATTTTTGCCAATGTTGTTTTTCCCGCCCCATTTGAACCAATTAGCCCAAAAATCTCCCCCCGATTTACAGTTAAGGAGACTGATTCAACCGATGGTTGAGTTTGAGCCGCTTTTGAAAACCAGCCGGAATCGGCCGGATAGCGCTTTGTTAGATTGTTCGCTTGAATAGCAATTGGTTTCATTTTGCTTGATGACCAGATGCGGTAGAAATGATGGTCACATACCTACCTTAAGACGAACATGAAGATCGTCCGTACAGCGTAAATGTTACACGGTAAATACACGAAGTCGTTGCAGGGGGCAGATGGGAGATTTATCAAATGCTGTGAAGGCGAATTAAATTGATCACCCAAATAAGAATAGACTCTATCGAAAAGAAGCTGTTTTGAGATAGCCAACAAGATGTGCAGGACAAAAAATAGTTTCTTACTCTTTTTTTCCTGTCTGCCCTGATCATCTTGCAAAGGGCAAGTGGTATCCGATAAAGACTAACCGGATTTTCTTTCAAAATGGGTCAATTTCAAAATTACGTATTTTTACGCATATATCACTGTCTGAAACTCCCCTACAATTCCTTTATCAGTTAAGACTCGTACGACCTCATCGAAACATCCAGTCTCGAAACACCCTTCACAGGTCACATCACACAGTCTCGTCACATCCATTCATCACAGTCACACATCGTAACCACGGTCGTGTAGGTGTTAGCTGATAAATGCCCTTGCTCTTTTGAGCGGGGGCTTTTTTTTTACCCATTTGCCGTAGGTTTTCGAACGGGGACAAAATTGGGGCGGCTCCAGGGGGTTAATCGCAAGACAAAGCGAGCGATAGACCAGCCGATGCGAATATAGCCAGGGTTATGTGGCTGATAAGCATAACCGGCGACCCAAACGCGTAACACAACTGAAAATAGAACCCCGTTGCGAAAAATGCGCCATTTGTAATTTTTGAAGCGAAAATCATTTTTGGCAAAAGCGGCGTTGATTTCGGCCGCAGCGACTTTGCCGTAGGCTAGGGCGATTGCGATCCCTTCGCCAAAAAGAGGGTCTGCACCGGCCGCATCCCCGGCCAATAATAAATGGGGGCGTGAAAGGGTGCTGCGAAAGTTGAGCCAACGGATCGGGTGCCCTTTGATGCTTTTTGAATCAAGCTCCCGTTCTCGGTCCGACATAGAGTCGGACAGCGTTTGTTTGAGGTCAGCTTTGTCTCGGGTAGGTTGCGCACGGCTGTCAAAAACCCCCCGGTTCATAAACGTTTTGCCCTCAACAATACTTGGAAAGTCCCAGTAATACCCCTGTAATTGATGGGAAGTCATTTGGGTGAAGTCGAAAACGGCGACGCCGTCTTTAAACTCCCAAGATGTTTCAGTTGTTTCGGGGGTTAACGTTTCAATCAGGCGGGCGACATAGTGACCGTCATTGATTCCTAATTTGCGACGTACTAGGCTGCGCGATCCATCGGCTGCGATGACTGTTTTTGCCCGAATGACCCGACGATCGGTTGTAACTTGTACATGCCCTTGATCTTCCAGCAGTTCAACATCGGTCACCCCTTCACCTTGGCTGATGTTGCCACCAAGCGCTTCAACTTCTTTGACGAGCCAATGGTCGAATTCCGCTCGATGCACAATACGGAAAACCGGATCTCCTCGAAACGAGTAGTGCCGATCTTCATATTTTAGGCGCACTTCTTTGATCGGTACGTTAGAAGGTTCGATCGTATATCCCAAATCGGCCAAGACGTTTTCACCCAAGTGAGTAATACCACCCCCACACAGTTTTTCACGCGGGTGGATCGCCTTGTCTACAATGAGCATTCGCTTGGCCCAAGTCGGGTCTTGCTTTAGCAGGTGTAGTGCGGTGGATGTCCCGGCCGGTCCCGAGCCGATGATGAGCAAATCGATGTTTGTTTTTGTTGTGCTTGTCATAGGTAAAAGTAAAATCAGCTGTGATCAGCCGGTAGTTTTACACAACTTCATCAACATTGGGTTTGCGGCCGATGACTAAGTCATAATTATTTTGCCATTGATACAAAACGGCGTCGGTTAACCCCTTTTTCTCTAGCAAAGCGACAAACTCTTTTTGATCATAATGTCTGCTTAAAAACCAACGGGCCTCCCAACCGGCGCGCCGTGTAATCAATAGCGAGCCTCCTGGTTTGAGCACTCTGATCATTTCTTCGATCGCTTTTTCTGGGTTGGGGAAAAACTCAAGTGATTCGAGGCAGGAGACGGCATCGAACGAGCGATCTGCAAAATTGATCGCGTCAGCTGACCCTAACAACAGCTCACATCGGCCGGTTACTTCTGATAGGTTTTTATCGGCTAGATCGAGCATCGCTTGGCTGGCATCAACACCGACGACTCGGCCATTTAGATCTTTGGTGAAGCGGCCGTCTTTAAATAAAAAGAGAGGTACACGGCCGGTACCAACGGCGACATCTAATAAGATCGGCTCTTTTGCCCCAGACAATTCCCCCAAAATCGGCTCGACCAGCAGAATCAGCTCATCTTCCATGTCGTACATTTTTATATCGTCATAGCGGTATGCTTCGCGATCATATAGCCATACAACCAGACGAGGACCTAGGAAAACCCCTTCAGTAATAATGAACAGCCAATGGTAAAGCCACCAAACGACGGCCGAGACGATGAAGAGGATCACAGAATATAGAAATAGCTGAGCCATATGCGGAAATGATACCTTCCTGATTTAAGAAGGGGTAAAGCTATTGCGCAAATGAATCAATTTAAGAAAAAATGACAAAATGTCATAGACGGTAACTGCCTCATGCTATACTCGTCGATGTCTTAGCCGATTCAGATGATTAAAGCTCTTCAGATCCCCGATGTTGTTTTCCAGCATGTAAACGAAACTTTTCAGGCGTTGCTGCCAGAAGAAGGGTGCGGTTTTCTGCTAGGTAAAAATGGGACGGTCACAGAGTTTCAGCCGGTAGAGAATGTGTTGCATAGCCCGGTGGCGTATCGCATGTCGCCGGCCGATCAAATACACACTTTGTTAGATGCTGAAGATCGTCAGCTAGATGTTTTAGCGATTATCCACAGCCATCCTAATGGCCCTTCCCAACTTTCAGCTACCGATTTAAGTGAAGCTCGCTGGTACGACATCGCTTATGTCATTGTTTCTTTTAAGCATGTTAAACCCGAATGGCGAGCGTGGTTTTTTCCAGCCGATGCCCCTGACCAATATGAAGAAATACAGCTAAATTAGCTGTTTTGCGCTAGATATGGGAAACGATTTAGCGTTCAAAGGGTTGTAGGGGGTGCAGTCTGATGATTTAGCTGGGTACGTGGCTGAATCGATTTCAATTTCAAAACTCGATTATCTTTCATTGAGCAAAAGCCGATGTTTTGCCCAATTTTCAACCGCAGTAAAGACGAGACGACCCCATGAGCATTTTTTATATTTTTTGTGCAGTTTTAATCGGATATTTTTTAGGCGCGATCCCATTTGGCAAGTTATACGTTTGGTATTTTCGCGGAAAGGATATTCAAGAGATTGGCAGCGGCCGTACCGGTGGGACCAACTCATTGAGGGCGGGTGGCTGGACAATCGGCTTTATGACCGCATTTAGTGATGTGTTAAAAGGGATTGTGGCGGTGCTGATAACCCGTTGGTTTCTGGGTAACTTTGTTTCGGCCGATTTTTTGCCATGGTTAGAGGTTGCAACAGGTATATTCTCTGTGATCGGCCATAATTGGTCGGTGTTTGTCAGATTTGGGGGCGGCGCCGGAACCGGACCCAATGTGGGTTGGGCTTCAGCCATTTTCCCACCTATGTTTCCAATCGCCTTTATCGTGATGGGGATCATGATTTTTGTGGTGGGTTGGGCATCGGTCGCATCTATGACGATGGCGCTGATCATTCCGGTGGTGTTTGTTGTGATCGCTATTACCGGCCAGTGGGCTGGCTTGGTCGCGATTACCCCTGCATACATTGTGGGGGGCATTATTACTTCTTTGATTGTAGGGTATGCACTTAGAGGGAACTTTGTCCGCTTATTTAAAGGTGAAGAGCGTGTCGTCGGCTTGCGGGCTCGTCGGAAAAATCAGCCTGGCAATGCCCACTCATAAAATGCATTTTCATTCTTGCATCTATTCAATCTAATTTCCTACAAAACAGTGTCTATGCATACACTGAGGGTGTTATAAATCTACTACAATTGTGAAGGTTGTTTCTCAGCGTAAATTGATCAAGCAGATAGCTTGCCCCCGCTGGTACAATGAGCGAAACGATAAAATAATCTGACACATTTAGCCTAGGGCGAATGTGATTTTGCTCATTTTCGGCCGATCAAAACAAGACATCCATTCCCATAATTTGTCGTGCATTAAGATGCAATCATAGTTTTAGTTCATGTGATTGTGCGAAATCGCCTGTTTTGCAGGTGAAGAACTAGAAAAATCCTACAAAATTCTATGAGTTGCGGGTAAATGTGATACTCTGGTTTAGACAATTGAAGGTAGAATTGCCAGAGAAGATTCAAGCGGCCATTTTCCCCAAGCATCGAAACATATGTCAATAACAACGAAAGAAGTCAGCAAAATAGGCCGCATGCAGCGACTGGTTCGTGAAGATGTTGTTGCACATGATTGGCGCTTCATTATTTTTCGGTTTTGCGGCCGGTTGTTACCCGACAATGCTTTTTTGCGGTTGCGACGAAAATTTTTAAAGATGGGTGGGATCAAAGTGGGATCAGCCTCTGTCTTTATGGATATTCCGGTTATTTCTGGCGGACCTCAAGCGACCTCGAAGCTGTCATTTGGGAAAGATTGTTTTGTTAATATCGAATGTGTTTTTGATTTAGCCGAGACGATTACTGTTGAGAACAATGTCTACATGGGGCATCGGGTAATGCTAATCACAAGTAAGCATGATATAAGCGATCCTTCACAACGGGGCGGAATGCTATCGGGTGAACCGATTATTGTGCATGCGGGTGCATGGATCGGGGCTGGTGCGATTGTATTGCCAGGTGTCACAATTGGGCACGGTGCTGTGGTTGCGGCCGGATCGGTCGTTTCAAAAGACGTCGCCCCAAACATTGTTGTGGGCGGCGTTCCCGCGAAGCATATTAAAGATTTGTAGTCAGCATCGCCAAAGCCTTTCAACCCGTTACTTTTAGAAAAACGCCAAGCCTACCTACACACCCCGTCATTTTTTTAGTTAAATTAGGCCAACTGACCCACATTTTCTGTACGCAAACCCTGCGGGTGCGTAAGGGACCTTCATCAAAGGATGCCGCCTGCGAATAGTATTTGCTATAATCGCCACAATTATGGCACAGAATAAAAACGGTCAGGTGGATCAAAAACCACTTCCATCAACTTTATATACAGAAGAATATTTTTTAACCGCTTGCGAAGGGTTTGAAGAATTTACCGCATCTGAAGGGGCGCATTTATCACGCCGATTGAACGATGCGTTTAAAGTGGCTGAAGTTGAGCCGGGGATGACCGTGCTAGACGTGGGATGTGGTCGGGGCGAAATCTTGCGCCATTGCATGGCGTTGGGTATCGAGGCTTATGGGATGGATTACGCCGAAGTTGCCACACGGATGACGCGTGATGTGATTCAGGCAGAAATCGATGCCAGGTCGGACGATGACCCGAAAATTGTGGCCGGTGCTTGTCGCTCAGATGCAAAGAAACTGCCATTCCCCAATAAATATTTCGATCGCGTGTTGATGTTTGATGTGGTTGAACATTTACACCCTTGGGAACTACATGAAGCGATGCTTGAAGTCGGCCGTGTGTTAAAAGATGACGGGATGTTCATTATTCACACCGCTCCAAACAAAGCATACGACCAATACGCTTATCCGATTGTGCGCATGGTACGCACAGTTATGGGGCAAGGTGCTGCCTATCCTAAAGACCCTCGCGCTATCACGCCGGTTAATCAGCACGTACACGTCAACGAGCAAGATTTGTGGAGCATGGACCGCGCATTACAAGCGGCCGGTTTTAATGGAAAGGTCTGGCTCGACTCACCACCCCAAAACCGGCAAGAAAACTTTATGATGGCTGGATTGCGAAAATTGGCATTCGATGTCCCTCCTTTTCGCTGGTTTTTCGAGCGAGAAGTATTTGCTGTTGCCCGCAAAAAGGTGAATCAATAATCGGTAGGTCTGTAGGTCGGTGAACAAAAACCCACTGACCCGCTGAACAGTGACCGACCCGCATGATCTCCAAACGTTTCAATACTCGACATGCCATCGCCTATTGCCTGCTGCTTTTTGCATTTGCGTTACGTGTATCCCAACTCGATAGCCTGCCACCAGGACTAACCCACGATGAAGCCAATCACGGCCATGAAGCGATCGAGGTTCTGTCAGGATTTTTTCGCTATTATTTTCCGTTAGGGTACGGCCGCGAACCTCTGTACGCCTATTTGTTAGCCGGTTGGATGCGACTTCTGGGCGTATCTATATTTTCTCTTCGATTGTTGATTCCTGTAGGGATGACAGTTTGTCATGCGGCCGTTTATCGATGGGCCGACCGGCTTTTCGGCCGGAATGTGGCTTTGCTGACGTTGGCGATTTTGGCGGTTGGCTGGTGGCCGCTGGTTGCATCCAGACAGGCGCTAAGATCTGGTCTTTTGCCATTGATTACGATCGGGCTAGCGGCAGCCACCTACAAAATTTGGATCGAAGCTGAAAAAGAGCAGCCGATAAAATCTTTTTTTAGACAAATACGATGGCCCATCGCCGGTATCGCGGTGTTGATCGGGTTGATGCTGCACACTTATATCGCCGCCCGCGTGTTATGGGTCTTTATTCCGGCATTTGGCCTATACCTGTTGCTGATAAACCTAAAAGCTGCCGGCCGCTTTTGGCTGGGTGCAACACCGGCCGTAGTCGGTGGGTTGCTGCTCAGCGCCCCTTTGTTTGTCTATTTGCAAAACAACCCGGGGCTAGAAACCCGGCTCGAGATGTTAGACGGCCCGTTGTTGGCCCTGCGCTCAGGGGAAATTGGCCCGATCGTTCAAAATGTGTGGCGTACAGTCTTGGGGCTGTTTTGGCCAGGTGCTGGGGACCGGTTTTTGGCGTACAACATTCCGGGTAAACCGACTTTGGCACCTTTAACCGCCATCTTTTTGGGGATCGGGTTGTTGAAGGCGCTTTTCCGATGGCGTACGCCCAAATACACTTTGTTGATCCTGTGGATCGGGGTTGGGCTTGCGCCATCCTTGATTACCGGCCCAACTGCGGCCACAACGCGCAGTATCGGGGCATTGGTCCCGATCTACCTGCTAGCGGCGTTGGGCATCTGCTTTTTTAACAGCAACTTGGTTAAGCTGCTAAAGATAGACGGGAAACCGTTTGAATGGGGCGTGCGTTACAGTTTGATGCTCGTTTGGGTTTTGTCTGCAGCTGTTTTTTCTATACCGGCCTATTTTGCAGATTGGGGACAGCGGCCCGATGTGCGGGCGGCTTACCAAAGCACTTTAATCGCTGGGCTAGCAGAACTGCCAGATGTTGGGCCGGATCAAGGGCGTATGATCTCATCCGTCTTGCCCGGCCATGCGCATGACCCGACGATTGCAGAAATCGTTGTTGGGCGGGGCGAGCTGGAGGATGTCCGTTGGGCGGATGGTCGCTTTGCCTTAATCTACCAGGCCGAAGTTAACGAGTTGGTTGTGTTGGCCCCATCATCGGCCGATCTGCACCCGCAGTTTCAAGAATGGATCCTTGATTCCCAGCGTTCAGATATGCGGCCGGATGATCTTGACCCGTATTGGACCCGATATAATCTAAGACGGCCGATTGACCAAGCGGGCTTGATCGCTGACTTTAATGGGGCTATCACTTTAAATGAGGCACGCTGGTTGGCGGAGACGGTGCCACCCAACGGTGTGGCGGAACTGTTGACCGTTTGGACGGTAGTAGACCCGAATCGATTAGGGGCAACCATTCCGTATGTCGGGTTGGCTGACACCAATCTGTTTGTGCACGTGCTGCGGCCGGATGGGACTATTTTGGCCCAAGCGGATCGGCTCGATGCGCCTTCGTGGGATTGGGAAGCGGGGGATATGATCGTCCAGGTACACCAAATCTATATCGGTGGAGAGGTTGATTTAGGGGAATATGAGACGCTTGTTGGGGTGTATGACCGCATCACCAATAAAAGGCTGGCGATTGACGCTACAAGCGAGACAACTGTGGCGTTACCCGATCTTGTCGTTAAATAAATTGCTAGGCGGCGGTCCTTTTCCTAGAAACTACAGCTTATTTATTGCAATTATTGATGTCGTTGTATTAACAACCGATGGCTAATTGAGACATGATGAGCGATTTACAAACCGCACTTGAATAATATCCGCGTGGCACCTTGATACGAACACCACCACCGCTCGATAACATTTAGCCCTACTTGTTGAGAACTGGAAGATAGATTTGTCGATTCAATATCGGACGTTCCCCTGCTACCAACGACGCACTGTCAAACCACATATCGAGATGTGGATAACAATTGTCGATAGCGCCAAAGTCTGCCTCTACAAAAACAGTTATGCTGGTGCTGGTTGCTACCGTTTGAACCGTAGCTGTTTGCCAACTATCACGCGGGACAATTGCATCACCCCACGCAACTGACGCTGCGGCAAAATCAGAACCACCGCTAGGGTCGATGCCAACCCGGCCGTTTATAAAACCGTCAGGATCTGAAGCAGCCGGCCATTGGTTGTTTGATACCCGGCCGATCATACTTGCTTTAAATCGATACGTTTCTCCCACCGTTACCCCATCCACCGATTGAGAAACGCCCCCACGCCACGTGTCCCATTGATTGCCAACATGCTGCGAGCGAACCCCATCTAAAATTAGAGACCTCGAGGCTAGCTCTGCGCTCCAGACCGGTTGTGTATAATAAACTTCGGCCGAGCAATCTTTTTTTGCCATGCTGTCATAGTGCCAAGCAGACCAACCTTTAGCTACGCCGCCCGTATAAGAATCCTCAAAGCTAGGGTTGGCTAGTAAATCATTTTGGGTGGACGCTGGATGGTTGCTACCAAAGAAGAGTACCAGTAAACAAAGCGATATGCTGAATCCGATAACTGAATTTTTCAAACCGTATCACTCCTTGTGAAGACGACTGTATAAACGATCAAGAAGTTTAGCGTTTGCGACTCAAATTTGCGATTGGCAGTTCGAAACTTATAATCCCCACCTCAATTTTTCACCAAACTCAGGAGATATTCAATGTTGGACAAACAATTAGGCGAGCTCGTGGCTCAGGGCCGCACGGCTGATATTCATGCTTGGCAAGATGATCAGACGGTGGTTAAGCTGTATCACGATTGGTTTTTACGGCCGTGGATTGAAGGGGAGGCGGAGCGTACACGTGCCCTTCAATCGCTTGACTTCCCGATTCCAAAAGTGGGTGAACTGATAGAGGTCAACGGTCGTAACGGACTGATTATGGAGCGCGTTTATGGTGAAAATATGCTGGCGTTGTTAAAGCAGCGGCCGGAACTTTCTGCCAATTTAGCACAGCGTTTGGCCGAGATGCAGATTCGTATGCATGCTTTAACAGACCAACCGGATATACCAGAGCAGCATCCGAAGCTGGCACACAAAATTCGGGAAGCGACGGCGTTGTCTGATTCGCTAAAAACCGCTTTGTTAGCCAAACTAGAACAGATGCCAATCGGCCGATCTGTATGTCATGGCGACTTTCACCCCGGAAATGTTGTGGTGGGTCCAGACGGAGCAGGCGATGTGGCGGTCGATTGGAACGACTGCACTTTTGGCAATCCATTGGCTGATGTTGCCCGCTCGACCATTCTCTTTTTAGGCGGGATTACCGGCAATGAGACCCCTGATCCTGACTTTGAAAATTTGGTGCGAACGTGTCAAGCTCAATATTTAGATCGTTATTTCGAGTTACGCGGCAGCGGCCGAGACGAATATGAACAGTGGCTACCGATTGTGGCGGGTGCTCGCCTTAGTGAAAATATTACGGCATTAGAGCCTTGGCTCTTATCCGAAGCGGCCAAGATAAACCCGAGTTGATGCGGTTGACCCATGGAGCCGGCTTGAATAATTAGCTGAGTTAATGCGCGCTCGTTTCAAAAACAAGAAAAGTCTTCAAAAATCAAGGCACTTCTTCCAGAGGCGATTTAGACTTTTCTTGTTTAGAGCGCGAAACATGAATTGAGTCACAAAGAGGCACTTGATGAACCATCTGCAAGCAACGCTTGAGCAATACCCGCGTGAAAACCTAACGCGGACACCTACCCCGTTGGACATGTTACCCAAGCTTGGTGATCAATTGGGGCTCAACCTCTATTTGAAGCGGGATGATTTAACAGACTTGACCTTGGGTGGTGATAAGCCACGCAAACTAGAGTATGAAATCGCCCAAGCCCGTTTGGCCGGGGCGGACACGCTTGTGACCTGCGGCAGTATGCAGAGCAACCATGCACGGCTGACCACGGCGGCCGCGCGTAAAGTTGGCATGGAGTGTGTGGTTGTTCTTAGCCGCGATCAGTGGGCTAAAATTCAAGGCAATTTGCTGTCTGTCTATTTGATGGGGGCACAAGTTGAGATTGTGGATGTGGCCGACCATTGGGATTTAGAAGAGAGTGTACTGACGGTGTGCAAGCAGCTCCGTGCTGCGGGCAAACGGCCGCACTACATTCCGATCAGCGGTACCACGCCGCACAGCTGCTTGGGCTATATCCGCGGCACATTAGAAACCCTGAGCCAATTGCCACAACGGGGGCAAGAATTAGACGCGTTTTATGTACCGTGCGGCACGGGGGGGATATTTACAGCAACCTTGCTAACCCTGCGCGAGATGGGGGTTAATTGCCCTGTGATTGGCATTAGTGTGAACCGAGACGAGGCGACCTGTCGAGACAATTTGGAAACTTGGTGGGGGGCGTTGTGTAACTTGTTAGACTGCGACCTATCTCGGGATCGTGGAGAATACGAAATTCATGCGAACTTTATCGGCCGGGAATATGGTGACCCAACAGAGGCATGTTTGGATGCGATTATAAAGTTGGGTTCGGCCGAAGGTATTCTGCTCGACCCGGTTTATTCAGGTAAAGTGATGTCTGGGCTGCTTGCCCACCATGCAGCAGGCCGCTGGCCGGCCGGGTCAACGATTGTGATGCTTCATTCAGGCGGGGTACCGGCTTTGTTTGCGTACCATGATGTCATCGAGGCTCATCTTAAAAAGCGGGGCATTGTCAATCAAACGTTCCCTCTCGAATAAATTAGATCAGCAGGTGATTCAAATGGAAAAAATGACCGGGTTAAATTTTCTCAAGCGATCGGTTTACACCATCCTTTTTTCACTGCTGCTGTCGATATTGTTTGGGATGCCACAGGTGCATGGGCAGGATATGCCATATGAGGTTTGGCTGCCGTTGATCGTCAAACCAAGCGCCAATACCAACCCTGTTCATACAGGGATCGCCACCTACTACAATGCAACCGGGGCTGGTGCCTGCTCGTTCGCCCCATCCCCTGATGACCTGATGGTGGCTGCGATGAACGCAGAGGAGTTTAACAATGCGGCCGTGTGCGGCTCTTATGTGCAAGTCACAGGTGCTTTAGGCACTGTGATGGTGCGCATTGTCGATTTATGCCCTGAATGCAAAGCGGGGCATTTAGATTTGAGTCGAGAAGCCTTTGCCCAAATTGATGAAATCAGATTAGGGCGTGTCCCGATTCAGTGGCAGGTTGTCAGCCCATCGCTAACAACGCCGATCGTTTATCAATTTAAAGATGGGAGCAATCAATGGTGGACGGCGGTGCAGGTGCGCAACCATAGAAATCCGATTGCTAAGTTTGAATATTTAAATGAGGCCAACCAATGGGTGTTGGTGTCACGCACATCGTACAACTATTTTGTACAGTCTAATCCTGGCATGGGGACCGGCCCGTATACGTTTCGGGTGACAGATAGCTATGGAAATGAGTTGGTTGATTCAGGGATAGGGTTTATAGAAAATGGTGAAGTCGTGGGGGGCGGTCAATTCCCGGCCGGACCGTAAAAAGGCCCGCAAAC
>JAHDEB010000054.1 GCA_020629055.1 Chloroflexota bacterium
GGCTTGAAGATCGGGTTGTGATCCAGAGCTTTGACCATCGCTCGTTGCAGGTGATCCGCGCCATCGACCCAGACATACGTTTGGCCGCGCTAACCACAGCGGGCGAGGCGAAAGTAAAAGTGTATAACGGCTATAAATTTGATATCTGGTCTCCTCGTGCCAAAGATTTAACCCCTGAATTATTGGCAGAAGCGCAAGGTTTGGGGTTAAAAGTGATTCCGTGGACGGTGAACGATGTCGCCACAATGGAAGAGCTGATAGAAATGGGTGTAGATGGGATCATTAGCGATCGGCCGGATTTATTGTTACAACGGTAAAACGAAATATCTGGTAGGGGCTATCACATTTGCTGACAATAACTGCTTTAAACTGCGGATAGATGTGCGAATGTGTCGCCCGCGCCGAATCGATCATTAAACGAAAAAATTCCCATTTCGGGGCGACACATTTCTGTTCAGTTGATTGTGTTTTGAAAAGATCCGCAGAGAAATGTGATCGCCCCTACGTTGATTAATGACGAAATAGACGAATTTATGCGTATAAAAATAACCTTCATTTGTTTAATCTTCTGTTTGTTTTTGGGTATTGCCTGCTCGAATGAACCTATCGACGTTCCTATTGCGGAAGATGACACAGAAACCCTAGAAACGAAGGTGCCAGCGGCCGAAATTGTGATCGACGGATTGATCAATCCCGTCGGGTTAGACCCTTTGCCCAATGGGGGGCTGCTGATTGCGGAAGAAGGGACAGGCGAGAAAGATACAAGCTCTGGAGTGACCTTGATGCTGGCGGATGGGACATCCGGCCGACTGATTTCCGGCTTGCCCAGCGGCCGTGATGCGGGGGATCTGTCTGGCGCCCCCTTTGCGAAGTGGCACGAAGGCAAAGTGTACACAAGCCATTTTAATTTAGGCGCACTGTACACCTTGCCATTAGATGCGACGGCCGAATTAAGTTTGCCCGCTGAACCATTTTCCCCTTCAGATTTAGGTCAAGCGATGGTGCCGCTCAATGCGGTCCAACTGCGGAATCCGTTTGATTTGGTGTTTGACGACAGTGGGTTTCCGATTGTGACCGACGCCACCGACAACGGGGTTGCTACGATGACGGTCGCCGGGAAAACGCGCTTCTTTCATCGTTTTGACATGTTGATCAATCCGGGGGATGGCAAAACGCGCATCGACCCGGTGCCGACCGGAATCGAACAGGTCGGGGGCGAATATTTTGTGACACTAACCAGCGGTTGCCCTTACCCAGCCACAGGGGGGCAACTGGTCGCGATCGACACCCAGCGGAACCAGAGAACCGTTGTGGATGGGTTGAGTATGCCGATCGATGTGACCCAAGCGGCCGATGGAACGATCTGGTTATTGGAGTTTGCCCGATTTGCAGACGGTGGAGACTGTTTTAAAGGGCAAGATTATTTGCCCCACAGCGGCCGTCTTAGCCGCCTAGACGCAAATGGCCAGCCAGAACTCATCCTGAAAGATTTAAATTACCCCGGTGCGATTGAATTTGATCGTGATGGAAGTTTACTGGTGACCGAAATATTTGCCGGCCGGGTGATCAAGATCACGGAACCGCACAGCCTTGTACCGGCGACTTCGATCCTTGAAATGCTAGGAGAAACCATCGAGGAGACCGGCGTGCAATTGCCAGAGCCTGAACCGAGTTTCCCGATTCAGCTTGTCGATGTTGCCAGCGATGTTGGGCTAGATTTTACTCATGGGGCGTTTGTGACTGGAAAGATTTCGGCCGATCCGATTGCGATGATGGGTGGCGGTTTGTGCTGGTTGGACTACAACAATGACGGCTGGCTCGATTTATACGTGGTAAACAGTCACGCGCTGGCCGAACGAGGGTATTGGGCAGGCGAAGGACGTTTGCCGCAGAATCAGCTTTATCACAACAAATCTGGCCGGTTTATAAAAGCGACTTTGAACTCGCAAACAGGGCTGGCAATACGGGGGAATGGTTGTGTGGCGGCCGATCTCAATTCAGACGGCTGGACCGATATCTTTGTGACGGCCGATGGACCCAATCATTTGCTGTGGAATCAAGGGGATGGAACGTTCCTGGAAGGGGCTGTGGCGGCCGGGGTTGCCGGACCACTCGAACCGGAGCTGGCGGAATGGAATTCGGCCGTTAGCGTTGGGGACATGAACGGGGACGGTTGGCCCGACCTGTTTGTGGCCGCCTATATCAATTTAGAAAATAAGGTTGAAAATCCGGTCGGGGCATTTCCGCAAGACTTTTATGGGTTAAAGGATCACTTTTACCTAAACAACGGTGACAGTACCTTCCGAGAAGTGACAGACGAACTCGGTTTAAGCCGTGAAGAACGGGGGCTAGGCTCAATCATGAGCGACCTAGATCAAGATGGGGATTTAGACCTGTATATCGCCAATGACGGCCATCCAAACCGGATGTATCTCAATGAAGCGGATGGGTCAGACATCGGCTTTCAGTTGATCGATGTGAGTCAATCTTCTGGCACCAATGATTCGGGTAGCGGCATGGGGATTGCGACAGGGGACTATGACAACGACGGGCAGTTTGACCTGCTGGTCACCAATTGGGATACGGAGTTGAATGCCCTTTACCGAAATGAAGTTGGTGAGAAAGGGGAGCTAGAATTTCGCTACAGTACGTTTAAGATCGGCATTGCTGGCTTAGGAAATAATATCACCGGTTGGGGGACCGCTTGGGTCGATTTTGACCATGATACCGATCAAGATTTGCTGGTGGTCAATGGGCATGTGCCGATTACAAACCCGACTGAAGACGCCCAATTGGTGCGGCTGTACGGCAATCGATTGGCCGAAGGGAAACCGAATCAGTTTCGGGAATGGACCCAGCCAGCAGGATTGGGGCATGATCGTTTGGGGGCAAAGATGGCGCGCGGCAGCGCTGCGGCCGACTATGATAACGACGGGGATGTCGATGTGGCGATCAACACGATCGGCGGAGCGCTCATTTTGTTAGAAAACCAAGTTAATCAAAATAACTGGTTTGGGGTTTCGATCCCAACCATCACCCCAGGATGTACCGTAGAGCTCACGCTGCCGGATGGGACTGTGCTTGTGCGGGAATATCTGGCAGGGTCAAGTTATCTAGCGTCTGAAGATCCTCGTTTCCATTTTGGTGTCGGTCAATTTGAAGATGGGCTGAGCCTGCGGGTTAGGCTCGCAGACGGCCGGGAGTTTGTGTTTGATGACCTTGAAGCCAATCAGTATTTTGTGCCAACGGGCTTAAATTAAATGATCGAGAAAAAGGGGGCCTGTGCAGTTACATGAGTACTTCTTAATTTGTTTTTAGATTTTGTTTTTGTTCTAATTGAGGAATCTAGAGTTTTAATCAGAAAGCGGCTGGAGCTTCATAAAGTGGGCCTTTATCGAGCCATGCCAAATCCACGAATCTGATTTTTTGACATAGGAATCACTTTACAATGAAAAATTCGCTAAAAGTTCTATTTGCTTCTGTATGCAGCATGCTAATACTGCTGACATTGTTTTCAGGCATTCCGACGGCCGCGCAGATTGATGAAGTACTGCCTGACGGAGTGCATACACGACCTCTTGATTTTGAAGCATTAAACGAGTTGGAACCAGTCTTTCAAACATCTGTGCCAGAGCTCGAAGCCTTGACTCATGAAGATATTTATATTGATTTAAGTGAGTTTGAACAAGAAGCCAATTCAGCCCCTGTAGGCGTCAATCAAATCACGTCACAGCCATATTTGGGAGAACGAAGCAGCATCGATATGGCTTATGATCCTTTTTTTTGGCATGGGCAGGCTGTTGACTTGAATAGCGATGGTTTACTTGATTTTATATTCGAGACCTCATCAGGAGGAACTGCTTTGAATAGCTACTATCAACAGCCTGGAGGTACATTTTCGGAAGCTCAACAAATTTATATTGATCATTCTAGATGGGCAGCTGGAGACTTTAATAACGATGGACTGCTAGATATTGTTTATACTGTAAACGATCCGTTTTTTTCCGGATTTCAGTTTTCATTACAGCAGGAAAATAGCTTGCCTGAATCTAAAGGTGTGGCTTTCTCTGAAACGATGAATGACCTTCAATATAGGATTCACCAAATGGAAGCCATTGATGTTAATAACGACGGATTTGACGATGTTGTTATGTTGATTAATCTTGCCGGCAATAACCCTCCGACGTGGTTTATATTAAAAAGCGATGGGGTCGGTGGCTATTTGCCTAATGAAGTCATGAGCACACCTCTGCCGGAACTTTTCAGCATTGATTTTCTTATTGAAAAGGCTGATCTCGATTTGGTAGGAAACGATGCTACGAAGATTGTGTTTGCGGAGACGAATCTCAACGAAAACGGGGATGGTATGCGTGCTCCAATCTTTGAACTAGCGATCAATCAGTTTGTAAGCGATACGCTTACAACAACGGTATCTATTACTCTTCCCCTTGGTAATGTTCAAAGTGAAACAATCTCAGAGGTGTTGGATTTTGACGATGTAAACCAAGATGGAAGGACTGACATAATTACGGCTTTATCTTTGAGCGCATACTATGATAATGAAGTTGATGCATGGATTGAAGCACAAAGAATAATTGCTGTTTGGTTGCAGGCCGAGACTGGTGCTTTTGCTGAACCTGTTTTGCTAGATGGTTTAGATTGGGATATTCGAGCTGTAACTTTTGGTGATATTAATTTGGATGGCGAAATAGAGATGATCGCTGCAGGTCGCGAAAATCTTGGGATATTCTTTTTAGATGCTAATTTAGGTGTGGTCAGAACTTTGGAAGAAAGTCTACCTGCATCAAATAGATTCTCACCGTTTCTGTTAAATGATGTGAATGCGGATGGATTTCCTGACCTGATTATAGGTCCGAATATCTATTACCACTCGCAAAAGATCGCATTTGCATATTTACCGAGTTTATTTAATCGATACACAGTTTACAAAAGCTTCTTTGATGATTTTGATGATCCAGCATCTGGCTGGCCGATTTTTAACAGCGATAATATTGAATATCGATATGTAGGTAGTGAGTATGCAATTGTAAATAAGAATGCCAATCTTCTGGGTGCGGTTCGCCAAAGTTTTCTCGCTAATCAATATACAATGCAAGTAGATGGTAGGAAAATCTCCGATCCAAGGGGAGGGTACGGCTTGTTATTCGAAGTAGATGACACATTTGATTATTTCAAAGGGTTCCTCATCTTCCCTGATTTTGGTGTTGTCTGGTATATCGATGTAAATCCTGAAGATGGCAGATTAAGAATCCTAAATGAGGTGCGAAATGTACCTTTGGAAGAAAAAGGTAGTTATAAATTTCAAGTGCACCGAAGATTTGGACATATTAGGTTAAAGGTGACTAGTTTAAATGGCCAGCCTTTAGCACCTTTTTCAGACTTTAGTGATTCGTATGTTGGTGAGTCTCCTCACCGAGTGGGATTAATTACTTTACCCTTGGACGATTGGTTTGAGGTCCGGTTTGATGATTTTGTTTTTATCCAAGAAGATCAATAGCTTTTGATATTCGTAAAGGCGACAGTCATTTATTAGTCGAATCGGCCGAACACCGCTAATATTTCAGGAAATGACCCAAAAGTATCAACAAATCCTTGTTCTGTATTTGGCTTCTTCCGCACTTGATAGCGAAGTACGCGGCTGGGCGATGTACGACGGCACCGGCCGCGAAGCACATACAACCGGTGACAGTCTAGAGCCCCCGTATCCCACCGGTTTAGATGCACTGAAAGATGGGTGGCGGGCGATTCAATTCCCGACCCTGATTCCACCGTATCCTGGGGAAGAATACACCACATCGTTTATGAAGTATCAGTTTGTGTTTGAAAAGATGGCAGAAAAATAGAGTGGACTTTTCGCCCCTGAGCTTGTCGAAGGGCAACAGCATTTCAAGCTTGGTGTGCGTAAGAGCTATAGGGAAATAAACCGATGAAAACAATTGACCGAAACTATTTGCTAGACTCACGCCAAATGGCCCACTTTGTGGCCGACGGCTATTTGCGTTTTGATGGATTGGTGCCCGACGAGATTAACCAAGCGGTGATGGCTGAAATTGATGCAGGAACGATCAAAGGGGCTCCCGCCGGGACACCCTTAAGCCAATGTTACACAGGATCTGCGATCAAGCAGATGTTAGACATGCCTGAAATTCGGGGGATGATTCACAGCTTGGTCGGGGCAGATCCGCTCTTTGATCATGATGCCGTGCATGTGCGCGAACCGCTTGAAGGGAAAGCGCAGGGGCTGCATGCTGATTCGATTATCGATACCCGTTGGGAAGATTTTGATATTCAGATCATGTACTTTCCCCATGAAGTGCCGCTGGAAATGGGGGGGACGTTGGTGTTGCCCGGCAGCCACTTTCGGCGGGTGAACGAAATGGACATCGCCGGATACCAAAACATGGTGGGGCAACTGCCGATGGTATGCCCGGCCGGGTCGATTTTAATTTTGCACCATGGTATTTGGCACTGTGGCCGCCAAAACAAAACAGACCAGCGACGTTACATGTTCAAAGTACGCTTAAACCCGGCCGAACCGCAGCAGCGACTGTGGAATACCGATGATCTGGAAGAGGATTATGCAGCACATCGTGAGATTTTTGCCGGACCGGTTGATCCGAACGATATTCAGGTGATTTTGGCCAAACAGCAGCCGTGGCTGGAATATGCGACCGGCCGTCTAGAAATCGTCAATCGGGTACGGATGTGGCGCTATTTAACCGGGGACGATAATTTCGATGTGCACTATTGGTTGACCCGTTTAGAGAATCGGCCTAGCCGAAATTAATCGAACGGTAGCGCTTGTTTGACCTCATCGTCCGTCGGCGGTTCCGGCCGGTAGGCGGCGATATCAACTAGGTCTGCGATGGTGTCAAAATCATCATGCACGGCCGCGTGGTCGTGCGTCGTCTGCTGTGGCTGTCGTAACGCATTGCGCTGTCGCTGGATTTTGCGATAGCGGGTCAAAATCTGCCCGCGACTCCGATTCGGGGCATCTGACAGGGTTGAGTAGGCGGGCGGCCGAGTCGCCAAATAATCTTGATATTTACCCCACAACCAACGGCCTGCAAAAAACAATCCCACCAAAAGAGCGATGACGATGAGGGGTGTCATGACGACTGAAAACGCCGCTACAGCCCCAGAAGCAATCGCCCCAAATGGGATGGCGGGCAAATTAATCGCACCAGCTAAACCGGAAAAGAGCCAGCTATTAACGCCGGTAATCTGCGGCGATCCGTCCCAGCCAGGCGTGGGTTCAAAAGGCACCCAGCCATATTCTGGGAAGTAGACTTCAACCCAGGCGTGTGCATCGAGTGCCCGTACCTCGAATAAATTGTTAACCATATCGTACCGGCCGGAGCCGAACCCAGACACCAGTCGGGCCGGAATCCCCTGCGAACGGAGCATAACGACCATGGCGGAGACATAATGCTCGCAGTACCCCGTTTGGTCTACAAACAAAAATTGGTCTACAGAGTCTGTATCGGGCTTTTGCGGCGGCGGGAAAAAGTCATACGGATAGCTGGTGAGCAGATGGGCCTCGATCGCTTTAATTTGATCAAAAACATTGTTGTGCGGTGCGATTAGGTCGGCCGCTAAGTCGACCGTGCGTTGGGTAACCGTTTCTGGTAACTGCAGATATTTTTCGCGAATGTCGGCCGGGTAATTTTGGCCGCTGGCTCGCAATAGGTCTGGGTTAAACGTGGGCACAACAGAGCGAACCGAATAGGTCATGCCGGATTCGAGCGTTTCCGCCAAGCGAATGCCCCCCGTGCTGTCGATGGCGATCTGCTCGGCCGGAATAAATAGTTCGATCGGTGTGCCACCGACAAATGCGATGTTCGGCAGGTCATTGACGACGTAAAACGTCTGTGTAAACTGCGCCCCTTGGGGTGGGTTGTCCGTTAGCGCAAAACTGACATCGGTTACTGGGCGGGTAATCACGTCTACCGCATCACCGGCCGACTGGGTCCATGACCGGCCGTCGTAAAAGTCGTACGCGTGGCTGCGCCAATAGCTGCGGCCGGGGCTGCGCACGTACATCATCGTGGCGGTGCTCAGCCCACCTCGGTAGCTGAGATCAAGCCGACTGTCAAAGCCGTGATAATACTCACCCGTGCTGTTGTTGGTCCCTTCTAACTGCACCAGCGGCACCGCCGGATTAATGATTTGCCCCTGCGGCCCCCCTTGGATCGGCAGGCGTAAGGTGAAGGGGGGAACGATCGGTGCTCCGGCAAAGCGGGGAATCAAAACGAAGGCAACCAGGCCGATCGCAAATGCCATCCCGCCAAAAACAGCCCCCCAACGCCATTGGGGTTGGTTTGTAACTTGAGCTTTTGCTGTCTGAGACGGTGTTACCGGCTGATATCCATCGGCCGCTGCATCGACCCGTTCGACGACCCATAAAAATGCTAGAAAACAGCTGCCGACCACCAGCAGGGGACCAAAGAAAATCAATCCTCGGCTGAGCGTAGCGGTGACATGTAGATTGGCCAGCACAAACAGCCAGCCGGTGTACATATTTCCCCGGTTGATCATTTCCCAGCTGATAATCGCCATGCCAAACATCGCCATTTGCGCCTGCGGATACGGCAGCCCAACGCTGATACCGACAAGCATGTAGACAAACGCGATATGAATGGCGATAAACACCCGTCGTTTTACTTTCGGATTGGGATCTTCACATTGGCTGCTGGCATATCTGTGACCGAACCACAAAATGACCAAGGCCAGCGCCGCAAACGGCAGCATCAGAATCCCGCCGGTTACCCCTAGCCCAGCGATGGCAAACGCCATCCCTAAAAACAGCCAGCGGCGCAGGTCGGCCGACGTTTCGGCCGGGGCAGGTTCTCGATTTTTATACCAGCGGATTAGTTTTCCCATGCGGTTTCTCCAATCAGCTTGGTCCAATCGTCACCCACCTGCAAATTGTGACATTCGATCCCTGCGTTTTCTAAGGACGCGGTGTGATCAACCTCAGCGCCAATCAGGATCGCTAAGAGTTCATGGCCGCGCTGTTTTAAGGCCAGCAGTTGGTCTATATTGTTTTGGGTGGGATGGGGCAAGACGGCGGCGATGTAGGTTTGTTGAACCCGGCCGATTTGCTCTTCGAACGATTGTTCAGCATCTGGTTCAACCCTTGCCAAGTATTGTAAAAGCATGTCGGCCGTCACCGCCCCGCGTGGCCCATCTTCGTCCAAAATCGTTAAAGCGTGTCCGCGCCGTAGGGCGTAATCCCCAATCGATGCGGCGACTTTTACCGCTGTTTCAAATGGCGTGTGTTTTGATTTTCCGTATTCAGCGCTGTCGTCAGTGTCCGTTTCAGATAGTTCTCGGCCGATGACAAGCGCCAAGCCTGGCAGTGACTCGTCAGCGAATTCTTTGCTGACTAAACGGCCGGTTCGGGCCACACTGTGCCAATGAATGTGCCGGGGTGAGTCTCCGTACCGGTAAGGTCGCAGCGCCAGAAATTCGTTGCCGGTACCGGCCCGTGGACGCACCATCTGGGCGGCCGGTTGTCGGTCGAGCAGCGGCAGTTTGGCCAGCGGCCGAATTTCGGGGTAAACCAAAATGCTTAGCCCTTCGGCCGAAAGCTCACCTTCGGTGTAGTTGCTGCGCTGAAACAAACCAAACGGAAAGCGGCTGGTGATTTCTACGGCCGGAAACTTAAACAACCCCCGCTTATACAGTTCAATAGCATAATTAATTTCAAACTGGGGTGACAGATCGGGAATAAACCAATGTTGCAAAAACCGGTCAGAATCAGGGTCTGCCACAGGGCAGAGCTCGTCTAAACGCAGCTGTTGTCCGCTTAAAGGGCTAGATGTGTTGAGCAGAAGACTGATTTCTATCGTATCCCCTTCGGTGTAGCTATCCTGGTAGTCGATTTCACGTATAACGGTCATCGACCGAAGCGCGCGACGATTCAGCACCCAGCTGAACGCAATCGCCCCGGCCAGCAGGCTGACAATAACGTATAGCCAGCCGACCTGTGTCTGGTTGGCAAACAGGTAGAGTACAAACGTTAGAAGGAAGAGGCGGTAGAAACGTCGGGTCGGCATGCTCGTTCATGATTGCCGATTGTCTGTTGTACATTGCCCATTTAAATTTAATGGGCGGTACACAACAATCAATCGACAACGGACAATTAGAGTGGGACCTCAATCGACGCAACAATGTCAGCGAGCACATCTTCAGCCGCTGCTACACTTCGGCCGCGGGTGACCAGTCGGTGTCCAAACACCGCGCCGACGGCCGCTTTGACATCATCTGGGGTTACGAAACTGCGTGAATCGAGAAAGGCGATCCCTTGGCACATTTTTTGCAACGCGACCGCGCCACGAGGGCTAATGCCCAGCATGACGTCAGCATGGGTGCGGGTCTGCTGCACAATGCGAATGATGTATTCTTGCACCGGCCGTGCGACGCTAATTTGCTGGACCTTAGTTTGTAATGCCAAAATGTCGGCCGTCGAAATGACCGGCTGTATTTTGTCGAGCGGGTCTCCCTGCGCTTCATTCTCTAAAATTGATACCTCGTCTGTAAATGTAGGGTAGCCGAGGCTGAGCGATATCAAAAAGCGATCCATTTGGGCTTCAGGCAGCGGGAATGTGCCAGCCATTTCAACCGGGTTTTGAGTTGCGATAATCAAAAAGGGGCTTGGCAAATCGTATGTCTGACCTTCGGCCGTGACTTGTCCTTCCGCCATACTCTCTAGCAAGCTCGATTGGGTGCGTGGTGATGCACGATTGATTTCATCTACTAGAATGACATTCCCAAATACAGGACCCGGCATGAATTCAAACCGTTGCTCTCGCTGATCGTAAATCGATCCACCGGTCACATCGGCCGGTAGCAGGTCGGGCGTGCATTGAATCCGTTTAAACTGGCCGGTAATTGACCATGCCAATGATTTCGCCAGCATCGTTTTGCCCAGACCAGGCACATCTTCAAGCAGCACATGCCCCCGTGCCAACATGGCTGCCAGCAGCAGGTTTAACTTTTGCGGTGTGATTATCACCGCCTGCGATATGTTTTGTTTAAGTTGCTGTAGGGTTTGCTCTAAGCTGCGGTCAGTGTTTACACTCAAGGTCATCTTTGCTCACTTTGTTAGTCTGGGCCAATTTAGGTTGTCTGCAAGATTTAAGGATCACACAGTGGGGATTATTTCTATATCCAACGATAGTACCACCGGTCGCTTTCGTCTCTGGTGAAGGTTAGGGGCCCAGCACGGGATTCAAATGTTAGGTTAATCTTGGCACGGTGTCAGGCACTTAGGTGTTGCCTTAGGATTGCTCACATTGACTAAAGACTGGGGCAATGTCCGATCAAGAGATCGGTAAATTGGACAAGTCTACTGGCGGAGTTGATGTTAGAAGGCGTGAGGTGGGTTGGAGATAAGTCGAGGGGAAATGAGCCAGTTGGGCTTGCAAGCCCTATATCCGTTTGTCAGACTTGCCCAATCTGCGATTGGCCCAGTCTTTAGTTGAGCTGACGTTAACAGGTATGATAGTCTTGAGTGACCCCCTTATTTCGTGTCAGCTAGTTAGGCTAGTAAGCTCGATACGCGTTTCTTAAAAGAGGTCGTCCCCAATGAGTGGCTCAATCAGATCAGTGTCGGCCGAAGTTTGATGGAAATCTATAAAATCCCTTTTCCCTCCAAACCATTCTAAAGTGCTGTCTTTCTCTAAACGTGTTTCTTGCTGGCTTAAATAAGCTCCATAAGATGACCAAGGCCACTCCCTAAAATCTTTTATAAGCCCATGCTTTTGCGGGTTTTGGTGAATATAAGCAGTTAAGTTAAGAAGATACGTGCTGTTATCAATCGATTTTCTATGAAAAGGTTGCTCCATTAATCCGCCTGTACGATTAAAACGCTTGTTGATCGATTTGGTAAAGGCGATCTGCATATTGTTGAAGTGCTGGTGGGGAGGTTTAAGAAGTGACTCGTTAATCGGTATCTTTGAATCCCGCAACCCCATATTGACCTCAGATTTTAGAAAGCTAAGCTGTTCATCAATCGTTTTGACCTTTATCAAAAAATGGTAATGGTTGCCCAGCAAGCAATATGCATACGTATCAAAAACTTGAAACATATATTTGGCATAAAGTTTTAAAAATAGAGTGTAGCTTTGTTTTTCAAAAAATACTTGGCCGCTATTGATACCCCTATTGTAAATATGGTAGTAGTTGCCGGGAGCCAGAAGGGTTCTTGTAGACATACTTTGTCGGTAAAAATAAATGATTTTAATTAATGCGGACAAATTGTATTTTTTGCCGTTGAGATTGCAAGCTTAACTAAAGACTGGGCCAATGTCCGATCAAGAGATCGGTAAATTGGACAAGTCTACTTGCGGAGTTGATGTTAGAAGACGTGAGGTGAGTTGGAAAACAGTCGAGGGGTAAATGAACCAGTTGGGCTTGCCATCCCCATATCCGTTTGTCAGACTTGTCCAATCTGCGATTGGCCCAGTCTTTCACAAGAATGCAACGCCCAGCTAGCAGAAGGCCCAAAGTAGCCTAAGCGTATAACTTACGTACAGCTTGCGCTCAGCGATCACAGATCAATATCTATAAACTGCAACCTACCTGATTCCACCAAATTGCCTTAGAATCAGACGAGATTATCAGATGGGAGAATCGAGATGAAAAAGTGGTCAAAAGCCTACGCACTTTTAAGCACAATTCTATTTATTCAAGCAATTACCGCATGTGGCTATTTCGCCCCACAAGATGGTGACACCAGCGGCGAAGGGGAGAACCCGGCCGCCACTGTGCAGCAAATGCAGCCGGAGGGTGAAGCAACGGAGCAGCTAGAGCTACCGACGCCGACGGCCGAAGTGCCTCCGACCCCTTTAGGGGCGGCCGCGATCCTCACCGGCCTAGGTGAAGTGGCAGATCCTGCACCCAGGTTGATCGGCCGTAGCCCGGCCGGTACCGCGACATTAGGCTTGAATGAGTCGGTCGAGCTCTTTTTTGACCAGCCGATGAATCCGAATGCGACGGGAGATGCATTTGCCTTTGTAGACGAAGACGGCGAGCCGATTCCCGGCCGCATCGATTGGCCCCAACCACGTATTCTGCGCTTTACGCCTGAACAGGTTTTAACAATCGGCAGTCAATACAATGTGATCTTAAATGAGTCGGCCGCAGCCGCTAGCGGGATGACCCTGGTTGAAGCGGTTTCGCTCGATCTGTTCACCATTGGTGACCTAGAAGTAAATTCTGTCTCTCCCGCAGACAACTCGACCGATGTAGCCACCGATAGTGCGGTCACCGTGATATTTAGCCGCCCCGTTGTACCGTTGGTCAATGCAGAAAGCCGCGAGAGCCTGCCGTCGCCGATAAACATTGACCCGCCGGTAAGCGGTTTAGGGGAATGGGTTAACACATCAGTTTATATTTGGAGACCCACCGTGCCACTCGTGGGGCGCCAAACGTATAAAGTCACAGTTGATGCTGCCAAAGTGAATGAAATGAGTGCATCAGGCGCACAGCTACAGGGTGACACCAGTTGGCAATTTAGCGTAACCGCTCCAACCGTAGGCAATATATCGATGCCGGGGTTGTTAGATTATGCACGTGATCGAGTGAATCCTTTCCCACCGCAGCAGCCGGTACGCGTCACCTTTAATCAGTCAATGGATCCCGCATCGACCCTGAACGCGATTACCATCAGTCGGGTGGATGATGGCTCGCCGGTGCCCTTGGTTCACAGCTGGAACGACATCGGCACCACGGTGACATTGACCCCAACACAAAAGCTCGATTTCGAGGCGGTTTATGATCTGATCTTGTCAGATAGTGCAACATCATCGACTGGTGGACAGCTGCGCCAAGGGCGATCGATTCGTTTACACACGCCAGATCTTCCTGTTTTAGTGGGAATCGACCCAGATGATGGGACAACCCAGGCAAAATACTCGTCCGGATTTTCACTGCGCTTTAATACACAGATGGATCTAGAGTCACTGAAGGGTAAAGTGTTAATAGACCCGCCGATTTCGGGTGACCCCGATGGACAATACGGCCGGTGGAACAATCGGCTCAATTTCTGGGGATTGTCCCCCGCAACCGACTATAGGGTGACCGTTTTGCCAGGTATGGCTGACCCCTATGGGAACGTGCTGACCGAACAGCGTACATTTACATTCCGCACCGCTAACCGCACCTCTACGATGTCACTTGAAATGAATCATCCTTTTGCCCTGTATCGGTATAACGGTACGTCAGCCGCGTGGGTGCGTCATATCAATGTGACCGAATTTGAGATGAACGTTCACGAGTTCGATCAGATGTCTGACTTTTTCAAATTGGTTAATCGATACGACCTGCATAATTACAACACGGCCGGAGATTTCTTCTTGCAATCTGAAACCGGGACCGGTTCTGCTGATGATAATAAAACCGACTACACACGTTTTGATCTTAAAGACCCCAATGGGAACATGCACCCGCCTGGCTTTTACTATGTCTCTCTGAATTCAGACGAAATTCAGTCACCAAATCGACGCCATGATGATGCCCGGCCGATTATTATCGCCAACGGCAACTTGACCCTAAAAACCACCGACGATGAAGCGTTGGCATGGTTAACCTCACTTGATACAGGTAAACCGATCAGCGGTCAAGAAGTGATCCTTTTCAACAGAAGTTTTGGGATTGTTAGCCGAGCGGTAACCGACTCAAAAGGGTTGGCCAAAATGGATGGGCTAGATCTAGAGACCGGTTGGAGCGGCACCTACTATGCGATTGTCGATTCAGACACCCACACGGCCGCCGCAATCACCAACTGGAACGAAGGGGTTTCGCCGTGGGATTTCGGTATTCGGGCCGATTACTACAGCCGGAATAAGAACCTGCGCGGATACGTTTATACCGATCGGCCGCTTTACCGGCCGGGCCAAACGGTCTTTATTAAAGGCATTTTGCGCAACGACGATGACTTAAATTACACCATTCCCGACATCGAAGAGGTCCGTTTGGAGATCTATAACTTTGAAGGGGAGGTGATTCGAGAGAATGTGCGGCCGAACAGCATGGGCAGCTTTGCGTTTGAGCTAGAGCTAGATAGCGAAGCGGTCTTGGGCGATTATTCGATCCAGATCAACCGCATTCGCCACTCGTCCGGTGAAGATCAATGGATCGGTTCCGGTACATTTACTGTCGCTGAGTATCGTAAACCGACATTTAAAGTAGATGTGACCAGCAACGCAGGAAATTATGTCGATGGCGGGGAAGTTGCGGCCGAAATTAATGCTGAATTCTTTTCAGGCGGTGGGGTAGGCAACAGCACGCTTGAATGGAGCTTGACGGGGCAAAGTTCAACCTTCCAGCCCAGTAATCCAAATCTAAACCGATACAGTTTTAACACCAGCGAGCGAGACCGTCGTTTCTATTTCGACCCATACAATGAATTTAACCGTGGCACCGTGCTGGCGAGTGGCAAAGGGACAACAGGGGCGACCGGCGGCTTTTCGCTAGACCTGCCGGCCGAACTAGAGAGTGAAACCGGCACCCGCCGAATGACCTTAGAAGCGGTCGTAACAGACTTAGCCGGAAACGTCGTCGCAGGGCGAACCGTGTATACGATTCACCCCGGAGCCCAGTACGCCGGAATTAAATCGGCCCAGTACATCGGAGAGGTCGACAAGCCGATGGGGCTTGATCTAATTGTTGTTGACCTAGAGAGTCAGGTGATTCCGGGGGCAACGGTCGATGTTGAAGTGGTTAAACGGAACTGGTTTAGCGTGCAAGAAGATGACGGCAACGGCGGACTTGTTTGGAAATCTTCAGTTGAAGAGGTCCCCGTCGCGGAAGTTGCAGGCATCACCATGGATGAAAACGGCCGCGCCCTGGCTGAATTCATCCCCACACAAGGAGGCACCTACCGTGCCTATGCCCGTACCGTGGACGCCGATGGCAAAGAAATTACCACCTCTACCTTTTTCTGGGTCTCCAGCGGCCGCTATGTCCCATGGCGACGCATCAACGACCACAGTTTTGAACTGATCCCCGATGCCGATCAATACACGCCCGGAGACACCGCCAAATTGCTGATCGCATCTCCTTTCCAAGGGTTGTCATACGCTCTGATTACCGTCGAGCGTGGCAGCATCTACGAAAGCCAAGTGATCGCATTAACCAGCAACAGCACGATTTACGAGCTGCCGATTACGGCCGAAATGGCGCCGAACGTCTATGTTTCGGTGATGGTGATGAAAGGGGTTGACGAATTTAGCGATCATCCTGATTTTAAGGTTGGTTACGCCCAATTTACCGTTGACCGTGAACAGCAGGAGCTGAACATTGAGATCTTGCCAGATCGCAGCAAGCTTGGCCCTCGCGACACCGTCCGTTACGACATTACCGTTACAGACGCCAATGGGGCACCCGTTGAAGCTGAATTATCTTTGGCGTTGGTCGATTTGGCCGTCCTTTCTTTAAAGAAGGAGCAGATTCCGACACTGCTGGACTTCTTTTATAGCGAACGCAGCCTAAGCGTCGCTACCGCGTTGCTGCTAACCAAAGAGATGGACAGCTACAATGCTGAGGTTGAAGACAAAGCCAAAGGGGGTGGCGGCGGCTTTGGCGCAGAAGGGGTTACGTCTGTACGTGAAATATTTAAAGATACGGCGTATTGGTCAGCCGTGATCAACACAGATGCCAACGGTAAAGCGTCGGCCGAGGTCACGCTGCCAGATAACCTAACAACTTGGCGTTTAGACGCCCGCGCCATTACGGCCGACACCAAAGTTGGCCAAGCAACCAATGATATCGTCAGCACCCGGCCGCTGTTGGTCAGCCCCCAAACACCCCGCTTCTTTATTGTGGGGGATCAAGTAACTGTGGGAACCGTTGTTCGCAATACGACAGATAATCCGATTCAGGCGATTGTGTCGCTGTCGGCCGTCGGGCTTTCTTTGCCAGATGGGTCAAACCAAACGGTTGATATCCCGGCAAACGGTCAGGCGTTTGTGACGTGGCAAGCGACTGTGCAAGACACCCAACGGGTCGATCTGGTTTTCGAGGCAGACGGAGGCGGCTTTACAGATGCCTCTCGGCCGACCTTGGGCACGCTTGATAATCAAGGGATCCCCGTCTACAAATACGAAGTTTTTGAAACCATAGGCGCTTCGGGGCAACTGCTAGAAGGTGGCGTAATTGTTGAATCATTAGGTCTGCCTTTATATGAAGACAGTGATTACGTTGCGAGTCAAGGGAATGTGACGATTGAACTCGCGCCATCCCTAGCGGCAGCCATGACAACCGGCTTAGATTATCTAACGCATTATGAATATGAATGTACTGAACAGGTTGTTTCTAAATTCTTGCCCAATGTGCTGACAACGCGTGCCTTGCAAGAAGCTGGCGTTAGTGATCCTGAACTCGAAACGGAGCTGAAAAGTCAGGTAAATGTCGCTTTGCAAAAGATTTATGCTCGTCAACGGCCAAATGGTGGCTGGGCATGGTGGGATAGCCCCAGCAGTCAGGCGAATACCCTTGTGGCCGCCTATGTTGTTTTGGCCCTTATCGAAGCGGACGAGGCCGGGTACGAGGTTCGGCCGGAAGTGATTTCGAACGGCTTGGGCTACCTGCGCAACAAGGTGAGTCAGAGAGAAGATGTTACCGGCCGCTATCAGCTCAATCGTCAATCCTTTGTTCTCTACACGCTGACCCGTGGCGGCTGGATCGATTCGAATCTGACGGAAAGCTTGTTCGAGAAGCGAGAGGATTTAGACCTGTACGCTCGTGGCTATCTAGCCCGCACCATGCATATCGTCGATCCTGCTGATCCCCGTATCGAAACGCTGAAAGGGGACTTTATTTCGGCCGCTGTTATTTCAGCAACCGGCACCCATTGGGAAGAATCAACCGGCTACGATTATCGTAACTGGAACACCGATACCCGTACCACGGCGATTGTGATGGGGACCTTGGCTCAAATCGACCCAGAGAACCCGCTCGTCGCTAACAGCGTTCGCTGGCTCATGCACCATCGGACCAACGGCCGCTGGCAAGGGACCCAAGAAACCGCTTGGACGTTGATGGCTTTAACCGATTGGATGATTGAATCGGGTGAGTTAAACGCAAACTATGATTTTGAAGTGGCGTTGAATGGAGAATTGATCGGTCAAGGGTCTGGTAACCGGCAAACGCTGCGTCAACCGACCGAAATTGTGCAGGATGTCTCTACGCTTAGTACGACCGAATTAAATCGGCTGGCGATCGGCCGAACGGCTGGGGATGGCAATTTGTACTATACAGCCCATATGAAAGTGGGGCTGCCGGTAGACCAGGTGCAACCGCGTGACGATGGTATCGTCATCAGCCGCAGCTATTTCAACCCCAGCGATCTAACCCGCCCGATTACAGAAGCGGTGGTGGGTGACACCGTCATGGTCCGCTTGAGCATCGTCGCCCCCAATACCCTTCATTATGTGGGCATTGCTGACTGGCTGCCGGCCGGTTTAGAACCGATCGACACAACGCTTGAAACCGCTGTCCAAAATGACCCGATCAATGCGGAACAAGGGGGGCAACGGACTAGCGGCCGGCCGCGCTACTTCAACTATTATTCGCGCGGCTATGGCTGGTGGTATTTCCAACACGCACAGCGGCGTGACGAAAAGATCGAGCTGTCTGCCAATTATCTGCCTCGTGGCACGTACGAGTATGTCTATCTGGCCCGTGCAGCCACCCCGGGCGTGTTTAATGTCATCCCGCCGCAGGCGGAGCAGTTTTATCTGCCAGAGGTCAGCGGCCGAGGAGCAGGCTCTAAATTCACCGTGCATCCGGTTGGTACGACGCTAACCCAGCAAACCGAGCCGTCTGAACCGATTCGCGTGCAGTTTGCTCCAGGTTCGATTTCGGGCCAAGTAGAAGGGGTAATTGATTCAGGTTCTGAAGTGACTTATGTGTTGGGGGCAGACGTAGGCCAAACGATGACGGTCGAGGTGCTTTCACCTAATAGTGACGTTGTGTTTGCACTGGTGGCTCCCGATGGGGCGAGTCTGGGCACCGTTACGGCCGATAAGCCATCGTGGACCGGTCAGCTGCCGGCCGACGGTGACTATATGATCGTGTTATCGACCCCAGGTGGCGGCACAGGCTATCTGTTACGCATGACGATAGAGTAGGAGCCGGAGACAGAGATAAGAGGATAGAGATAGAGAGGTTCGTATTGAAATGATCTTTGTTGAAGATCCCGTGTTTCAAATACACGCCTCCCTATCCCTGTTCCCTATCCTCGCCTGCGCTTACGCAAAGCGGGCGCTTAGGTATCCCATAATGTCGCTTGATTCGTACATCCATTCGACGTTGCCGTCTTCATCTTGGATGCGAAGCGCAGGAACTTGCCCTTTGCCACCACCGGCCACAAGCTCATCCCGTACACCGGGTGTCATTTGAGTATTGCGAAACTCGATATTAAGCGCTAGGGCTTCGATGTGGCTGCGAACGCGTGCACAAAATGGGCATGAGTCGTAGTGATAAAGTTGTAGGTTTGCGGTCTGAGCATCTACTTTTTGTTGATCTTCGGCCGAACGCTCGACCGGTTTCTGTGAATTGCCAAATAAGGAAAACATCGGTTTTCTCCTGATATCTAAATTGTAACTGTACAGGTGTCTGGGTTTGCTCCCCTCTCCCGTCGGGAGAGGGGCTGGGGGTGAGGGTTTTCTACCTCCCCTAGCCCCTCCTTATAGGAGGGGAACCAACCATACCTGTGTAGTTACTCTAATTTTAAGAATGGTGCCTATAAAATAAGTGCCTCAGAATGACTGTGCACGTAAACAATTGATGCATACTGTAGGCAAAATCATACCTTTTATCAAACCCTTTCTTTTGTCATGGAATGGAAATCTTATAAAACAACAAGGTTACTCTTCCATTACTTTTGTCGACCAAACGATCAATCATAGATCTAAATCATTGGCCCATGTATATAACCTGCAAAGGCATCTTGACACAGCCCCTTGAGAAGCTATAATTTCAAGTCGCTATGGTGCAACCTAACGGCCGCACCGTAAATTTTTTAAACGAGCAACTTTCACCAGAATAACTGGTTTAGTAGAGAGGATAGTATTATGGGTGCATTACCCAAGAGAAAAATTTCAAAAGCACGTCGTGGTCGTCGTCGTACACATGACAACCTAACCCGAGTTCAACTATTTTCATGTGCAGACGCGGACGATATGATGATTCCTCATCGCCTGCGTCGCGCAGTGACCACCAAAAAAGGTCGCAAAATGCTTGGGCTCGACGAAGCTTAATCTTAGCTTCGTCTGATCGATGAAGACTGGCACCGAATAATTTTTATTCGGAAACCAGTCTTTTTTTTTGCCGTAAGACCATCTCTGAAAAATAATTCTCCAATGTTTTTACCTTTGGGGATGGCAGTGAAGTGATTTGAGTACATTTTGGGATAACTGATCCCTCTAAATCGCTTAAAAAGATTGTAACTGTACAGGTGTCTGGGTTTGCTGGGGGTGAGGGGGAATCCACCTCCCCTAGCCCCTCCTCATAGGAGGGGGATTAACCAGACCTGTATAGTCACAAAAGATTATGATCGCATATTTATTTCCCGGACAAGGGTCACACAGTGTAGGCATGGGGCAGGCAGCGGTTGAAAACAGCTCCGCTGCTCGCGATGTGTTTGCACAAGCTGATGCCATTCTTGGTTTTTCGATTCAAGATTTATGCTTTAACGGGCCAGAAGATGTTTTGACTGACACAGTCAATCAACAACCGGCTTTGTATGTCACTAGCCTTGCCGTATTGGCGGCAATGAAAGAAGCTGGCGGTGATGTCTATCCTGCTGCTGAATTTATGGCCGGGCACAGCTTGGGTGAACTAAGTGCCTTGGCTGCGGCCGGAGCTATCTCTTTTGAAGATGGGTTAAAGCTGGTACGCAAGCGGGGTGAGTTAATGAAAGCGGCCGGTGAAAAATCCCCTGGTGGGATGGCGGCGGTTTTGGGCCTAGACGCGGCACAAGTGATCGAAGCTTGTAACAAAGCCTCGGCCGAAACCGGTAACCTAGCCCAGCTAGCCAACGACAATTGTCCCGGTCAAATCGTCATATCGGGCGATTCAAATACAGTTGCTCGTACCGGCGAAATTATGCAAGAGATGGGAGCGCGGAAAGTCGTCCCATTGACAATTACGATTGCAGCTCATTCTCCATTGATGGCTTCTGCTGCGACTGAATTTTCGGCCGCGCTTGATAATATCGCCATTAATGCCCCATCTGTGCCGGTGATCGGCAATACCACAGCTGCACCACTAACCACCCCAGACGAGATTCGTGCTGAGTTAAACGCACAGCTAACAGGTTCAGTACGTTGGACCGAATCGATGCAGTATTTGGTGGGGCAAGGGCTAACTGAATTGTATGAAGTTGGCTCTGGTGATGTTTTGCAAAAACTAATGAAGCGGATTGATCGTAAAGTTGCACGTAAACAGTTCGCTTAGGCGATCTGCTGAGAACTAGAAGAGGAAAAGGAAATGTTGCTAGAAGGAAAAATCGCTATTGTAACCGGTGGGTCTCGCGGGATCGGCCGCGCAATCGCTGAAGATTTAGCAAAGAACGGAGCAAAAGTTGTCGTTAACTACAACAGCAATGCGGATGCTGCGAACGAAGCGGTCGCTGCTATTGAAGCACTTGGTAGCGAAGCGATTGCTATCCAAGCTGATGTTAGCGATTTTGATCAGGCGCAAGCACTAGGCAAAGCTGCCATCGAAAAGTTCGGCAAAGTTGATATTTTGGTCAACAATGCAGGCACCACCAAAGACACCTTGCTCATGACAATGAAAGAAGCGCAATGGGACGATGTCATGGACATCAACCTAAAAAGTGCATTTAACATGTCAAAAGCGGTTGCTCGGCCGATGATGCGTAAGAAACAAGGCGGCAGGATTATCAATATTAGCTCAGTATCTGGCCTAATCGGTCTTCCTGGTCAATCAAACTACTCCGCTTCCAAAGCCGGAATGATCGGCTTTAGCAAAGCCTTGGCAAAAGAATTAGGTGCCCGTGCCATTACGGTTAACTGTGTTGCACCAGGATTTATACCAACTGATCTAACTTCTGTTCTTGAAGAAGAGCGGAAAAAGTGGATCATGGATAGCACGCCACTCGGCCGAATGGGCAAGCCCGAAGAGATTGCTCACGCCGTTACCTTCCTCGCATCGGACCATGCAGCCTTTATTACGGGCGAAACATTGCGTGTCGATGGCGGAATTGCGATGTAGTGTAAAACTTTTGCACAGAGTTTGCTTAAACACGCAAACTATTCAAGATGTTGCTGGGCAAAATGGCGAAATGTGAAGCTTTTGCACAGAGTTTGGCAATAGAATAAAATTCTGTGAGAATTCACGTGGAATTAATTGATTCTTAATAGTACATTAGTCTCAAATCTGTAATCCTAAGGATATTAGTACCCTAATTGTGTTATCCTATGCTTGTGAACACTAACAGTCCTATAAACTACGGCCAGATCATCGTTGCTCCCGAGGTAATAATGACAGTGGTACGTGAGGCCACATTAAATGTTCCTCATGTAGCATCAACGGCTTCCCCTACAACAGGCATTTTCCGTCGAGGGCAAGGAAGAGATGGAGTTACACTTTTGCAGTCAGAAGACGGACTGAAAATCGACATCCATGTCTCATTAAAACAGAATTCAAACATGGTGGAGACAGCAAAAGCGATTCAAATCGCTGTGACGGATGCTGTAGATCAAATTATTGGTGTAAATATTCAAACTGTAGATGTTCACGTTGAGAATATAACTTTTAAAAACGATGACGCTTGAACCTATCACTAATTTGCTTGGAAACTTTGATAAGTTAGGAATTAGAACATGAGAACTCGCAGAAGAGCACGAAGACTAGCATTAGAGGTTCTGTACGAATATGACCTTGCAGGACATGACGCGCTTCCAACTTTGGCAAGACGTTTAGCCGAACAGGAAATCGAAAAGGTTGGAGCTGAGTTTGCCCGAGTACTGATTGGCGGAATTATCGACTATCAAGAAAAGATGGACTCGATCATTTCTCGATTTGCTCCCGAATGGCCCCTAGATCAGATGGCTATCATCGATCGGAATATTTTACGGATCGCGATTTATGAATTTTTGATCGATGGTGAAACACCGGTCAAAGTCGCCATTAACGAAGCTGTAGAATTAGCTAAAACATATGGGTCAGATAGCGCCCCCCGGTTTGTAAACGGTGTTCTAGGAACTTTGGCCGATGAAGCTGAAGGGTTACGAGAAGAAATGCAGGCAGGCGATCAGCCCATTGATTTAGACGTTGACCTAGCCGAACCTGTTTCTTAAATTGTTATAGTTTCCCCCCTAACAAAAAAGCCGGTGTTCATTTTAAAATGAACACCGGCTTTTTTGTTGTTTAAAAATCGCTCGAAGTACTAGCTTCGAATCGATTATGAATTGAAGAGTGAGATGACGATGGGGACCGCAATTGCGATAATGACCGCCAGTGCGATCACACCTGCTACCACAAGGAAGCCAATTTGGCGGCTTCTCTTCTGTTTGTTTAGGTTGGGTCGGCCGTCAAATTGGGTTGCATTAAAGCGTGGCTGATACTTTTGACGCTCTTTTGGTACCACAACCGGTTGAGTTGGGTCGGTCATGGGGACCGTACCAGCTGCTTGTGCCGCCATTTGTGCCCGCTTGCGGTGGGCGATCGGTTCCATCATTTGGGGCGCATGTAGATTTTGCAAATCTGACACCTGGTTAGATATCGATGGGGCTACATCAACCACGTCACTGATGCCTGAAAGGGGATTGTTGTCCGATGAAGGAATGGCTGATTCGATTTCAGGCGTTGACGGGGCCAACTCACTGGCCCATTCGGGCATTTCCATTTGATCTTCTTCAGTCAATGAGCTAAAGAATTCATCCGCATTTTTATTTTCTTCATGCAGAGAGAAGCTATCTTCTCCACTGGGGTCCGGCATATTGACAAAGCTGTTGGTGTCGTAAGGAGAGATTGACTCGGCCGAAAGTGGGTTATCCACTGGGGGCTGGTCTCGAACGGCTGAGAAGACATCCGACTCATCTTCAAATTCTGTAAGAGGGGTGAATTCTTCAATGCTTTCTGTCTGATTCTCTTCAACCAAAGCGGTTAATGCAGCTTCAACTTCATCTTCGCTTTCTTCAATTTGACTTTCGGCGGCTTCTATCGCTTCCGTTGCCTCAAGCGTTTCCGGAACCTCAACAGACTCTGGGGTGAAGCTTGGTACTTCAATAGCGGGTTCCTCTAGAAGGTTGATTGAATCAAAAGCAGATTCTTGAACCGGGCTGTCTAGATTAACATCAGCATGTTTGGTCTCAGGAACAGAATCCTCATCAGTTTCAGCTGATGGTTGTTCTGGAATATCATGCGGTACACCGATTTGAAGATTTCTTAGCGAATCTGCATCCGGTTCCTCGAAATCAGCATCAAAACTTACCGGCTCTTCTGGCATGACAGCTTCAGCCGCTTCACTATCGTCAGAAAGCCAGTCAAAGCTTGCATTAGCTTCTTCTGAAAGTTCTGCGGTTAACGGGTTCTCAGTTTCTGCATTGAATGCAAGGTTCTCGCTGTCTGATGGTGCAGGTGAATCAAATACATCTTCGATATCGCCCCAATCAAACGCTGCCAGTGCGTCTGAAGCATCTACTTTTGCGTCGCTACTGTCGGCCGCAGGTTGTTCTGAATTGTTTTGTGACTCAGCCTCATCCATGTCTGGATCTGTGAACCAGCCGAGAGGGTCATCTTCTTTGGGTGCAGGTTTAAAGTTTAAGTCGGTTGCTGATAGCCATTCGGGTGATTTAGCGTCTGGGTCAGCACCATCTGCATCGGCCCCGCTTGGTTCAGCATCTTTAATTCCACGAATTTCAGACTCGATTGCAGAAATCGCATCCCGAACCAAATCTTCTTCCGAGACATCGAATTGGTCTTCATTGAAGTCAAATTGAGAATCGACTGCACTTGCAGGTTCCTCTACTTCAACTCCTTCGATTGCCTCTTGCACCTCTTGAATTTCATCTGCAAGACCTTGTTCGATAGATGTTTCGGCCGACGACATAAAGTCTAAGTCCGCTTTTGCCTCGATGTGATCTGGCACGTCTAGAACCGTTTCTGGTACATCTGGAATATCTGTGAGCATATCAGGCAGTTCATCAATGATAGGCTCAGGAGCCGCAGGGGGTAATTTTGCATGCACGTTAAGCGCTTTTGCCGCCACATCATCTAAGCTTAAAGATGCTGGCTCTGCCAAAGCTTCAGGATCGATATCCATCGAGTCTAAGATGGCCGAAAGCGCGTCATCATCCATTTGGGATGTGTTCGTATCTGCATTTGAAATAGCGACCGGTTCTTGATCAGTGGCGGGTGCCATTTGTTTGATCCAATTAGGAACATCAGCTTGTACAGCTGAACTATCATCTATTCCGCTGATACTATCGGCTTCGCTTTGTAAATCTTTAAAAATTGCAGATTCTGATAAATCACGCGTTTGCATCGGTCGGTCAACGCGCTCAACTTCAGCGGTTGGTACCGGCTCAGCTTCTGGCAAAGCATCAACGCTTGGGGTATCGCTGTCATCTATCAGCCAATTTAGGGCATCGTCGTCATCATCTTCAAAATCTTGTGAAGTGGTGATTCCGTCTGAATCTGGCATGGCATCAGCGGTTGCCATCGTCTCAACCGGCTCATCGTTTAGTTCTGCTTCTTCATACGAAAAGGTGACAGCTTCTTCAATGCTTGAATCGTCTGCAATTGCATCAACTGCATCTTCTATGGCAGTTTTTTCTTCAGGAGCAGAGTAAGAAGGGGGTGCTGGTTCGGCCGCTGCATTTTCATCAGGGTCAGTTGAAAAATCCATCCATGCGGGTAATTCAGCATCGCCGCCTGAATCATCTGAGCCGAATTCGGCCGTCGTATCTAAAGACTCATCAATGTCGGCATCCTCGATATCGGTCATCGCATCGGTTAGCCAACTGTCATCAGCTGCCTGATCTGGGAATGCTTCAAATGAAGCTTCAGCCTCTACAGCAGGTGGGTCAAATGAAAGAGGCTCGACGTTGGCTGGTTCATCCTCGGGTGCTTCAACTTCGAAGTTGGGGACGCTGGGTGTATCCAGACTTGCAGCTTGAGCGACTTCCTCAACAGTTTCTTCGTCTAGTTTGCCGGTGTCACCGAATAGCATATCCATGACACTGCCTGGCATTTCCATCATATCTGATTCTTCGGCAGACTCTGATGGTAGTGGATCTGGAAGCATGTCCGCCATCGTTGGTAGTTCATCGGTGTGGGGTACCAGTTCGCTGATCCAATCGGTAGGCTGTAGTTGATCTTCTGAAATTGATCGAGGTGGCTCCGAAACAAATTTATCTTGGTCGAGATCTAGGTCGAGCATCGACAGAATATCGACTTCTTCATTATTTGTAGATTCGTCTGCTGAAGACTCTTCCACTGGCTCGTTATGATTTTCATATTTGCCATTTTGTAGGGCCCTATCGTTAGGCATTTCTGGAAGATTTTTATTATTTATATCCATATTGTCTGCATGTTCTGCAGGTGGTTCCACAGAATCTAATGGTTTGGTTGATTTATTGTCCCCGATGACATTTTGGGCAAATTCAGGGACTTCGTGTTTCTTTGTGACTTGCTCGAAGAATGCAGGGTCTTCGACATTTGTATTTGAATGGTCTGAATCATTACCATTAGAGATGAGTGGGCCAGTTGCACCTGAAACCGTACTTGCTTCTAACGCCATTGCTGATTCAACTTCTTTCTCTTTTGATTCGTTGAGTTCCATACCGCAGTTGACACAGTTAACAAGGTGGAGTGGATTGCGGTGATAGCAAGATTCACAGATAGCGTGAGAGCCAATACTCAAGATCTTTTTACATTGATAGCAGACTCTCGCATCCGAAGCGTTAACCGCTTTACAATGATTACAGCTAATTGGTTTCATAACATTTCCCGTACTTGTTCAAAATTGGACTCGCCTTACATTTAAAGCTAACAAATTTTCAGAACTTTATTTCCAATTTATCTTTTCAAATTCCCAGTTTAAGAAACAATGGATCAGCTTGATGGTGTTCTTATTTTGCTGAAAAGAAGATAACTTTGGGAAATAAAAATAAGCCAATTTAGAACACGATAGACTGGGCGCAGTATAGCATGAGTCCCAGGTGGGGTAAAGATCGTTAGGACCAATGTAGCAGGAAAAATATGTTAATCTACGCGGTCGTTTTTTTGCGGATTGGACTGGTGTTCGGTTGAATTTAGAGGGGAGTAGCTACCTGACGGCATGTCAAAAGGTTTTGATAACGCCTTGGGGAAGGTTTTGGCCACACCTAAAAACGTCTCCAGTCACGGACATCATTTTCATTGTGTGGCAGGTGCATTACAAACTAAGTTTCGGTTAGTAAATGCTTAAGATTTCGCATATCGAGGATGCTATTCTGTACGGCTCCAGACACCTTGGGCATACTGCGACGAGCTTGTTAAGTGCGATCGCATGGTGGCGAGGAATTGTTCAAGTTCGGGGACTTGCTCATCCGCATCGATCTCAAATGTTAGAACTTGGTCTTCAATAATGACGGTGTATCGTTCGCCAGATTCTCCGGCAGCGCAAAAATCGCATTGCAGCCCTTCTATGATATTGGAAGTGAGCAACAAGCTGGTCGATTGCGCGAGCTCTTGCCAAGCGGCCGAGCTGATCGTTAGATAAAGTTGGTCATTGGTTAGGCTTTGGCTACCTGATTGGCGATAACGTTGAATCTGATGGGTGATGATTAGCTCTTGCTGCTCTCCTTCTGCCGTCACCGCCATAACAATCACCATGTCTTCTGTACGGCTGGCTAGCACGCGAACGGTCAGTGGGTCGGTAATCACCCCAGAGGCTTGAATCCAGCCCATCTTTTGAGCGACCTGCTGGTCTGAGCCAACTTTGCCTTTTGTTGGTGAGAAGGGGCTTCCTCCATCGTCTTCTTCGCTTCCGGTCGCCTCGATATCACCCGGGCTGTCTTCCATGGCAGCGCCATCTTCAGTTTCGGCCGCCTCCTCGACGATTTCAGGTGCAACCTCAACCTCTTTTTCGACCTCAACTTCTTTGATCACCTCAACCTCTTTTTCAACCTCAACTTCTTCAACAACTGTTTCAGTTTCAGTCACGATGCGAGTGACTTCAATTTCTACAACTTGTGCCTGACATGCGGTTAAAAGAATTAGCAATATGCCGATTGTGATTAGGGTTAAATGGGTGATCAGTTTTTTTGTTGAATTCATTTTCCTCTCCGATCCTGAAAGTTGGCTTTTAACTATGATTTGCTGAGAACCCCAGCCACAAATCGGTTTGTTACTAATGCTGTGGCTGGGGTTTTAAGAGACTATTGAAACTTGGAAAACAGGTAGTTATAGATATTAATTGGCTGGTAGGTCACTAAAATTCGCTAACTCCTCTTCAACGATATTGACGATCAACTGATCTAACTCACCAACGGTGTAATTATCGGGGTCGACGGTGACATCTGTTTGGGTGCCGGTGGTTCCAGCCCCTTCTTCACCATAGGTTAAAAATATAAACCGGCCGCCGGTAAATTGTGACATTTGGCGGAAAATATATTCACCCTGCTCATCTAATCCGCTAGAAGCGATTGAATAGAGTTTGATCCCTTTTGCGGCCGCCGTTTGCATGTTATCGGCATAAGAATACTGATAATCATAATCTAGATGTGGTGGCGCATCGGCGATTAAAAAGACGAGGCTGACCGTGTTTGTGACTTGCCAGCTGTTGTCGAGCGCATTTGCCAATCCCAGCACCAAATCTTCAGGATAATCACCACCACCGTCTGCTTCGATCCGGTTTAGCAGGTTGGTGAATGTGTTCACATCTGTCACAAAATCGTGGGACTGACTGGGGATTAAGTCATTTTGATCACGGTAGACTGAGAGGCCGTAGCGAATGGTTGGTTGTGACGGTAGATCGCTGATTTGTTCCGAAATGGCGATCATATTGGCACGTAATTGCTCAATCTCGTCCGCCATGCTGCCGGTCCCATCGATTAAGAATAGGATATCAAGCTGTGCCTGTGTTTGGGTGTTATAGGTTGGGGCGCTGAGTTCCCAATCCCGCTGATTGCCGCCGGTCTGGATGGTGAGGGTGTCACCGGTAGAAACAAGGGTGGCAACGATCTGATCACTTTCACTGAGATTATTTAAAGCATTGGGGAAGATCATAAATTGACCATTGCTGTGGGTATGACGGCGGGCAACCAATTGGTCCCCTACGGTGAGGTCGATTTGTTCACCCACAATCGGCCGGCCGTTGCCATCTAGCACGGTGACGGTATGGCGCTCGACGACATCGACCCAGATGATTTCAGGGCCGCCATATTGACGTAGGTACAACAGATAATCGTCCCAGTATTCATTGTCATCAATTTCACCCGCAGTGAGCGTTGTGTCTACAGGTGGCTCTTTGTCTGGGGGCGGGGCGACGGAAACAGCTTCAGATGAACCTTCTACTTCTACGACTCTTTCCACTTCGACTTCAACGATCCGCACTTCATCAGAAGCTTCGGATAAGGCGACCTCGGCCGCATCGCGGGCCGGTTCTGCTTTTGTTGAGCCTGAAGGGTCGTAAGGGGATCCATCTTCTTCTTCGCTGCCGGAAGCCGCAACATCGGTGTCGATGTTTTCGATCGCTTCGGAGGCTTCTTCTTCCATCGCCTCTTCCGCCATTTCTTCAACTTCTTCAGCGACATCGACGACCTCTTCGACCGCTGGCACTTCTTCAACGGCTGCATCTTGGAAGCTACTACCGCCACAGCCGGTAAGTATTAGAACGATAATTAAGAAGATGACTAAAAGTGAATAAGGTAGGTATGAGAGGTGTTTCTGTTTCATAAGATTTTCTTGATTGATATTGTGCGACCGGCTGGTGGTTGCCGATCGCACAATGGTTAACGTTTAGATGTTCGTTTATTCGAGCATGTCGGCCGCGCTAGAGACCAACACGGCAAATTCTTGTACATCTGCATCATCTGGCAGGTATTCTGCGATACGACGAGCATCAATGACGATGTCTGAGATCGCTGCATCATGGGCCCAATAGCTGTGGCCTAAGATTTCAGCATATTCAACTACCACCGCATCTAATTGGAAGGTGGCTGACGCATCTGTGAATTCTGAATGGACATCACGAAGCGCCATCGATTTTGCGAGTTCAACAATTTCGGTTGTCTCTAAATCTTCATAGCGTAATCGGGCTGTTAGGGCCGCCTCGTTTTGTGAGGCGTCTTCCGCATAGCGAACTTCGTATAAAGCGGTGACTGAATGGCCTGCACCGATTTCGCCTGCATCGACAGCGTCGTTACGAAAATCGCTGTCTGCAACATCTCGGTTTTCATAACCGATCAGGCGATAGCTTTCAACCACGGCCGGGTTAAATTCAATTTGGATTTTTGCATCTTTGGCGATGGTCAAAATGGTAGACATTAATTGATCATCAAAGACCCGCTCGGCTTCATCTAATGTATCGATGTAAGCATAGCTACCATCACCTTGATCGGCCAATTGTTCCATGTTCACATCGTTAAAGTTGCCCATGCCATAGCCAAACGTGCTTAGCTGAATGCCTTCACGAGCATGGCGCAAAATGCTTTCGGCCGTGGTTGCGCCGACATTGGCGACACCATCGCTGGCTAAAATGATTCGGTTAATTTCACCCGGTTCTGCATATGAATCTGCGAGTTGATATGCCATCCGCAGTCCGTCATCCATGTTGGTTGCGCCATCGATCGTTAGCTGGTCGATTGCGGTCAAAACGTTCATACGATTGTCCATCGAGGTCGGTTCTAAAATGATCCGGGCGGTGCTGCCGTAGGTCACAAGGCCGATGCGGTCTGTATCACGTAAATTATAGGTCAGCATGCGTAGGGACTCTTTAACAAGCCCGATACGATTTCCGCTGTTCATAGAGCCAGATACATCAACCAAGAAGATAAACAAGCCATCCGGCCGATCTTCTTCAGGCACCTCGTATCCTTGAATTCCGACACGCAACAGATGGTAAGCATCACTTTCGCCGTAGGGGGCTGGGGCTGATTCTAAATGGATGCCAAAGGCATCTTCTGATGGGATCGGATACTGATGATCAAAATAGTTTACAAATTCTTCTACGCGGATCGCCTCTGAGGGTGGTAGTAGGCCGTCGTTCAAATAGCGGCGCATGATGGTGTATGAACCGGTATCAACGTCGATAGCAAATGTAGACAAGTTATCGTCCCGTGTATCAATGAATGGGTTGGTCCCGTTATCTTCAAAAAACATCGCATTCGGTTCTTCAACCTGTTCGGCTGCCGGCATGGCTGGACTTTGCGTAGGTTGAGGTGCCGAAGGCATCGCAATATCCCCTGAAGCTGATTCTTCGGCCATTTCTTCAGCCATTTCCTCTACTAGTTCTACTTCTCGCTCCACTTCAACTTCTACAACGACTTCTACCGTATCGGTTACGAGGCGAGTGACCTCCACTTCAACGACTTGTGGCTGTCCAGCCCCGCATGCGACCAATAATAGGACAATGGCTGAGCATAATCCCCAAAAACTAAACTTTCTAATTTTGCTAAACATCATCAATTCTCCTAAAAATTTATGTTTGTTTTAGTTTGC
>JAHDEB010000055.1:0-2670 GCA_020629055.1 Chloroflexota bacterium
TTTTTGTAACTTTTCCTGTCACCCGGCTCTTATTGGGCAACGGATGAGAAGTATATCCAGCAGCAATTCTGAAGTCAACAGATTTACAAGCTTTTCGCACAATTGATATCTTAAAATATCCGACTCTGCATTTTCCAGAGGTAGAAGCTGGGTTTTTGGCTTAATTATCGTGCGTTTAACGGCAAGAAAATTTTGAAAACCTCACACTGTGGAATCGATGTTGGAATTGTGGGAGAAGTTGACAAATCTTGATTTACAATTAACTGTACATTCTTGATTTTATAGGAATGATGTGAGGATGTTTGGTTGTTTGCTGATGATTCCTGAAAGACAAATCCGCCTACAGCTGGGGGGATATTGTCGGAAATTACGTAAGGGCCCGGGCACAAATTGACATCGAGCTGTACATCTGAAATTGCAGCAAAGTTTTCATCGATCCAAACGAGATTGATTTGTGCAAATGGGCTGGCATCGTAAACGTCAAATGTGAGTGCGACTACATTTTCTAAGGCAGGTGCATTTTTGACTATTTTGAATCCACCAAAGTCTGACTGGTACTCAACCTGAAAGGAATTTGATTCTATCGAAACATCTGCGCCATACGATTGTTCTGAATATTCAGAGGAAACTGTATCGTTATCAAGCAAAGGAGATGCGGCCAATCCATTCGGCAAAGGTGTTGCTGTTGGGAACGGCGTGGGTGTATTGGTCGGTGTGGGTGTGTTGACCGGCTGAGTGGTTGGGGTTGGTAGAGATGCACCATGCAAGCCTAGACTTACAGCGGTTGTTGGCAGGTGAATTTCGTCTGTGTATCCATTTGGATAAAAATCACTATCGATAGAATCGTTGGTGCCGATGTTCATGCTGGTTACGACAACATCACTAACGGAGTCTGGATCAAACTGCACAACATAACAGATTGAACTATCGAGCCCGTCAAATAGATAGCTACCTGTACTGGTTGAGCGGGTGTCGCCCCCATAGGCTTCAGTTTGGCCATCACAGTTTGAGTCGGTCCAATAGAGCAAGCGGGCATTTTCTACCCCTGGCTCGTTATCATCTATGCCGTTTTGATTCGCATCGTTAAAGACACGGCCGAGAATTTGATTCGGGCCAGGCTCTGCGACGGGAATGACGACAGGGTTGCTGTTACAGTCCCCTATAGTAGAAGAGCATAGCAGCGAAACCACCGCTTTTTCTTTTGTATAGGTGTAGGCGTAAATTTCTTCAGCCGTCGCGACCCAAACTTCGTCATGAGCACTATTGGATCCATAGGTGTTAATCAGATAGGGGATCGCCTGAGCGAACACATCTTCATTGCGGGAATGAGATATCGTGTTGTACCAATAGGTAATCGCTGAACCTTGAGCTGAATTATTGTGCAGCCAGTCAAACATCTGCTTTGTAAAGGCGAGACTCTCGGCATCATCACTGTCGTTGTTCATGTTGCCTTCGATTCGATTGTCCCGAATAACAGCTTGGGTGAAGTCGTATCCTAAAGCCAATGGGAGGGCGTTTGATGCCCCGGAAAAACCGTCAGGGCTACTGTAATCGATAAAACCACCTTCACTCATTATGATGTCTGTTTGCCCGGCCGCGATTTTTTCTTGAATCAGAGGATTAAAATCATTGAAGCAGGGTGCCGCAAAAGAATTGATTTTATAGTCGGTGCGATTGGATTGGGCGACAATTTTATTGTAGAGCTTGGTCTGTACATTTGTGATCCCTTGCCACAATTCTGCATCGCTCGGCCGAGTAGCATCAGACGACCAGCAGGTATGGTTTTCAGTATGGTTGCCGATCGCCCAACCATCGTTGAGCAGCTGCCTGATTTTTGAACCCAATAACAGGTGGCATTCATATGTAAATGAATCTAGGCTGCTGTTGTTGTCGTCGCACCATGTGTAGGGGTTATCCGGGTTGCTTTTTCCATCTGGTTCTAGGATGACATTGCCGACACCCGAGGCGTAGTCATTTAAATAGAGTGTGGCCGGCACATTGTATTTTTCGAACTCATAGATGGCTTTAAGGAAGCCCGCATTGTCATCAAACCCATGAGACCATGCCCAAAGCTTGTTGTCTTTTAAGGGGGCGAGTGTGATTTGGCCAATTTTATCAGTCGAGCCGATAAACCCGCTGGTGGTTACTTTCAAAGTTGTTTCGTCTGTTGTGACGGTAACCATACCGGTAGATACATTATAAGAAGAGGCCAGTAGGTTGTTCGAGCCATTGCGAACTTCAACAGAGGAAACGGACCCCACATAAATATTGTAGGTGAGGTTGTAATAGTTCATCTGCGGCAGCTGTGAATGGTCAATTGAATAATTGAGCGTGTGGTCAGCAGCCGAAGCTTTGCCGATTAGGGAGATGCCGTTGCCTGCAAAGGCGATGATAGCTAGAAGGAGCAATACCAAGAGGGTGACGGTGATAAAAAGAGAGTGATTGGTGGGAGAGTTGCTTTTAGTAATCATTTGAAAATATTTTGAGGAATTTGGCCAATGGGCAAAAGGCTTGCGAATTGGACAATTGATTGTCCGATTTATTCGATTGACTATTTTGCTTTTGGAAAGCGCTGGGCAAGGTAATTTAATTACCGTAAAAGTATAAATTACCTTGAATAACCAATGGTAAAACGTTTGACATCGGTGGTCGATCTTTAAACATAAGCCG
>JAHDEB010000055.1:2770-31478 GCA_020629055.1 Chloroflexota bacterium
GAATAACCAATGGTAAAACGTTTGACATCGGTGGTCGATCTTTAAACATAAGCCGCCCCTTAATATAAGGGAAAGGCGGCTATTTAGTATAAACGTTTTATGAGCGGGATATTGGATCGATCTTTAGGCCGTTTGGGGGATGTAGGGTTTAGGGGAAAGGTTATTTTACGAGGTGTTTAAGATGGGGTTCGGCCCAAAGAAGAGCGAGTGCGGAAAGGGCGTCTTTAATCGTTCCGTTGCGGGCCATTTCAAACGCTTCTTCTGCGGGGGTTGGCACAAGCTTCATAAATTCAAGCGGCTCGCGGTCGGCCGCACCCAGTTTGACATTTGTAGCTAGATAGACGTGACAAACCTCGCCACAAAAGCCAACGGCGGTGTAAAAGTCGCCCAAATATTGGATATTCTGGCTGCTACCACCGATTTCCTCGTGTAATTCAGCCTCCGCCGCCTCTTGAGGGGATTGGTGTTCTTTGATGCCACCGGCCGGCACTTCCCAGACCCATGCGCCAACGGTATGCCTGTAGTGATTGATTAACACAATCTCGCCCGTATCGAGAACGGGGATGGCAAATGCAGCCCCATTGGGGCGACGGACAACGTTGTAAACTTGTTCGGACCCATCTGGTAAAAGAAGCTGATCTTGTTGAATGTGATACCAAGGGCAAGACCAGACGATTTTGCTATCTTTTACAAAAAAGGGGGCGTTATTTGAATCGGATTGATTTGGCATTATTGATGAAGGCTCGCACCTTGGCGTGATCTTTGATGCCGGGTGAAGCTTCAACACCACTGGCAACATCCACCGCATAAGGCAACACTTCGGTGATGGCTTGGGTCACATTTTCGGCCGTCAACCCGCCTGCAAGCATAAAGCCATCGGTCATTTTGTTGATGGCTTTTCCAATTTCCCAATCGGATAAATCTCCTGTACCGCCATAATATTCTGGATGGTAAGAGTCCATCATGAGGGTAGGTAGAAAATTAGGGGATTCTGCAATGTACCACTCCGCATCCGCCTCAGCTTCTGCTAGCGATTGCGGCCGGAGAGCCTTGTAAGCTCGGCCGTGCAAAATACTGTTGGGGTCATTGATTTGTGAAGGGACCTCATTGCCATGCAGTTGAGCGATATCCAGCTCACATCGGTTCAACGTATCAAGAACATATTCTGGGGTTTCATCAACAAAGACACCCACAAGCGTTGGGCAATTAGGCAGCTGGCGAAGCTTGGGTATAAATTTTGCAGCATCTGAGACAGAAATACCTCGTTTGCTGGGAGGGTAAAAAATAAAACCTAGGAAATCGGCGCCAGCTTCGGCCGCTACCAGCGCATCCTCTAATCGGGTTAACCCGCAAATTTTTACTTGTGCATAATGCGTCATAGATTGATAATATGTGAATGGAAGGGGAGTGTGTTCCCTATTTCGATAAAAATTACGACCTGATAAAGATATATGTTACTGACTTCAAGCATTGCGGCATTCATTCCAACAATTATTTACATTGCTATTATTTACTGGGTAGACCGATATGAGAAAGAGCCGATGTGGTTGCTTACGGCCGCATTTTTATGGGGCGCGATTCCGGCCGTTATTGTAGCGTTGATTTTTAATGGGATATTTGGGGTGCCATTTTACCTGCTTTTAAATGAACAAGCGGCTAGTGCGTTAACCGCTTCATTCATCGCCCCTTTAGTAGAAGAGAGTGCCAAAGGATTAGCCTTAATTGCTATTTTATTTTTTTGGCGTAATCAGATCGATAGTGTTTTAGATGGAATCATTTATGGGGCGATGGTGGGGTTAGGCTTCGCCATGATCGAAAACATTTTTTACTTTACCAACGCGGCCGCTGATGAATTTACATTTCTGGTTGTGATGAGGGCATATGTATTTGGCTTAAACCACTCTTTCTTTACTGCGATTATCGGGATCGGCATCGCCGTATCCCGCCTGACACGACAGGGTGGGTTAAAAGTTTTCGCTCCTGTACTGGGTTGGTTAGGTGCGGTCTTTGTCCATTTTGTGCATAATGCGTCAGCCTCACTCAGTGAGGCGCTTGGGGCGATTGCGTGTATTCCGTTGTTTGTGAATGCGTGGGGCGGCCTATTGTTGTTGGGGGTGATTATTGTATGGGCGTTAATGCAAGAACGTGCCTGGATCAAGAAATATTTAGCCTATGAAGTTGCTCATGAGACGATCGGCGCGCACCATTACGAAGTTGCAAGCTCTAACCTCAATCGGTTTATGGCTCCTCTTCAGCATTTGTTCTCGGGGAACTTTTCGATGTTCTTTAAGACGCGCTACTACTATGATCAATGTGCCAAACTAGCTTATGCGGCCCACCATGCGGAACTTTATCAAGATTCAGAAGCTGTGGCATTGGAGACTGAATTGCGAAATTGGGTGCGCGAGAATCGAGTTTAATTAAGCTGCAGAATGCAGCATAGGGAAGAGTAGGGTGAAAAGAATCTCTAATTCCTCGCATCTTCTAACTATTAGAACTTTCGCTTCATACGTATTCAGTAACTGCGAGAACACCCTTCGACAAGCTCAGGGCTCCTGGCAAGCGAAAGTCCTAACTATTTAAAAAGATCTTCAAGCTCTTTTAAGCCTGGCTTTTCGGCGTTACATTGAGGGCAGCCTGTTTTCGGTTTGGCGACACTGATTAAATGTTTGCTGCAAAACGCTTTGATTTCAACTTTGCGGCCGAATCCTAAGAATCCTTTTTTGACGTTGGCTTCTAAAATGAGATTTGGGTCGCTGTTGGCGCGTAAAATGTCTGGCACAGGGCAAGATGCGCAATCGGCCGGTTTCCAAGCTTCGGAATTGGGATTCGCATCAATGAGGCGGCATTCTTGATCTGATGCACCTCGGTGGAAGTTTTCGTAGTAAAAGCGGCACTCACGGCCGTCGGGAGTAATCATGGTCTAAAAAAAGGTTGGTTAATGATGGTCAATGTTTGACAGAATAATAGCCTTTTACGGTTTTTCGGCCGAAAGGGCCGAAACTCTTTAACTATCTTAACCTTATCTTTAGAAAATGAAATTAATTTGAATGAGATGTGTAGATTTGGTGTAGGGCCGAACGTTTTGTGTCAAAAATCGATTTCGGCTAGGTAAAAAAAAAGCCGTGACATAAATGCCACGGCTTTTTTATTCAGCGCGTCCGGGAGGACTCGAACCCCCGGCCTTGCGGTTCGTAGCCGCACGCTCTATCCATCTGAGCTACGGACGCATATTTAATTAATGAGCGGGTAGGAAGGGATTCGAACCCTTGAACGGGGTTTACCCGTTAACCGCTTAGCAGGCGGTCCCGATCGTCCACTCCGGCACCTACCCATAATTGTAGTTAAACAGTGGGGCCCACGCGAACGCGAGACCTGCTAACCAATGTTTTTACTTGCGTTTTGTCCAGCAATTTCTGCTGGCCGTAGCTGTATTCAGATTTTAAGTTATGAAATAATTAAATTTCACTTCAACGGAGGATGAGGGATTCGAACCCCCGCTAGCTTGCACTAGTATGATTTTCAAGACCATTGCCTTCGTCCACTCGGCCAATCCTCCTGACTCCGAAAAACGCACTAAACGTTTCCCAGATCGGGCGCGAAGTATAGCACGGGTTAAAACGGTGTGTCAACAGATTTTATAAAGGCAAAATAAGCCTTACGTTTCATGACTTTTTAGGCTTAGCTGATCTATTTCTAGCCATTGGTCTTGCTTTAAGGGGGTAACACCCGCTTGGACGTGGCCCGTAGGGGTTACTTGCATGAATTGATTGTCAATCCAGCAGACAAAACCGAGCGGTCCGCGGGGAGATTGCGTGGTTTCTCGCACGATTTCCCCATTTATAAGGAAGGTGCAGCCGCTTTTTTTCCAATGGATTTTGTAAGTTTGCCATTGGGTTAGATCAATCTGGTCGATTTGCTGATAGCTCATCCCAAGCTGATGTTGGACTTTGGGCCAAAACTTTTCTTTAAAGCTAGGGATACGATTAAGCAGCACAACCGGGGGTGCTAGGGGGGCCAGTCGTAAAGCGCGCCATGTGGTGGCATCAAGGGTTGATGCGAAAAAATCTTGTCCCGGCCCATGTGGATTAAGGGGGAGATTGTTCGGCCGGCCGGCTAAGAAGAACCAGGTCGCCTGGGGCAAAGTGGGCCAAGGGGTTGTTGGATCCCCAAATGGGGCGTTCCAGAAGCCAAAACCAGCGGTGCCTGCTAGCTGATCGGCCGGATGCGAAAAGCGAGCACGCAACGATAGACAAACGCCTGTTTCTACCTGCCAAGGGTAGTCACGCCGTCGTTTGCCCCCATAGTCATCGATTTGAGCGTTGGTGTAGCCATCGAGTTCGGCCGGAATTTCTAAACGCACCAAGCCGTCTTGCCCTTGCTGACCGGTGACTGTCCCCCCGTTGATTTCTAAGATGCGATTTTGATGTGTTGTGGGCGGCATCAATTAGGACCTTGGCTCAAAATCGCTTCCCGCTCCGCTTTTTTTAAACTTTTAAAGACAAGGTTATACGAGCTGGTAATCATGTCTAAAAACATCGGCTCCGGCACAACACCGTTGAGCGTAATGGTGTTCCAGTGGCGTTTGTTCATGTGATAACCGGGCTTGACGGACGAAAACATTTCACGCAGCACCATGGCATCATCGGGGTCACATTTCAAATTAAGCCATAATGGATCAGCATTCCAAGAGACAAGCGCAAACATTTTACTGCCGACTTTAAAGACGGCCGCATCTTTCCCAAAAGGGTAATCGAGCCAAGCGCCTGGCTTTTTTAGCATGATTTTTTCTAGGTCTGCGTATTTCAATGTTTTCCCTTGTGATTGTATCGCTGTACCTAATCTAGGTTCTGTTGACTCTTCGTTTAACTATTTCTCATCGTCTATTTTAGCCGCAGATTAACGCAAATTTACGCGGATTGTAGATGTTTATTTCTGACATTACGTGTTAATTCGCGGCTTTGATCAAAAAGGCAACATGGCCGAGCTAATCTAGTCGAAAGTTGACGATAAATGGGGCATGGTCTGACTCTGGAAATTTATCGTCTGTGGCAAAAGCGATCGACTCGTCGTGCAAGAGTTCGTTGTGAATTTCAGAATTTTGATAGTAAGGCAACATCCCCTGTGAAATTAAAATGTGGTCTAACAGGTTGCCTTGCCCTTCATGTAGATGGGTAAAACGGGCTTCGCGAGGGATAGAGTTTGAGCAAGGGACCAACTGACGAAAGCGGAGTGCCGGATTGCCGGTATTTTCAACCCGGCCGACAATCGCTTCTACCGGAACCTCACCGGGCTCTGCATTGAAATCGCCACACACGATAATTTTTGATTTGGGGTCATTGTCTAAAATTTCATCAATCATCATGCGGAGCTCGAGCGCCTGCCCCACACGCTTCATCGAAGAGATGAAATACCCTTCCGCCCAGCCGTTGACGCTTTTATAAGCGAAGTCCTCTTTTTGACCTGGAATCGTGGTTGGAATGCGTGATTTTAGGTGGACGGTGAGCACATAGATTTCCCCTTCAGGGTGCGCTACCTTGACACGCAAAATCGGCCGCTCCCAAGAGACATCTTTAGGCTCTGTCTCCTCGGGAATGGCTGTGATGCGACGATAACGTAAATCATCAACCAGTGAGTTTCGGACCTGATCAAATTCAAGAATCGGGTATTTAGAAACGATGACAAGGTTTCTTTTGTCGTAAGCTTCCCCCTTAGACGTTTTTGTATGGGCCAGATTCCAGCCACCGTATTTTGTTCCGGATAGCAGCAGGTTTAACGCATGTAGCTGTCTGGGCTGCCCTTCTCGCTCTTGCCCATGCACCTCTTGTAAACAAAGAATATCCGCATCGATTCGCTCCAACTGTGGGCGCAGAATTTCAATCCGTTCTTCAAGTGTTGGGGCATCTTCCCGCTCGTCTAAATTTTCGACATTAAATGTGGCGACTCTCATATTTTTTTCCTTAATACAACATCCGCTTGCTGATAAATAAATGAATGGCGAATTGCTATATTGAATGGTAGGGCCGTAGATCTATCATAGGTGATTTTTAGAAGAGAAACAAAACGACTTTCGGTGCGGAATATGCGGATAAATTGTTGAGAATTGAAAATAATCATAGTGGAGAGACACTCGCTGTGCTGTTTGCCATGATCCAGACCATTCATGCGAGCGCCTATGCCGTACCGCATTTAGATGGGCAATCAACAAAACACCTGCGCACCCTTATGTGCACTGAAATGATCTGTTTCTTAATTCTAGGATGCTCGTTGATTGTCAAAAAAAATCAGATCTTGTCATTTAGACGGTGATTCTTCGCAAATTAAGGGGTTTTTGAAAAATCGATTTGACAAAATCGTAAGGTTGCCCGTACACTAAAATTACGGTCACTGTTGAACCTACACCTACGACTCAACACATCCCCAGAAAAGCACCCCAGTAAGTGACCACTTTTTTTCTACAATTTTTTTATACGCATTAGCCTGCAAGGAGCAGAACTCCATGTTTTCATCGTCCAAAGGACCAATGGAAATAGCCGTTTGGCGTAAATCCGACGGCAACTGGTACATCTCACCTGAAAACCTTTCTTATGAGGATCAGGGGGATACCAGACGTGTAGCAACATTAGGAGGGCCAAATGATGCCCCCGTCCCGGCCGATTATGACGGGGATGGGAAAGCCAATATCGCTGTGTGGAAACCGGCCACGGGTGAATGGCAAATTTTAGACTATCACGGTCAAAAGCAAGTCACTTTCCAATGGGGGCAAGTGATGAACCGTGACGATACTCCGGTGCCTGCAAATTACCGCCATACCAAAAAGGCTCAGCTTGCTGTCTTTCGGGTCAGAGAGCATTGTGAATGGTGGATCTCATCTGTTGACATCAAATCGTGGACCGATCGAAATAAAGTCGAGAACTATAAATATACGCTGGGGAAACCGGGCGATATTCCGATTCCGGCCGACTATAACGATGATGGCTTCACCGAACTGGGTGTGTTTAACCCGGTGAGCTGTGTTTGGCAATGGCGCACGTTGAAATCAGATAGGGTCACTAAAATGACTTGGGGCGAAAAGGGTGATATCCCTTTCCCCGGCCATTATTTTGATAAGAAGAAAACGGTGCTTGCCGCTTATCGACCGTCTAAAAAAGAGTGGCACTTTAAAGGGCATGATCCTGTTAAATTGAATTGGGTGACGGATGAAGATCGGCCGATGCCGGGTGATTACAGCGGCGATGGCACACTCGAAATCGCTTTTTGGCGACCTTCGAACAGCACGTGGCTCATTCACCAGCCAGGGCAAGCCGAGCCACGCGTTATCAATTGGGGTTTACCTGGAGAGGTCCCGGTGTGTGCTGATTATGGTATGAAGGGTGCCATGAACGAGATGGACGGTGGTGGCCATGGTGCCAGACACGCCAAATTTGTCCGTTTATTCCCTGATCTCGATGGTTTGCATGTTGATTCGGCCACGTTGGCTGAATTGGGCGCTGATGGCGGTGTGATGGAAGATAAGCGGATCGGTGAAGATGGTCGGCCGCATCCTGATGGAGACAACGACAGAATTCCGGCCGGGTATACCTACTTTGGCCAATTTATCGATCACGATATCACTTTTGATCCGACCTCTTCATTAGAAGGGACCAACGACCCTGATCAAATTCAGAATTTCCGAACCCCTCGTCTAGAACTCGACAGTGTTTATGGGATGGGGCCCAGTGATCAGCCCTATCTTTATAACAAAGAGGTCGTGGTTAACGGCGAGGAGCGGGTACGGCCTCAAAAGCTGATCTTTGGCTCCGCTGGCAACGAGGCTGGGGATTTAAACCGGAATGATGACGGTATTGCGATTATCGGTGATATGCGGAATGATGAAAATCTAGCAGTGGCCCAACTGCAGCTTTCATTTATTAAGTTTCACAATGCTGTTGTAGACATCGTTAAGGCGGAGCGGCGTGTGGCTGATTCGGCCGTATTTGGTGAAGCGCAACGCATCGTACGCTGGCACTATCAATGGATGGTCGTGAACGATTATCTGGTGCGCATGTGCGGCCGGGCGAATGTGGATCGCGTGCTGAATGAAGGGCGTCGTTTCTACTTGACCGATCAGCGGACTGTCACTGACCCTGATATGCCGATTGAGTTTTCAGTTGCTGCATATCGTTTTGGCCATTCACAGGTTCGCCCGCAATACAACTGGAATTCGAATTTTCCATTTGCAACGATGTTCCAGCTATTTTTCTTCACCAAAAATCCGGTGCCAAAGAGTTGGGATGTTCAATACGAGCAACTGCTGGATGTGAACGGAATAGGTGATGAACATGTACCGAATAAAACGCGCAAAATCGATACCCGCTTGGCGGGCGAACTTCTGAATCTTAGGTTTTTGCCAGCGCCAACCAGCTTAGCAGAACGCAACTTGAAGCGAGGGGTGGCATATCAGCTCCCTTCGGGGCAAGATGTGGCGCGTGAAATGGGTATTTCAGTGGTACGGCCGAGTGAAATGCCGGCCGACGTACGGGAAAAGCTGACGAGTTTAGGCTTGGCCGAAGCAACCCCATTGTGGTACTACATTTTGCTCGAATCTGAAGTGCGGGAAAATGGTGAGCGGCTGGGCGATGTTGGGGCGCAGATCGTTGCGGATGTGATGATTGGCCTGATCCAGCTTGATCCTGACTCTTACCTGAACTCGATGGAACGTAATTCATCTGGGGAAATAATTCCCTGGACCCCCCATTTAGATTCCATTGTACCAGGGCAATTTACTTTGGCCGATATGGTTAATATCGCTGGCTGGGACCGGCGTGACAACCCATCATCGCCGTTTGAAGATCGCCGCTCGTCCAATGCGAACGGCAACGATTTTGTTCCACCACCCGGCCCGATTGATGGAACCGGTACTCGGCCGAACTAGTACAAAGGGTGCGTGTTGAATAAGCAGGTGTAGGTAAAAGAACAAATAAAGGGGCATATCTAAATGATTAGGTATGCCCCTTTTTTGTTGGCTGATGTGCTTTGGCTTAAAAGGTGGGGACTCGGATTATGATGGCTGTTCAAAGAAGACCTGTAATTTCGCTAGGCCGGTATGGAGGTCGATGTTTTTTACCCTGACATCAAAAACCTCAAAGCCGGTGCGACTTTTCAAATCCTCTAGCAAGAGTGTCTTGTTTTCCGGTTTTAGATTTTCAACATTGTCATAAGTTAATTGGAAGTCACGCTTTTCGTCTTTTTGAATCATTTTCTCTAAAACAACAACGGTGGCGAGAACCACTAAGTTGAAAAAGAGAAGTTCGACGAGGCTGACGGCCGGGGTGACGAGGGCATTAAAGACGGCGACAGCGATATACAGAAACAAGTAGCTCATATCTTTTAAGCTGACTGTCTCTGTGCGGTAGCGCAAAATAGTGAAGATCGCAAAAAGCCCAAAACCGATCCCGATGCTAATTTCGGTTAGGCTCATTAAGTAGACAATAAAGAAGATCGGTAGATTAAACGAAATGAAGGTGAATAGGTTTTCTTGTTTGCCCGAGTACCTGCGATAAAGCATTGATAAAAGAGAAATAACCAATGTGTTTAAAGCAAGTCGGCTGACGATCAGAGTAAAATGATCGAGATGAAACCATGGGACGCCAAATATTGTGTCCATTCTGTTTTCCTTGAATTAGTAAATAATTTTAATTTGAGTTTGTTGAAGTGTATGGGGAGTTTAAATATTAATCGTCGTGTTCGTGTCGGATTTTATTTATCTTCACTTCTGCGCCTAGGGCTTTGTCAATTGTTATTTGATCGAAATCTCAATGGTCCAAATCGTGTGTAAACTTGGCCCGGCAACATCGTTCTCGAAGAAAATCCTGATCATACCACCCTTGACTTCAACCAAGTTTATCATTTTCGACTATTGAGCAATGGGTCTTAGGTTACGATTGTCACTCTGATTTAGCAATATGTTCATGATTTCGTAGTTTTACGCCATACAAAATGTTTGAATTCGTCTATAATCGCCTCATTAATGCTATTTTAAATTTCGGAGGAACCAAATGGCAAAAGTAGTTACTGTAGAAAAACCAACCGCTAATCGCATGGCTTGGTTGGGGATGTTATTTCGGGGGTTGTTGATTGCGGCCGCCGGTGGTTTTATTATTTTCTATACAGATAATTTTATCCGTTTATTGACGGTTGCGATTGGTGCATGGATGGTGATTGGGGGCGTTATGACCCTCGTTGGGGCTTTTCGGGTTAAGAATGATAAACGACGCCGAAACTATTCTATTTTGCGTTCTGTGCTCAATATTGTGATCGGAGCGATTGCGGTTTCGATGCCATTCTTCGTTGCCCAAACCTATTGGGTTGTCCTTTTATTTATTGTGGCGATTCAACTTATCGTCGCGGCCGTGATTGAAACAATGATCGGCTTTCGCCTGCGTTCGGCCGGTTTACCAGCTAGTGGTGCATTCGTGGCCGCACTCATATCTTTTGCGATAGCGATTGTGCTCTTCTTGGCTCCTGAGTTTTTAGGTCAAGCCTTAATTGCAGCAATCGGTGGCATTATTCTGTTTTTAGGCGTTGTTTTGATGGCCTATAGTTTCCGGTTACGCCCAAAATAATTTGCTTGCGAGGAAGATGTCGGCCGAAAAGTGGACCGGCTTTGGGCGATGTTTTGCGCAAAGCCGCTCTTTCGCCGGTGAGCTTTAGCTCATCGGCTTTTGATAACGGCCTATGGCCTGAAGCAAGGCCACAGGTCGTTATCAAAAGCAGGGACGTTCACGCCCCTAAGGGTTTGGAATCACAATGTCTATAAACGTTGTGCGCCGTGGATAGACCCAAACCTCATCCCCATATTTTTTGTTGCCAATTTTGACATACACTTCATAAAAGCCTGCGTCTACATCATCGGCCGCGTAATTCTCTTGCCAAACGGTATCTCCATTGACCGCTTCATCAGCATAAGAGGTGGCTGAATAGACCCGTCGATCACCCCCATCCAGACGACGATAGCTGACCGGTGCACCATACGCTAATTCTCCATTTTCGAAGGTGACTTTGCCTGCTAATGTCCCATCTTCTGGAAACGGCCATAACCATAAAAGCGGACTGCGGGTGTCTGCATAGGTGTTTGCCCCTTGGCGGACTTCAAAATGTAAATGGGCCCCATCTGCAATGCCTGTTGCCCCGGAAATGGCGACCTGATCCCCTGTGCTGACTCGCTGCCCTTTTGTGACGTTAATTTTATTTAAATGGGCATATAGGGTGTAGATTTTTTCATCGCGCCACAAAAAGTCGTGCTCGATAACGACAACATTTCCGTAAAAGTCCGGCTCTGGTCCAACCACATTTTCACCGCTGTCCCAGCCCGCGACGATCACGGTGCCATCTGCAACAGCCAGAACGGGGGTGTCGTAGGTAACGAAAAATTCGACCCCATGATGGGTGCGGAGCGTGTTCCCCTTTGTACTGCCGTATGAATACGATTTATCGGTCCAGACGATGCCACCTTCTGGAATCGGCCGGATCATCCAATAATGGGCTTCATCAGAGGTGTTGGGCAAAGCGGGTTTTGTAAATGTGGGCACAGGGGTAGGTGTTTCGGCCGGGGTTGGTGATGGTGGGACCGGCGTATCGGTCGGGGTAGGTGGGGGAACGGTAGGGACGGCCGTTGGCAAACTGGGTGCCCCTTCTGGCGCATCGCCTTCATTTTTTGAGATAACTGGTGCCGGTAGACCGCTATTATCAAGAACTTCAACCGGCTCCCCTTCGATGAGTTCGTAGACTGAAATCGAAGGGAGTTCGGCCGTGGGTATGACGGTCGCTGTCGGTGGGGGTGCGGCCGCCACATCTTCGGCCGAAGATGCAGGGGTAGAGGCACATCCACTGAAGAAGATTAAAATGATTAGACTGACTGGAGCTAAGATGTATCGTTTCATGGAGCGGATCAAATCATACGAGATGGCTAGAAAAAGTGTCAACACGTTTATTGTACTGTTATAATTTTGCGGAATTATGAATAATCAATCATTAAAAATCGCAATTATCGGCCCCGGGCAAGTTGGGGTTACCCTTGCCAAGTTGTGGAGCAAAACCGGGCACGAGATATTTTTGGGTTCGCGTGAACCGGCAAAAGCGGCGCTCATCGCATCTGAATTGGGTCAAAATATGCAGGGGATGGGGATTGCTGATGCGGCCGCTGCGGCTGACATTATTCTGTTTTCTTTTCCGTGGTACGCCTTGATCGATGTTCAACGCGAGATTGGGAAATGCGAGGGCAAAGTGATTATTGACTGCATCAACCCGATTACATCGAGTGGCAGCCTGGCGCTGGGGCATAAATGGTCGGCCGGGGAAGAGATCGCTCAGACATTTCCGCTGGCAAAGGTTGTTAAAGCTTTTAATCATATTTACTTGGGCCATTTTGAAGATCCGATTTTTGATGGGTCACCCGCAACCGCATACTATTGCAGTAATTCTGATGAAGCGAAGGGGATTGCGGTTCAGCTTGCGACCGAGATGGGGTTTGACCCGGTTGATATCGGGCCGATCAAACATGCACGCTATTTAGAGCCGCTGGCACTGCTTTGGATCCAAATGGCGTTTCATATGGGGAAAGGGGCGGACTTTACATTTAAGTTGGTCAATCGGTAAGAAAATCGGGTGGAGCCCGCATCTATAAGATAGCAAAGGGCCTGTTTCAAAATATGATTTCGCGCCCTGATTCGGGATGTAGCTCAGCTTGGTAGAGTGCTGCGTTCGGGACGCAGAGGCCGTCGGTTCGAGTCCGGCCATCCCGACAAAAAAAGAGCCCCAAGGTCATGATGATCTAGGGGCTCTTTTTTATTTTAGGCTGGGCGATTCTAATCCGTTCTAATTCATAGAAGCGGCCGGTTGGCGTAGTACTTCGCCAAGACGCCGAATGCCTTCTTCGATTTGGGTGTTGTCTAAATCACTAAACCCTAATACAAGCGAAGGCGGCGCCCAGTCCCCGAGGTGATAAGGGCGGCCGGCATAAACAGCCACCCCTTTTTTACGTGTTTCTGCGATGACATGTTGCTCGCTGAGGCCATCTTTTAGGTAGAGCATGACATGAAATCCGGCCGGATGGTCTGCAAATGTGACCACATCGTCTAAATGTTCTTTGATCGCCCGAACCAAGACACCACGTCGTTCTGCATATAGCTTGCGCAAGTTGCGCAGATGGCGCTCGAAATGCCCTTCGGTGATGAAGTCGGCGATTGCGGCTTGGGTCAAAGTGGGTGCACCCCGATCCATCAACATTTTGGCGCGCAAAAACGGTTCGCACAGCTGTTGGGGCAATACGATATAGCCTAAGCGCAAAGCGGGGAGTAAAACTTTTGAAAAGGTGCCTAAATAGATCACGCGGCCGCTGTCGTCTAGCCCTTGCAATGCGGAGATGGGTGAGCCTGCATACCGTAGTTCTCCGTCGTAATCGTCTTCGATAATCAAGGCGTTGCGCGACCTGGCCCAATGAATCAGTTCTAGGCGACGTGTGACCGGCATCGCTCCCCCATGGGGAAACTGATTTGAGGGGGTGACAAAGATCAGCCGTGCATCAGAATCGGCTGGGATGCGATCGGTTCTAAAGCCGTTTTCATCGACCGGAACCGGCCGCAGGTTGGCACCATAAGAGCGGAAAACCCGACTAGCATTCACATAGCCAGGGGTTTCTACAATGACCTCATCTTTCGGGTTCAGCAACATGCGGCTAAGAATATCAAGCGCCTGCTGCATACCGCTGATGATAAAAACTTGTTCTGGTCGACAGTTGACCCCACGCTGACGGCCGACGTAAGAAGCGATCGCCTCTCGTAGGGGGCCAAAACCGCCCACGGAACCATATTTTGATAGAAGCGCATCATCTGTGCTGAGGTAACGGGCTAAGAGTTTGCGCCAAACGTCAAAAGGGAAAATGTGTGAGAACGATCGGCCGAACCCAAAATCGATTTCAACATTGGGGTGATGGCTCTCTAAAGATTGGCGGCCGACGTCTAAGGCGGATGTCATTTCAGGCGATGTCATCCGTTCGGCCCAGTTTGATAGTTCAATTTCTGTTTTGTGTTGCCCACCACTTACCAATTGCAGTCCCGAGCAGACAAAGGTGCCGGACCCCGGTTTTGAGACGACATATCCTTCAATTTCTAGCTGCTCGTAGGCGACATTAACCGTCATGCGAGCCATCTCGTACTTTCGGGCGATTTCCCGCGTCGCAGGAATTTGTGTCTCGCAGGGTAAGCGGCCGTCTAAAATCATCTCACGGATTTGGAGATAGATTTGACGATTGAGCGGAATGTCTGACTTATAATCAATCTGCAGTTCAATCATTTCTGCTTTTGTGGGAACCGTCTTGGTTGAAACTGAATGTATCATGGTTATTTTAGCGTAACTGAGTCAATAAAAGGATGCTGATTTTGCGATGACGTTTGGTTGCGATTGGCCTACCAGACATTAAATACGCTTTGCTCATTTTCTATAAGTCTCGTTTTACCCATTGACTGAGAATTGCTTAACACCTATCGATTTAATAAAAAGGCTGTAATCGCTATCCTGTTGTATACTTGGTGGTATGGCATACCGTACAAGTGACAAAGTAAGAGACAAAAAAGATGCAAAGCGTACTGCGATGATGCAAACGGCTGTACAAGTTTTTGCAGAAAAAGGATACCATGCGGCCACCGTTAGAGATATAGTCCAAAAGGCAGGTGTGGCTATAGGTACGTTCTATTTTTATTTTCCAGATAAAGAGACGTTGTTTGTGTATTTGTACGAAGAAACGGGGGAGTTTCTGGCCCAAACTTTGGAGCAGGCGATTAGTAGCAAGACGGTTTTACACCAGCAGGTTGCGGCCGCGGTACAAGCCTATGTCAATATCGCTTTGTACGAACCGGCTGTGGTGCACTTGATGCTGGTGGGGGGTATCGGGGCGGTTCCATCGTTACATGAAAAGCGGTCTGGATTTAGAGAGCGCATGGCGCAGATGTGGCAACGGCCGTTAGATTTTGCGACTGACGAAGGGAAATTGCCGGATCAAAATACACGTCGGTCGGCCGAGATGATTGCGGGTGCCTGTGATGAAGCGATCTTAAATTTAATCGCACAACCCAATGCGGAAGAAAGTGGAGTCGCAACTGTGCGTGATATTACGCTTTTCGTGCTGCGCGGATTAGGGTACAACAGCTCGGCTGAATAGGGTTAAAGTGTCGTTCATTTTGCCTGCAAGTCAATGGGACCATCATGTGAATCAATTTTCGAGCTGAGTTTGTTAAACTTGTGACCGGTACTTTGTGCCCAATATCTGTTTTAAAATGCTATTTTGGTGCTTCATGGGAGCCGAAAAAATTTTATGCATTCCAAATATCGATCGAGCGATTTGACAATGAATTATTTTTCCTTTATGCCTACCCTGATTAAAAGAATCGGAGTCATTCTGTTGGTGACTTCAACCCTTGTCTATTCTTTGGCCGTCTTTGCCCAAGAGCCATCTTCTGTGCAATTGGATCAACCCTCTAAACCAGAGTTAGAAACCGGTCTTTTATCGATGGTCAATCAGGATATTGACGAGGAGTTGGCCCGAACGCAGATTTTGTCCGGTGTTACCACATTGGCAGACCCGGTGCAGCCAGGGCATATGGTGGTATGGGGAGACACGGCCTATTCGATCGCCAATAACAATGGAGAAGACCATCGTAGCCCGATGATTGCAGCGGCCGGGTTTGGAACCGGCCGGGTGATTGCGATGGGTGACCATCAATTTTTAACGATGGACAGCTTTGGCGATACGGCAGATTCGGGGCAGCTTTATAAAAATGGAATCGCATGGTTGGCAGATGATTCATCCAAAACAGTCAAAATTGTTGTAACCAGTGGGACGGCGGCTGAAACATGGTTGGCTGCCCAGGGGTATACCAACGTTGTAAAAATCGATGGAGCACAAACTTATGCGACTGAATTGGGGGATGCCGACGTACTGGTTGGCTGGCTAGGCAGCAGTGTGCCTCAAGCTGATCTGGATTTGATTGAAAATTTTGTGACAGGCGGGGGAGGCCTGTTCATTGTGGAGTATGGGATTGGCTATGACTGGTGGTGGGGGCAAGAGATCCCCAATGCACCTGGTAATTTGCTTTTGCATGGGGCGGGCATCGGTTTTACAAACGACTGGCCAAACGGGTCGCTACAGCCGACCCGCGCGGTGAGCCAGACAACCGGGGCTGACGTCGTTGACATTCTAAATGACCCATCTAGCTATAGCGATCAAGAAAAAGAGATTGCGGCCGTCATGCTAGATCGCCTTTATCGGGTTTTACCGACGGATGACCCGCTTTTGGCTCAATTTGATGCCGCTTATTCGGCTCGGATCAACGGGTTGAACCCGACCCCTAGCAATCCGATTAGTGATCTCTTTGATCAAGCGTTGCTTGGGCGGGAGGCTGACATTCTCTCATCGACAGCGCCACGTGCGGTGACTGTGCATCGGGTGGCTGAAGAGATTTATGGGACGGTGCCGGTCACGGCCGAACGGGTTGCCGAGACAGTGACACTTGATACATCGATCTCTAGATGGCATCCGACCGGATTGTATGCGGCACCGGGGGAAGTTGTGACTGTGACGGTCCCGGTTTCGATGACGGGGGAAGGGTTTAAGCTTCGTATTAACTCTCACTCAGATGATATTTCACCGCGCGATAGCTGGGAACGGCCGCCGGTTGTACATCGATCGTTTGAAATCACCAGTACGGTGACTGAAATCGCCAGCGGTTTTGGTGGCATCGTTTTTGTTGACTTTGGGTCAAACCCGGCCGACATCGGCATGGTTGATATCGTAGTCGAAAATGTGGTGCGTGCCCCTTACTTTGATGTGAGCAAACATACGGATGAAGAATGGAACAGCAGTTTGCGCCATTATCTGGCCCCTTACGGTGTGTTTGTGTCCGAACGGATGATTGTTGTGTTGCCGAAACATCAAATTGAATCGGCCGATTTAACCGAACCAACTGCACTGATGGTTTGGTGGGATGAGACGGTTCGTTTACAAGATGAGTTAGCTGATCAAGCTCAGTTCCGAACCAGCCCTGAATTGGCCAATGTCGATGTGCAAATCTCGGCCGGGGCGGCCCATTCTGGCTATCCGTACCAAGCGTACGAAAAGCATTGGGGCAATATGGTGGACTGGGAAAACTTGCAACAGTCTGGCTCTTGGGGTGATTTCCATGAGTTGGGACATAATCATCAACGGGGCTGGTGGACGTTTGACGGTGATGTCGAAGTATCGGTCAATATTTTTTCAAACTATTTGCTGGAAGTGCAAGTGCCGAACCCACTAAACTTCAATGGTTGGAACTACTCAGTCGACCCGGTTGAAGTTATAAAAAGAGCAAATAGTTCTGTTGCGATGGGTGGGATCTACTCAATGAAATCTGATCGTTGGCCGTTCTGGTTCCAGTTGGCCGATGGCTTTGGTTGGGAGACGTACCAAGCGGTTTTCAAAGGATATGAAGACGACAATAAAACGAACCCGGCCGCACTGCCAACTACCGATCAAGAAGAAAAAGACCAATGGCTTGTGAGATGGTCAAACGTGGCAGGCTATGATGTCTCTCCATTTATGGTTGACACATGGGGAATGCAGGTTTCACAATCTGCGCTTGATAGCATCGATCATTTGCCAGAATGGATGCCGCTGGAAGCTGATCCTTTGGACGTGGTGTTGGCGATTGGGGGTGACACCACCTTAAATTTAAATGAAGCTGTTTATTCAATGGCGGGTATGACGATCACGGCCGTTTCAGAACCTGCTGCAGGGACACTTGTCGATTTAGGCGATGGCTCATGGCGATACACCCATACAGATTTGGCCCAATTAACCGATCAAATTGTGTACACGGCCACTTCGAACGTCGGCAATCAGCGTCCGTTTACAGCTACGCTTGAAATGCACAATCGGGGTGTTTTACGTGAGACTTGGTTCGATATTTCCGGCTCTGCCGTGTCAGATTTAACCTCTGCGACCGCCTATCCTGATTCACCCGATGAGGTGGCGATCTCGACTGATTTTGAAGCACCATCAAACCTTGCTGAGGACTATGGGGTACGGATGCGGGCATGGGTCCGGCCGTTGGTGGGTGGCACCTACACTTTTTGGATCGCATCTGACGATGCGGGCAGTTTATTGCTCAGCAGCGATGGGTCTGCATTAAACGCAACTCAAATCGCCTTAGTCTCTGGTTTTACGGGTGAAAAAGCGTGGGATACATTTTCTGAGCAACAGTCGGCCGAGATCGAGCTGGTCGCTGGCAAGCGATATTATATTGAAGCGCTGATGAAAGAAGGGGGCGGCGGCGATCACCTGGCGGTTGCTTGGCAGCCACCTGGTGGGACTCGCGAAGTGATTCCAAATGAAGTGCTGATTCGGTACAGCGATACGGCTACGTTTAATTTGCCGGTTGCGGTTGATGATCACATCGAGCTTGGCATGAATGAATCGGCCGAAATCGATGTGTTGCTAAACGATTCTGACGCGGATGGGGACCCGATCAGTTTGGATAGTTTTTCGCAAGGGGCGAACGGGGCGGTTGCGGAAACGGCCGGTGGGCTCACCTACACCCCAACGACTGATTTTTCAGGGTTTGACACGTTTACCTATGTGATAACAGACGTAAATGATGGAACCGCCACGGCGACGGTCTTTGTTGTGGTGACCGCTGCTGGCAGCGATCTAAAAGCGATAAATGATGAGGCGACTGTGACGAGCGGAGAATCGATCGTTATTGATGTTTTGGCGAATGATATCGGCGTTGATGGGGAGACGATAACGCTTGGTTTGCGCTCTGCGCCATCCCATGGAACGGCGACGATTGAAGAGGGGCAGGTGCGATATGAACCGTCGGCCGGTTATTTGGGTGAAGATAATTTTATTTACACCATTGAAGACGGCCGGGGTGGTGTTGGCTTGGCGACGGTGAAGATTTTTGTTTTGTCTGGTGAATCATCATTGATTTATTTGCCGATGGTTATCCGTTAACCTTTGTCTTCTATTAAACTCTATGTCTTCTTTACACGATTTTATGTAACCCTGATATAATTGGTAGGTTCAGGAGAGAAATATGGAAATTACTTGGTATGGACTTGGATGTTATCGCATCACCGAACGTGGCATGGCCACAATTGTCACTGACCCCTTCACCGCAAAATCTGGGCTAGGCGATCCTAAAATTAAAGGAGACGTCGTTACCATTAGCCACCAAAATAATGGTGCCAGCCGGTATGATGCTGCAAATGTCAATGGTTACACCCAGCTTTTAGACGGGCCTGGGGAGTATGAGATTGGTGGTGTCTTCATTACCGGTATCCCTTCGCCACGTAAAACGGCCGAAGAAAAACGGAACACCATTTACGTGTATAACTACAATGGGCTAAATGTGGCCCATGTGGGTGAATTGGATAAAGTGCCAACTCAAACTCAAATCGACAAGCTAGGCGCCGTCAATATTCTCCTCTTGCCTGTGGGAGGCAACGACGTACTGACTTCATCTCAAGCTTCAGAGCTCATTTCGATGATCGAGCCTTCTATTGTTGTACCGATGATGTACAGCGAAAAAGGATTGAAATATGAGTATGAGCCTGTTGATAAATTTGTTGCCGAGATGGGTATTACTGAAGTGAATGTCGAAGCTTCTTTGAAAATAACTAATAGCAGTTTGCCTGAGGAAACTCAATTTGTTTTCCTTGAGCCAAAACGTTAATGTCTGATTCGCCAGTTAAATTAATCATGACTTGGAATATTCGTGACAGTCGAGAGGCTGAATATTCTGAGTTTGTTGTCAATGAACTTATTCCGCGTATTACCCGGCTAGGCTTGGGTGATCTCGAATTTTGGTACACCCGATTTGGCGAAGCTGATCAAATTCAGGCCAATGGTGTTGCTAAAACGATGACCCAAATGAAAACGATCTTATCCAGTGAAGAGTGGAGCAGTATCCAAGACATGCTCTCTGGCTATGTCGACGGTTATCAACAAAAGTTGATTTACGCTAAAACTGGCTTTCAGATTTAATTTTCGGCCGACAGTCTTTGGAACATGTTTTAAAAGTTTTTGTTAGACACGATTTACGGGATGATCAGGATTTTTTTTTAGTTAAAACCATCTGGTTAATCCTGTCAAAAACGATTTGCCGAAACTTTTAAAACACGCTCTTACTACCTAAACCAGTCTTGTTTTATCAGACTGGTTTTTTCTTATCTGCATGAACTTAGTTACGCTCGAACATATCTCTAAACAGTACGGTGAACGTGTTTTATTAGACGGGGTCCATCTACTCATTAATTCGGGTGACAAGATTGGGCTGCTCGGCCGGAATGGGAGCGGTAAATCGACGCTTCTTAAAATCATTGCAGGGAAAGAAGATGCGGATGAAGGGAATCTGACAATTTGGGGAAAAGTTCGGGTTCGGTATCTGCCGCAGGAGCCCAATCTTGATCCTACCAAAACGGTGCTAGAGACGGTGTTTGACAGTGAAGTGCCGCTAATGGCGACGGTGCGGGATTATGAGGCGGCTACACATGCCTTAGAGCAAAACCCAAATGATCCGGCCGCGCAGGAGCAGCTGCTAAATATGAGCGGCGAGATGGATCGCATGGCCGCATGGGGGGCCGAGACGCAGGCGAAAACGGTCCTTTCTAACTTGGGGATCTCTGAATTTAGTAAACCGATCGGTGAGCTAAGCGGTGGTCAAAAACGGCGTGTCGCCATCGCGCGCGCTATGCTTGATCCTGGCGATGTCCTGATTTTGGACGAACCGACCAACCATATCGATGCGGATACCGTCGCCTGGCTTGAATCTTATTTGGGCAACTTGAAAGCGGCGATTATGATGGTGACCCATGATCGGTATTTCCTGGAAAATGTGGCGAATCGGATTGTTGAGCTTGATCGGCGAGAATTGATTAGCTATCCAGGCAGCTATAGTACGTTTTTAGAAAAACGGGATGAACGGGATGCACAAATTGCGGCCCGCACCGAAAAACAGATCGCCATGGCGAAACGAGAGTTGGCATGGCTGCGTCGGGGTGCTCAGGCACGATCGACCAAACAAAAAGCACGCGTCCAACGGGCCGAAGCGTTGCAAGAGGTGCGTATGGAGCGGACCAACGATCGGGTAGCGATGTCGTTGGCCGGCCGTCGTTTGGGCAAACGGGTGCTTGAAGTTGAAAATTTGTCTAAAGGGTTTGATGGTACGCCATTATTTGAAAATCTTTCTTTCGAGCTGATTCCAGGGGATCGTATCGGCATTGTCGGCCGGAATGGGGCGGGAAAATCGACCCTGTTGAATGTTTTGGCGGGCAAACTGCAGCCGGACACCGGCACCGTGGATTGGGGATCAACGGTCGAAATCGGCTACTTCGACCAGCAAAGTGAAGATCTGCTGGCCCATGAAGATATGATGTTGGGGGAATACATTGAAAATATCGCCCCGCTGATCGAAACAAAAAACGGAGAACGAATCAGCGCGCCCCAGATGCTCGAATGGTTCCTGTTTCCGCGCAACGAACAACGTACCCAAATCGGCAGCTTGAGCGGCGGTGAGAGACGCCGACTTTATCTGTTGCGCACCTTGGTCAGCCAGCCGAACGTTCTGTTTTTAGATGAGCCGACAAATGACTTAGATGTGCAGACCCTTGGGGTGCTTGAAGAGTTTATGGATCATTTCCAAGGGGTGGTCGTTGTGGTTAGCCATGATCGCTACTTTTTGGACCGGAACGTAGACTTTATCATCCCATTTGAAAACGGAGTGATGGGGACTCGTTATCCCTCACCATTTGTGCCAACCGTTTTAGATGAGCCGAAGCCGGAGAAAAAGGCGGCCGCGCCTGCATCTAAGAGCAACGATAAGCCGCAATCTAACCAAAAGAAAAAGCGGACGTGGAAAGAGAATAAAGAGTTTGAAGAGCTGGATGCGAAGATGCCGAAACTGGAAGAGAAAATCGGCGAGCTAGAGGATGCGATCAACAACATCGGTAGTGACTATGCTAAGTTGGGCGAGCTGACGGCCGAGCTTGAAGCGAAGAACGGGGAGCTTGAAGCTGTGATGGAGCGCTGGCTGGAGCTGGATGAGATCGAAAGTTAGGGGGTTGTGACGAACGGCAAATAGATCACCTGCTGTTTCTTTTAGCAAAGTTGCCTCAAAACGAATTTCACCCCGACGGCCGCCATAGTGTACAAACATGTCCGATCCCCAATTGCTGTCACTTTCAACCAAATTATTTGTCTCTTTTTTTTCTGACAGTTTTCGGACAGACGCTCAGTCTATTGATTGCTGGCTTCGATCATACTGATTGTACAAGTTGAATTTTAGATGCTTTACTATGCGGTGCAAGATGCTGCTTGCACTGTTCGAGGAGATTTGTCATGCGATATCAGTTTCAAATAATCAGTTTATTGGCTTTATTCATTTTGGGATTAATCGGTACACCGATGATCTCGGCTCAGATTGTGCTGCCACCAACGGGACCTGACGGCTGTCCGGCCGACTTAGACGACGAGGTGGATGCGGCGGTCGAGGCGTTTTTTGATTCTCGGAATGACAATGTGCCCGGTATGACGGTTGCGATTACCCGAGACGGTGAGCTGCTGTGCACCAAGGCGTATGGGTTCCGCAATTTTGAGGAGCAAATCCCGATGCGGTCTGACTCGCGGTCCCACATTGGTAGCGTCACGAAAGTGTTGGCGGCCACAACAATGCTGCATCTGCTAGAGACCGATCCGGCCGGGATCAACAGCAAGGTCTATGGACCGACCGGTGTGCTAAATTCACCCGATTACGAAGATGCGATTATTCAAGGGACACGGCGCCACTTTCCGGTTTTAGATATGGCGATCGGGGCGAATAACCGGACGATTACATGGTACAGCGATGGGAAATATACGATTGGGGATAGCCTAGATTTGGACAGCCATCAGACGGCCCAAGATTTTGAGTTCCCGTTTGGGCAAGAAGCGCAAGATTTGGTTGGTATCGGCCGTGGGGGAGACGAAAATCTAGTTTATTCTTGGTATGAAGATGGAACTTACAGCGTAGGCACACCAAGCGATTTAGGGTCTGAGATTCAAAATCGACGTGTTGATCACAGCGGTGATAGTGACTTAGACGATTTTAAATCAAACGGCAAACATCGAATCGTGGGGATCTCTATCCGGCCGGACGGGGTGATTTATACCCATTATGAGGATGGCACTGTGACATCGGGCAATGTCGACTCCCCTTGGGATTTGAAAAGTCGTTGGGACGGTGGTTCAAATGGGTATGTCGTGTCAGAAGATCAAAAACGGACCTATGACATCGTGGGTGTTGCTCGCTCGGCGAACAATACATCGATCGTTTGGTTTAGTGACAATCGGCGGAGCAAGGGATCGGTTACGGATTTGGCTGAAGACACCGGATTGGAGACTTTTGAGCGTCGCGGAGTTACCGGCAGTCGCCAGGATCAAATCGCGCTGTATGAAGAGATTCAGATTAAACATTTACTTTCCCATTCATCTGGCCTGACCCGGAGCGGCAATGGGGATGATGCGGCCGAAAAATATGCGATTGATCCCGATTTTTATAACAAAGAAACAAACCCGATTCCGTACCGCTATACCAATCAGCATGTGTTGAGCACCCGGCCGCTGCTTTTTGATCCCGGCAGCGATTACTCGTATTCGAATCACGGGATGGGGCTGATCGGCCATATGATCGAAGAGATGTCTGGAGAGGATTGGTACGACTACATGCGTGAACATGTGTTGATACCGGCCGGGGCGGAGGCGATTACCCCCCGTGGCAGTTTGTACGCTGACCCTACTTTGGATGCGAATCCGCATCAGCTAAATAGTGACGGGGAGATTGTGACTGAATCTTTCCCGGTTCATAATCATTCTGGCAGCACGGCCGGATCGTTAAAGGGCAGTGCAAAGGATTTAGCTCTGTTTATGCTGGTGACTGATCGCAACAATGAGACGCATCCTGATGTTTTATTAGATGGGACATTGTGGTTTATGGAAAACCGGCCGTTCCCAGACATGGTGCCGAATCGGGCATTGGGTTGGGCCGTTGTCTGTCAAGTTCAGTCGGACTGTTTTGACAATCGTAAGCTATGGCATGACGGACTCTCATCTGGTGAAAACTCAGGCTCTGCCTATATCGCTAAATATCAAAACTATCGTTTAGTCGATGGGACTGTGTCAGTTCCGGTCAACGATATTAATGTTGCTTTGGCGATCAATATTAATGGGACCAGTGGGTTAAGCGGATTGGCGGATGATTTGGCGCTGATTGCACACAAAGATCGGCCGGTTGCGACCCCCACACCATCCCCAACGGCGACTTCAGAATTGCCGATCGGCGTGCCGTCATCGACCCCCACACCGACCCAGCTACCGATTGGGCCTAACCCGACCGCGACACCAACGGCAACCCCATTGCCGGAAGCAGGCGGTCCGACCGTAACGCCGATGGCTCCTAGCGGTGGGGATGAGATGGTTTATCTGCCGCTGGTTCGGCGTTAAATTGCAAGTTGTCTTCATCAGTGCGGGGCACTCCCCACGAGAGGCTGACCATTTCGTCGCGAGCTTCAGGGGAGTGCCCCGCACTTTAGGTCGTAAGCTCGATCCGGTTTCCTTCCGGGTCAAGGATCACACTTTCATAATACCGATCGCCGGTCCAACGGGGGCCGTCGAGTTTTACAAACCCATCGCTCACAAGGCGGTGGGTTAATTCGTTGACGGCCGTTTCTGAGCCGAGGGAAAAGGCGAAATGGGCGTATCCTAAGAACTCGTCGGCCGGATCTTGGCGGGCGAGCGGTCGTATGTCTGGCTTTTGCATCAGCTCTAGTCGTGCACCGGATGCGAAGGTCAAAAAATAGGATTGAAATCCCTTTTTTGAATTGGTGTATTTGTTGTTCGGTTGGGCATCGAAATAGGTTTCGTAGAATGTTTTTAGGGTTTCGATATTTTGTGCCCATAGGGCGATGTGTTCAATTTTCATGTTAGGGTCTTTTTAGGGGTACAGGCGAGCGCTAATACGGATAGTTGTTGGTTTGTTGAATGCTGACTTAAAACACCCGGTAATATTTTTAATATTATATTTTTTCACGGATACGGGAAAACCGTGATACTTTTTTCGTAATGGTTCAGGTGGGGTGTAAGAATCGGGATTAAACGTTGTAGGGATCGCATAAATTTGCCGCCGCTTCTTTCACCCCTACGATTTTCCCGACATTTTGAAAGGTGCTCAACAATTACCTTTTTCTTCGAAATTTGATTTCTCTATTCTTCCGGTAGGGCGACCGAAAATACGACCGGCTGACTGTCTTTTGTTGTGCCATCTTCAAGAACGGCGCGAGTGATTAGCTCATATTGCCCCAATTCTAGCTGCCAAAATGTGGTGTATGGTGGGTGTAAAAATGTCTCTAGCGGCTGGCCGTTGAGCAGGATGGTGAGTTCGATTATATCTAAATTTGTAATCGCTTCGATCTCGATTTTTTGTACATCGAGGGGTAACGAGGGGGCGATTAGGTATTTTACATTGGGGGATGGGCTGGCGATCGCCAAAATTGAGCCGCTTTGCGCAACTTCTGCTCCCTCATCATCGGTTGTTAGCGTTAAATTTTGTTCACGGGCCAACACGTCAGCAACGAGGGGGATATTTTGTTGGCGCGCCCAACCGTGTGCGGCCGGGGGCAAATCTAGCGCCAGCAGAGATTCAATTTCACTGCCGGGGGTTTGGCTCGTGGCTCGGGTTCCGGTCCGGCCGTCGATACGCAGCTCTTGATAAAAAACATCTTCGACGGTAGGGGCGGTGCCGTCAACAAACCATTCTAAGCGTGTGTAGGGGCAATCGGCCGAGGGCAATAGCCCGCTGAGCGTGCAGACTTCGACTTGGGAAATCCCATCCGGTTGGACAAATGGCAGATCGGGGCGGCCGTTTAACACAGACCGCATAAATGCGTGCCAAATCGGCCCGGCGCCGGTGATACCGGTTACATTGACCATCGGTGTTTGGTTGACGTTCCCGATCCAAACGCCTGTTACCAGTTCGGGCGTATAGCCGACGGTCCAATTATCCCTGAAATTATTGGTGGTCCCAGTTTTGGCCGCGACGGTGCGGTCTAAACGGAGCACGCTATTGCGCCCAAATGAAAGCTCGCGGGCCGCATCATCGCTGAGCATGTCGTTGACCAGCCAGGCGACACGGGGGTCGATGGTGGCGTGATATGCGGCGGCCGGTGCTGTATACAATAGCTCCCCAGATGCGGATTCCCGAATGTCTAGGATTAAAATCGGATCGACCCGGCTGCCTTGGTTTGCGAATGGCGTATAGGCGCGGACCAGATCAAAAAGTGTCACGCTGCCGCCGCCCAGGGCCAACGATAGGTCGAATTCTTCTGGCGAGTTATAGGTGGTCAGGCCGAAATCTTGCAGCGTGTTTAGCCCATCTTTTAGCCCCAACTGGTCTAAAGCGATGACGGCCGGAATATTGAGTGAGGAGGCGAGCGCCTGCCGCATTAAGACCGGTCCATGCTCGGTGCGCGAAAAGTTAAGTGGCACGTAGCTTTCCCCCTTTTGGGTAAAAAACGTCGTGGTCACGTCTAAAAACATCGTCGCAGGTGTGGCGGGATTGGGTTGGGCAGGGTCCATGCGGGCTGCATAGATCAGTGGCTTTAAGGTAGAGCCAGGCTGGCGCGGTGAGGTCACCATATTAATCGCCCCACCATGTTCTGCGTCGAAAAAGTCTGGGCTGCCGACCAAGGTTAACACCTCGCCCGTCTTTGGGTCCATCGCGAACAGCGCTCCGTTTTCGACATTGTGGCCGTAGCCACCGTCGGCCGGTTGGTTTAGCGTTTCGACTTGGGTGGCGACGATTTTTTCAGCCACTTGCTGCCAGTCTAAATTTAAGCTGGTACGGATCGTTAAGCTGGGCATGGTGGCGCGTGTTTCGGCCGGAAACAGACTATCGACCTGGGCTTTGACCATTTCGACAAAATGGGGTGCCTCAATTGGATACGGGGTGGTGGTGTAGATGAGGGGTTCGCGTACGGCTAAGTCGTGCTGTTCGGCCGAAATCATCCCATCCTTTAGCATGAGGCCCAAGACCACCTGCTGCCGTTCTTTGGCTGCATCGGGATTGACCAGCGGATTGTAGACGGCGGGTGCTTGGGGAAGCCCGGCCAGCAGAGCCGCTTGCGCCACAGTCAGGTCGGCCGCGGATCGGCCGAACCAGGTTTGGGCGGCCGCTTCAACCCCGTAGGCCAGGCCGCCGTAATAAATTTGGTTTAGATAGAGGGCTAAAATCTCTTCTTTGGTGTAGTGGCGTTCAAGCCTGTAGGCGAGCCATGCTTCGCGCGTTTTCCGTTTGATGGTGCGCTCGGTTCGTTCAGCATCGCTTAACAGCAGATTGCGGGCCAACTGCTGAGTGATCGTGCTGCCCCCGACCACTTGCCCGTCGTTTGTCGGGTTGGCGGCCGACCAAATTGCGCGTACTACACCGGCCAAGTCAACGCCGGGATGCTCCCAGTAGTTGCGGTCTTCGGTGGCGATGGTTGCATCGACGAGATGGGGTGAAATTTGGCTAAGGGGTAGGCTGGTTTGTCGGCCGGTGTTGGTGTCGATCCATTCATACAACAATCGGCCGTTTCGGTCTTCGATTCGAATCGTTGGGATCGGCAGACCGGTCTCTAGTTCAGTGGGATGGGGCAGATCACGCAGCAGCACCCAATAAACAAAGCCGAAGGTGAAAAGGATGATGGCTAACAGTAAAAATAGCAGATTGCGTAAGCGAGTCATGATCAATCGTGTAGAAGGATGGCAGAAACTGTGTGTATGCTTGCTCTGAGGAGTGAGCCGTTTCAGATTCTGCCACCCCTAAATAGTTTTGCCCCATTTTAGCAGAACAAAGCTGACGCTTACTCGACGCCAGAAATACAAAAAGCCTCTGAACCGAGGTCCAGAGGCTTTTATGTTTTGCTTTAACGACCAGCTTGAAAGCTGAAGCGTATAAACCAGTGCTTCGTTAAACTCCTTTTGAGGGGAAGTTGTTTTTAGATGACGAAGCCTAAAGTGTTTTTAAGTATGTCCGAGAAAGAAATACCTTTGTGTCAAAACACTCGTGAACTAGTTGTAGGTGCTTCTGTGGCCGTGGCTGCTGTTGCGACGTGACGCCTTCTTTTCTTTGATCCGGCGAACTTCACTGTTGGGTATAAACCAACGTTTACGACGCGAGTCGGTTAGTACACGACTTTTGACGACTTCTTTACGGAAGCGGCGCAGCAGTTGTTCTTGTGTTTCTCCACCTTGGAGTACGACTTTTGGCATGTTAGATATCACCCCCTTGTTGGGGAAAATTTTGTAGTCATCCTCAAAATTGTGATGAGGTGCTACAAGCCTTGTTTCAAACGACAAAAAACAGACAGCCGCAAAAACGAGTGTCTGTTTGTCTTTGAGTTATTGATTTAAAAGTTGCTCAGTATGCTGAGCGGATGAGAAGTATAGCAATTTGAGGGGTGAATATCAACTACGGTTACATGAATATAGGAATAGGTGCGCGGATTTTTTGTTGATGACGCGGACAGTTAGGATGTTAAGGCATATTTTGTCGATTAGACTTCAGTTTCTGTATCTATATCGCTAAATTTTTCACGGATACGGGATTTTCAGCCATTTGTGGAACTA